>NZ_CP176530.1:925158-1233545 GCF_046267985.1 Pseudobdellovibrio sp. HCB154 | reverse complement strand
AAAAAACCATCATGTACTTCACCGTTTGGAAGCTTTGTACCTTTAACCACTTCTACGAAAATAACTTCGCCTGCTTTATGAAAATTCATATCTGCAGCCACCGTATAATAGGGGTCTAAGCAGATGTTACTTACGCCTAAGCCATAGGGGCACTTTTCACCAACCTCTTTAAATAAAGGCACACCCTGCTTCTGGTCGACGTAATTAATTAAAGTCGTATCTTTACTACCAATGAGAGCACAGGTTCCTTCAATCACGCAGGTTTTATAATCTATAGCACAAACCTTTTTAATCACTTCACCCGTTGTAGAATATAAGGTCTTTTTGACCGAACAATCTTGCTCAGTAAGATCGATAGATTTCACGAAATAAATCGTCGGATTAAGCCTTTTCTGGCCATAAGCTACGCCAGCGACGAAGGTCATTAAAATAAAAGCGAACAAAGTTTTTACAGTTTGTGTTTTCATACAATCAGCATAAATACAATTAAAGGACCAGACCTATATCCCCCTATATTAGACCCTAAATTAAAAACTGTTACCAAATCTGTCACTAGGACCAGAATTGTTTCATTCAGCCCTGCTTTAATATGGCCGATAAAGGTTTGTTATTAGAAAAAATTACTAAGACAACAAAGGGAGACTTTTTAATGAGACTGATCAAACTCATCACGAGCTTTGCATTACTATTTACATTTTCATGTCAATCGCCGTGGAAAAAAGACGAAACAAGAGCCGTGGCGCAATACCAATATGAAGATGAAGAGCAAAAACACATCAACACTTTTGAAAAATTGATGCAAGCTCCGACTGATGCAGAAAGATCTCGTAACTTTGCGAACTATCTTGATCGCCAAAGAAGCTTCTATTACGTGGCTCAGCAGTTACTTTTTGACTTTGATGCCCGCTTAGATGTGATTTACAACAAAACACAAAATGGCGAACAATTAGCCGATGAAGACATTAACGAATTTCAAAAAATTCGCGCGCAAAATCTAATTGCTTGGGAATTTTCTGAGCGTAATCTTCATGAAATGTTAGACCTTTACTATTTAGCTTTAAAACACGCTAATACAGAAGATTCTCCATACCAAAAATCAACTCAGTGGATGGTGGCTAACGTAAAAAAATGGATCGATGAAGGCTGGAAAAAAGGCGACAAATCAGCCATCATGAACTTAGCGCAAAACTTACATGACGTGAACGAACAGATCAAAACAGAGTTTACAACAAAAGTAAAAACGCCTTCGTTTAAATCTTATCTGAACCCGTCACAAGCTGTTCTTACAGAAGCTTACGAGCGTTCAAAATGGCTTGTTGCTAACCGCCCTAAAACTCACTTAGATACTTTCATCGAGAAAGAGTGGTCTGAATATTTACAAACTCGTGTGATCGAACCTGAACAGGACTTTGTAAATACAAGAGCCGATTTCTTACAAAATGATTTTAAATTGAAAAAAGATTTCAATTTAAAAAACAACTTCACAAACCCACGTACACCGCAAGCTTTAGATGAATTATATCCAAGTCCGGATGGCAAAGGTCATGTGACTGGAAACCGTTTCCCGATGGGTAAATGGGCGATGACTTTTGATGATGGTCCAAACCCAACTCATACCCAAGGTATGGTCAATAACTTAAAAAACAACGGCGTTCACGGTACATTCTTCTGGCAAACACAAAACGTTGTGAAATACCCAGCGATTCCACAAACGAAAAGCCCGTTATTTTCACGCGCTTCACACTCTTACACGCACGCCAACTTACCAAAACAAAGTTCAGCAGGCTTAGATAAAGAGATCAACAGAGCCGCAACTGATTTCGCTAAAATCGTTGGCGAAAAACCAACGATGTTCCGTTGCCCGTATGGTGCCTGCGGCCCTTCTGGAAGCGCGATCAGACAACTGATTGCAAAAAACAATATGTTACACATTGCCTGGAACGTAGATACTCTTGACTGGCAAGATAAGAACCCTGAGTCAATTTTCCAACGCTCTAAAAAGCAAATTGATTCATTAGGTCGTGGTATTGTTTTATTTCACGATATTCATCCGCAATCGGTGATCGCGTCAGATAAAGTAATCAAATACTTAAAATCTAAGTATAAGATTGAACCACTTCATAAATTAATTGAAGAATCTCGCGGTAAACCATACTATACACCGTAAGATGAAACTTACGGTTGTATTTACACTATTAGCGATTTCTTTATTTTCTATCAACAGTCAGGCCAGAACGTTACAGTCTCTGGCCCAACTTTCAAATGCCCTACTGGTTTTAGCCGAACAAGCAACTCCTACAGCTGGCAGCAAATCTTGCAAAATCTCAAGCCAACAGATCTCAGAAAAAAGCCAAGCCTTACACAGGCTAATCGATGAGAAATCACAGGCTTTAACTGAAGGTGATTTTAAAATCTTGGCACAAAGAGCGGACACTTGCGATAAAGACTGCACGTGCGATATCTACGCCTACGCTTTAGAAAAACGCGAACGCCCTATTCAAACAATCGCCGATAAAGCGACAAAGACACAAATGGAAGACCGCCAAAAATGTATGGCTGCGGTTAAAAATGTTTGCTCCCAAATCAAAGCCCTAAAATAGTTCGAGCTCAAAACAAAAAAAGCCCTGTGCACAACACAGAGCTTTATCAATTATGAATTTAGTACGAGAATTGGAATATATTTAGGAAACCGAATCGCTATTTAAGCGATTACATACATTGGTAACCTTGAGTTTGAGATTGCGAACCACCTGGGTAAGCAATTTGACCCGAGCAGTTTGTTTGTGCACAACTTACCCAGCACCCGCCATACTGTTGGAAAGTTTGCATTTGCATGTAGTCAGCAGAACATGCGTATTGTTGGCCACGGATGAAAACGAATAAGCTAGAGTTTCCGTTACATTGTTGAGAACCGTAACCATAACCATTGTTGTACTGTTGCTGACAGTAAGTTGTAGCTACAACTTGGCCATTTTGGTTATTGATACAAGTCCCGTTAGCACCGTATGTGTAGATACCAGTACCGTAGGCATAGTTTGTTCCATTATTGCTTGTGCTCTTCTTCTTGTTATCACAAGACATCACAAACGATAATGTTGTTACTAACATCGCGATTTTTAAAAGTGTTACTAATGTTTTCATAATTGTTACTTCCTTTACAATTGATAGTTAAAGCAACCTCAAGGCCAACTTTTCATATTTCTTCTAAGTTGTTGATATGTGGTCGATTTTAAAAAATGATGTTTCACGCTGAGACATGCTCCAAAATCACAGACCGCAAAATTGTTTTACACCCTATTAACTTGTGACATATATTTGAAAGCAAATGAGCAACACTCAAAACGAATTAAAACATAAAGCTCCAAAGCTCGCCCCTAAAGCGATCCTTAAAGACTTTCTACGCTCGTTTCTGGTTCCAACACTAGTTGGTAAGGCCTTTGTTTTATACTTCGGTATACGCCAAGCTGAATACCCTGACGAGGGTTACGGCTACGGCTTAGCTGCCGCGATCAGCTTCACTGTAATCACACTGTCACTGTTTGTCTGGAAATACAGACACTACGAAGATTTATAATTTAATATATAGATAAGACTTGATCGTCTCAATATGAGACAAAGGTAACAGTTTCCTTTCTGCAACTCACCGCATATCAAAAAGGGAACTGTTACCCCAAATAAAAAAAGCCGGAAGGACCCGGCTTTTTTCGTTATTAAAATTTAACTTTAAAAACTATTCTTCAGTTGTAGTGGCCATTTTTTCTTTGATCCACTCAACAGCAGTATTTACTTTTGCGTAAACACCGTATTTGTTAGCGCGAGCGCAACCTTCACCCCAGCTCACAACACCGATTAAAGTGTGTGTACCGTCTGCATTGATAACCGCTAAAGGACCACCAGAATCACCTTGGCAAGAATCTTTACCACCAGCTTTGTAACCAGCGCAGATCATAGTTTCAGTGATATCACCTTTGTAAGCTTCAGGCGCATTACAAGTTGCTTGGCTCACTAAAGGAACCATAACTTTTTGCAACATGTTTGGTAATGAGTAAGAACCTTCACGAGTTGCACCCCAACCAGCTGTCATTGACATAACTGGAGCTGCATCTGGATTAGTATCATCGATTGCAATCTCAGTTTCATTTAAAGCAACTGGAGCAAAAGAAGAATTCTCAGATAATTTAATTAATGCAAAATCATTCTCCATAGTTGAAGAAGAATATTTTTCGTGAGCGATGATTTTAGCTGGCTTGATTTTCTCAACACCTGCAGTGTCTTTTTGATCTAACATACCGATCCAGATAGAATCGATTGTACCACCGCGTACGCAGTGAGCAGCCGTTAATACCCAGTTTTGAGCGATTAATGAACCACCGCAAAAGTGGCCGTAGCTTTTAGAACGTAAAGAAACGATATAAGAGATTTCTCCTTTTTGAGCATTCTCTCCACCAACGATTTTTTGGTTTAATGTTGGTTTAGCGATAGCAAATGATGAAATTGCTAGCACAGACGATACGATTAATGAATTAAGTGGTTTTAACACAAACTCTCCCCTCTAATTGAGTTTAAACAAATCCGTTTGTTGTGGATCTAGCATTGTACGTTTGTTTAAAAATTTTAAGCGATTTTACTGGTTCCATTATTAAACTAGGCGATGGTCTAGTTTTCTTGACCAAGTGCTAGGTGAATTAAACGTAAGTGTGTGGAATTTCAGATCAAAACTAGCCCATTATCGCAAAGCGCGAAGCTTGTTTAAACTTAGAATTAATTGTAATTGGCGCAGGTGGATTACTGCGCCGCTTTGCTTGATAGACCCGAACGGATCTTCATAAAAATGTCGAAATATAAGTACGCAGGATCCGGATTTGGCTGTTGTGTATGATCCGGTAAGAATTTTAAATTACCTGTGCGTAATAATAAACTTTTGATATCTGGATTTTGTAAAACCTTTTGTTCTGAAGCACGGTAGATAATATTGTAGTGCTCAACCTTACCCGTTTCAGTTTTGTATTCGATCTTTTTACCTTTATATGTGATCCACTTAATACCTAACTGTTTCATGTTAGCATTAGCTGCATCACCAGCGGCTTTAGATTCAAAGCCTGACATTTTGTAAACTTGCTCACGCGTATAAGGCCAAACAACGTTCGGATCTTTCATTCGTTCGTCGTTTGGGCCTTCTGGATACTTCATTCCCTGCCAGAGCCCCTCAACACTGGCGTAATGAGTTCCATCCATTTCAAAATGAGCTTCAGATAAATTAGAGAAGATACCAAGTTCAGTGCGCTTAGAAAGAATAACTTCGCCTTTTGAACGATCAGCCGCTTGTGGAGCAATCTCCCAACTTTTCAATTCACTTGGTGGAATAAACACCCACCATTGATCAGGATAATTGTCGTTAACTTTTGAGTCTTGCGCGGTCGCATGAATGCAACCACACAATAAAAGAACTGATAGAAGACGAAAGATATTTTTCATCGCTTAATCGCCCGAGCTGATTACTTGATATTTAAATCTTTAATGATTTTACGAAGTGGAGTGTCGTAGATGTACGTACCGTAGTTTAAACCACCGCCGTTACCATCAGCACGACCACCATCATGAATGCCTACAACTTTTAAAGTGTAGTAGTTGATGATTGTTGCACCAGATGAACCTGGGTTTGTATCACAGATGTGGTGAATTAAAGCCGGATCGAAATCAGAATCTTGAACTTTTTGAATTTTACAAGACTGTGACCAACGTAAAGGTAATTCTTCTGGGTGAGAGAAGATCGTTACTTTTTCGCCAACTTTAGCGCGTTTGTATAAATCAGCTTTGATCGCAACTGGAGGAACTGGGCTAACTTTTAATAAAGCGTAATCCATTTTCTCTGTTCTTTGCGCCATGATGATTTTTTCACATTTAGAAGTTAAGTAAGGTTCTTTACCTTCACGGAAACCCCATTGGATTTCATTTTCAGCACCCGGGCAGTCTTCGTTTTCGATTGCTGTAGGACCAGCCCAAAAACAGTGACCCGCAGTTAATACATAACCATCACCGATGTGAGTTGCAGTACAACCCATACCTAATTTACCAAATGCATCTACTAAAGATTTAAATTTAGTAGGTACGTTTGTAGCTTCTGCGTTTACGGCGATAAGGTCATCTTTTCCAATGATTTTTTCGATATCGCTATCGGCTTTAACAGTTTGTGATCCCATCACGACTACTAAAGAAAAAGCTGCTACTGATAACTTAATAAGTGCTTTCATTTTTAACCCCCTTCGTGGGTGTAAGGTCTCCAGTGGTTCCAGAGACGCACTGGTTGTACCCAGATTGGAACCATCTGGAAAGTAAAAATTGCAGGTGAAATGAAGAAAACCTAACCTACCGACGCATCGAGTTGCGACGATTTACGCGAGTTAAATTTCTGAAATGTTCTTACTTATAGGTAAGTAGCTGAAAGCACGTAAGGAAAATCGAAATCTTTACAAATCTGCTCATTAAAAGTGATCTCAACCGCACGCAGTGCTAATGGGCCGAACGGCCACTGGCTTGGCTTTAGCGTAACTTTTGATCCGTATAACTGATCACCCACAATTGGAAATCCATGACGGCTTAATTCTAATCTTAACTGATGAGCGCGACCGGTGATTGGGTACATATCCCACTCGTTAAACTCACCCTGCTTACCTTGATAGATCGCTTTTGTTTCTGAAGGATCACCATGCGGAGATTCAAACGATCGGCGTTTACCGCGCAGGATTTTCATCTTCCAGTTAAATTCAGAACCTGCATTTAAATCTAATCTATCTTTGGCCGCTGGAACATTAGCTGGCCAATGCGAGAAATCCTGATTCAAAGTTAAAGCTTTGTATTTCTTTTGCAGAAGCTTTTTAGAAAACCAATCTTGCGAAGCTTTATGCCCGCGCGAGTTTTTCGCAAACAAAATTAAACCGCTGACCTCAAGATCAAGTCGGTGCACCGGAAAGATTTGAATGTTCTTTTGCTTTTGTAACTCTAAACCTAAACATGGACGGTCACTTTTATGGCGATCAGGAACACTTAACACCCCTGCTGGTTTATCACAGGCGATAAAGTCGTTATTTTCAAAGATAACTTTGATGATCGACATCTATTTTTTCTTTAAACCGACAAGGAAAATTTCTTTTGAAATCTTGCGCGTAGAATCAGGTTTAACAGCTTCGAACTTTTGAAAATCTTTTTTAATCTCTTCACGCAGCTTAGAAAAATCATCTGAGTGAAACAGCTTACAAACAAAGTGTCCGTCTTTACGCAAAAACTTGCGAGCCACGTTAAGAGCAATTTCACAAAGCTCATACGAACGAGCTTGGTCAGTAAAACGAATACCCGTTGTTTTTGGTGCCATATCAGATAACACCACATCAAATGGTTCATTAAAGCCGTACTCTTTAAAAATTTCTTCAAGGTTAATATCGCGCAAATCGGCTTGAATAAATTTGGCGTTACTCATGGTTTTTGCCAATTTTTCTGGAATTTCAGTTAAATCAGCCCCCAAAAGGCGACCGTTAGGACCAATTTTTTTTGAGCAGTACTGTGACCACGACCCAGGAGATGCCCCTAGATCTAAAATCTTTTGGCCCGGAGAAATAATTTTAAATTTTTGATCAATCTCTTCAAGTTTAAAAATAGAGCGCGCGACAAAGTTTTGCTCTTTAGCCTTTTTAAAATAGTGATCCTGTACCTTATAACTCATGGGGCTTTGATACCAATTCTTTAGACTTATGTCACAGGTTCAATGTATAATGGCTGTATTATGGAACTTATCTGGATTCTTATTGGATTTTTTGCACTATGTACTATGGTTTTTATCGTGATCGCGATCTTTTTACCTGAATGGGTGGGAATCACTGGTAAAAAAGCCTTAGAAATCCAAAAACACCAGCAAACTGATGAGAATAAACAGCAGGATGGCGAGAAGTCGCCCCCTTTAGAATAAGGTTTGCTGAAAGCAAATCAAAACTAGAAAGTTAAAAGAGCTACCTAAGTAGCTCTTTTAACTTGAACGCGTGTTAAGAAATAAATTCCGCACACGAATAATAGCAATAAACTTAAAATTGTCTTTTGCGGATGACCAAAAGCTCGCGCTGTTACGGCCATTAACAACGGCCCTAAAACCGAAGCAAATTTTCCTAATAAATTAAAAAAGCCAAAGTATTCGCCCGCTTTTTCTGACGGAATTAAGTACGCAAATAATGAACGTGAAAGCGCCTGAACGCCTCCTTGGGCTAAACCGATAAGTACGGCCATGGTGTAAAAATGCTCGGGCTTAGTCATCACAGAAGCGCCCATCACAACACCTACATAAATTAATAGGCAGCCAATGATCACTTTTTTACTTCCGTATTTTGTAGCTAACCATCCTGTGCAATAAGCGGCAGGAAATCCTACAAACTGGACAATCAATAACGATTTAATTAAATCAGCGGCTTCAAAACCAATTGATATTCCGAAATCAACAGCCATCGACATAACCGTTGCTACGCCATCGATATAAAACCAATAAGCAACAATGAATAAAAATAAATTTTTCTGACTGAAAAGTTCTAAGAAAGTTTTTTTAAGTTCGTGCATTGATTTTACAAATAACTGCACTGCTGTTTCGTTAGTTGGCATCGCCGCAGGCTCTGGCACAAATAAAAAATTCGGAATAGAAAACAGTAACCACCAAATCGCCACTGTTAAAAATGACCAACGAACCCCTTCAGCGCCGCTGCTTAAACCAAAAAATTCTGGTTTTTGAAACATGAGAACATTCACCAGAAATAATAAACCACCGCCTAAATACCCTAGCGAAAAAGCAAATGATGAAACCTTGTCGTATTTATCAGGTGTTGTAACACCAACGATTAAAGAATCATTAAACACGACGCTGGCAGCCGCTGAGAAAAACGCAAAACCATATAACACAGCCGCACTGAACCAATCACCTTGCGGAACAAAAAATAATCCCATCGTGGCAAAGGCCCCGCACACCATAAAAAAAGCTAAGAATTTTTTCTTTGATCTGCGGTAGTCAGAAAGAACCCCTAACCACGGTGATAAAATCGCCAAACAAAAACCAGAAATAGCTAAGATTAACCCTAAACGTTCGGTACTTTGACTGACTGTGGCTTCGGTATTCCAGTACTTTTTAAAGAATACGGGAAAAAATCCTGCCATCACAGTGGTGTAAAACACGCTGTTTGCCCAATCGTATAACGCCCAAGAGAGTACTTTTCTATTCAACATAGCCTTATTTTTAAGTGAAACGGAGCAAAAGTCTTGTAAAAAAGTTAAAAACTAGTGCATTAATTGGCTTCATTCCGAAAATCCGATAGACCCCAAGGTCTATTAACTAAGGAGCCTGTGTCTATGAAATACGCTTACGCGACAATGATCGTTCTTTGTCTTTTAGCTTCTACATCTTGGTCGGCATCTAATCCTTTAATCAGAAACTGTAATTTAGTCGGTGGCGAATTCACGGTTGTTGAAATCCATCTGCAAAATTCTAAAATTCGTGACCAATGGGCTTTATGCAAATTTGATAACGCTTATGTTGGCGCTTTTGATGTTATGCAATTTAACACTAAAGAAGGTAACCCGGTTTCTTTTAACGAATACTCATCAGAAGTAACTCAATGTTCTGGTCATGTTGAAGTGGCTCAAGTTATTGGCACTGACAAAAAATTCTTAGTTTGCCAATACGAAGATTCATCTTTCATCGACCTTATCACTTTATCTTTAGGTGTTAATGCTCCTGAAAACTTTCAGTTAAATAAATTCTTAGGTTTATAATTTTTTAATTCTCATGCAACCACTACCGAAGGCCTTAAACGATAAATTCGATGTCGAACCTTCGATAGTGTATCAGGATCAAGATCTTTTGATCCTGATGAAACCTTCTCACGTTTACGTTCACCCGCCTGAAGATCGCATCGCCCGAAAAACTGTGGGCCGAAAAACTTGTCTTCACTGGCTTAAAGATAAACATCAAATCACAGGGCATCCGATTCACCGCTTGGATTTTGCCACCGAAGGTTTAGTTATTTTTGCTTTAAATAATAAGGCCGCATCTGAAATGAATAAAATGATGCGTGCGCATTTAATTCATAAGACTTACGATGTTGTGGTGCGCGGTTGGTTTAAAGAAGAACATGGCGATATTCAATTACCTCTTGAGCTTGATTCGACCGGCGAACTTGTTGAAGCCCACACGGTGTATTCAACGACCAAAAAAATTGAACTTAACTATTCGGTAAACCCACAGTTTCCGACAAGCCGTTATTCATTACTGCATGTCGAACTTAAAACCGGACGCTGGCATCAAATCAGACGTCACATGAACCGCGTAGCCCACCCGATCGTGGGAGACCGCACGCATGGCGATAGTCATCACAATCGTTTTTTTAGAGATGAATTAAAGATCAATGGATTATGCCTAAAGGCTAAGAAATTAAAATTCGTGCATCCATTGGAAAACAAGATGATAGAGATCGAAGCTCCGCGAACGGAGCTTTGGGATCGTATCGAACAACTGTTCAATAATTAGTTTGTAGCTGTTTTTGGCTTATTTTTCATAGCCAATTCTTCTGGAGACATTCCCCATGGAGAAGATTTCGGACCATCACGGCGTCCGCCTTTTTTACCACCGCCACGCGCATCTGTTTTAGCAGGAGCTACGTAAGGTTTAGCATCAAATGATTCAACTTGGTAAAAGTGACCATCAACGTTTTGGAATTTAGGGTTTGGAGTTTCACCTTCAGCAAAGCTAGCAACTAGTACGCGACGTACAGCTGTTTTACCGGCAGCTAAGTCTGCAGCAGCGATAGCGTAAGTGATTTTATCACCTTCATATTTAAATTGCTCACCGATGGCAGCAGAGATTTCTTCTGCAGATTTGCCTTCAGCAGCTAATGCCGTTTTTGCAGCTAAAACTTTTTGTAATGTAGCTAATGGAAATTCAGTAATTGATTTCATGGTTTGCCCTTTTTTTAATGTTAGGCAAACTATGGAGGGCCGAAGGCAATTACACAAGGGTTATTTATCAAATTATTTAGCTATCGCTTTTAAGCCATTTTAAATATTCAGAGATATTTTTTTCAAAACCAGAGACTGAAGGTTCATAGAACTTTTCAGGTTTGGCCTGTGGTGGCCAATAGTTTTGTTGGACCCAGTTTTTGGGGTGATTGTGAGGGTATTTGTACCCTTCACCTTTAGAAGCTGATCTTAAATGCACAGGAATTTCTGGTGTTCCGGTTTTTTGCACGTATTCAATCGCCGCATTAATAGCTAAGTAAGCTTTATTGGATTTCGGGCAACTCGCTAAGTACGTTACCGTTTGGCCGATATTAATTCTGGCTTCAGGCATACCGATCGCCTCAACCGCTTGTAAACAAGATGTCGCAATCGTTAAAGCACGTGGATCAGCGTTACCAATATCTTCAGAAGCAAAGATAATCATACGGCGCACGATAAACGCTGGGTCTTCTCCACCTTCAAGCATACGCGCGCAGTAATATAAAGCTGCATCGGGGTCCGAACCACGCATTGATTTAATAAAAGCTGAAATACAATCATAGTGCTGATCCGATTTTTTATCGTATGGGATAATTTTTCGTCCCATTAACTTTTCTAAGTTTTCGATATTTAACGGAAAACTATCCTCTTCCGTACGTACGTTATAAAACTTAATCACCGTTTCAGTGATATTTAATAAACGTCTGGCATCGCCATCAGCTGTATTAATTAATAAATCTTTTGTTTCAGCTTGGAATAATTCGTCGGTTGTTGTTCCAAGTTCTAAAGCTGCTTTATTTAAGATTTTCTCTAAAGCTTCAGAATTCAATTTCCTGAATTCAACAACCTGACAACGTGATAACAGGGCTTTATTTAATTCGTAACTCGGATACTCAGTTGTAGCTCCGATTAAGTACACATCCCCTTTTTCAACGTAAGGTAAAAGCACATCTTGCTGTGATTTATTAAAACGATGAATCTCGTCGACGAACAGTAAAGTTTTTTGCTGGTACTGAAGCTTACGCGTACGACCCGCTTCACAGGCGGCTTTTAAATCCTTCACTCCGGCATCGACCGCATTCATTTGAATAAAGTGAGCTTTCAAAGATTTGGCTAAACTTACAGCTAAGCTTGTTTTTCCTGTGCCTGGCGGGCCCCAGAAGATTAAGTTTAGTAATTGCTCACTTTTTAGGATGCGATAGAACGCCGACTTGTTTGATAGAAAATGACTTTGCCCTAAAACCTCCTCAAAGCTTTTAGGACGAATTCGCTCTGCCAAAGGCAGCATTTCGGGATTCACTTGTGTTTCGAAGAGATCATTTTCCACTGATGTTTTTTTACCTCTACTTTTGAGCGATATGAAACAATTTCGCAGGCAGACACGCATTTTGTCACATTTTCGATTTTCCTGTTCCCTTTAGAGTGAAGTTTCTCTAGATAGATCACTCTAAAACATTTCAGGGGAATGAAAGTGCAAGGATTAATTCAGCAGGTCGTACGATCTGTGATCGCTATCGCGTTTATTTTATTTTTATCGTTTGGCCAAATGGCTCAGGCTTTGGAAGTTCCGGAGTCGCAATACCCGTTTCCAACAAAAGACAAATATATCGCAACTATATTATCGTCTTTTTCACCTTCAACAGCCAAATATGATGAGTGGAAGCTAACTTACCGCCCAGAGCGCTTAAAGAACCCGAACCCCTTACAAAAGCCGGTGATCAATCTTCAAGTGATCAAAAAAAATCAAGCGGCTCCATTAGTGATGATTATCGCAGGCCTTGGTGGAAATTCTTATTCAACAAATTCAGCGGCCTTAGGTGATCTTTACGCCAAAGCTGGTTACAACGTTATTTTATTACCAAGTAACTTATCTTGGTCATACACATTAGCGGTTTCTGAAACTGGTGTTCCAGGTTACATGCCTCGCGATGCGGTTGAATATTACCAATTTATTAAATGGATCTTAGAGCAAGCTAAAGCTCGTGGTATGCGCTACACATCTAATGTTTTAGTGGGCTATTCAAATGGTGGCGTGTTAGCAGGATTTTTAGCACCGCTTGATAAAAAACAAGCTCAGCCGCTTTTCAAAAAAGTTTTATTAATCAATCCAGGTATAGATGTGATCTACGGCATCCAACAGTTAGATTGGTTAAACGACACTGTGGGCGCCACAATGTCACTCAATCGTAAAAACTGGGTGATGGGTGCGATCTACACACACGCCGGTGATATCACTGCGGCGAAAGATCCAGTAAAAGCTTTATTTAACATGATGGAAGACCTGAAAATCCAGAACAGAGATATTCAATGGGTTATTGGTGATCAGTACCGTCAAAGTTTACGCGACATTATTTTAATGTCTCACTTTGTAAAACCCCGTGTTTTAAAAACGCCGTATTCAAAATTCAAATTAAACGCGATTGAAGCCGAAGCTTTCACTTACAACTTCATGGCTTATATGCACACGTTTGTGATTCCGACGTTAACACCACAACAGCAGCACTCAAATATTCCATTTGAGACAAGCCTTTATTCGCAAATGGACGCTCTTAAAAACGATCCGCGCGTTTTTATTTTTACGAATAAAGATGATTTTTTATTAAAACCAACAGACATCCAGTTATTACGTGATAACTTCGGCGAAAGATTATTCTTATATCCACTTGGTGGCCATATGGGTAACATCGTTGTTCCGTTTAACGTGCAACAGTACTTAAGAGTGAGTCAGTAATGTTAAAAATCTTTCTTGCGGTTTTATTTTCTTTTTCCAGCGTTCAAGCGGTTACCTTAAAAGTGATCGGCAAAAATGGTGAAGTTTTATTTTCTGGCGAAAGCGAAAGTTCGCTGCCAAAAACCGTAGGTCAGGTTTCAGTTGATTTTTTTAAGCAAAACCAAATTCCTTTTGTTGGCGATATCGATGGTATCGTCAGCATTCATGGTCTTGGTTCTGACTTAGATGTTATTTCTGATACTGACATGAAAGCTTACGGCTGGTGTTATTCTGTTAACGGCACTGTTCCAGAAGATTTCGTCCATAAAATAAATATTATTGATCAAAAAACAGAACTTATTTGGTTCTATGCTTACGCTTACTACAAAGCTGGTGAGTGGACACAACAGTGTGTGCCGCATGGCGAAGAAAAAATGTGAGCGGTGCCATTCTGATTTTTCTTGCGGTGTAACCGATGGGGACAAAACGCCCTGCTGGTGTACCACCCTGCCTCTTGCGCAAAATATTCCTTCAGAATTTAAAGATTGTTTATGCGCTAAGTGTTTGAATGAATTTGCAAACACAAAAACCTCACCGACTTTCGCTCAAGAAAATAACGAGGATTACTATTTTGACACCAATGGCTTAATGGTTTTCTCAAGACATTATCATCTGAAACGCGGTTACTGTTGTGGAAACGGTTGTCGCCATTGTCCTTATTAAAGCGTTTGCATTTTTTTTGCAGCCACATTACAAAAAGCACCTCGACTCAGAACTCGAGTCAAAAGGGAATGATTATGAAAAAGCAAATTTTAAAAACCATCGCGCTGATCACTTTATTTTTATCAGCAGTTTTAGTTTACTCTGAAGCGCAAGCGCAAGAAACAGTAGCGCCAATGGCTGCGGTTTCAGCTGAAGAAACTAATGCTCTAGAAGAATTAGATCCAGCAGCACCAAATATCGAAGAAATCTTACAAGAGATGGATCGTGAATACATCCGTCAAACAGGCCAGCTACCTTACATCATGCCTGATTTCTTAGAGATCTCTTGCCAACGTTACGACTGCCCGGTTTACGCTGAAGTTAGAAAAAGTGAGCAAAAGCTTTATTTATATGTTCGTGGCGCTTTAGTTCACACTTGGTTAGTTTCAACTGGCTCTCCTAAAAATGAAACTCCATTATGGCAAGGTCATCCCAACGGACGTATTTACGATAAATACTCTTCTAAAGCTAACCCAGGTGGCGACTATAAAGGTTTAGGCAATATGCCTTACGCCGTTTTCTTACACGCTGGTTACGCTGTTCACGGAACAATTGAATCTAACTTTAAAAAATTAGGTACAAAAGCTTCTCACGGTTGCGTACGCGTACACCCAGACAACGGTTACATCTTTAATCGTTTTGTTCGCCAATACGGTATCTCGGCAACTTGGGTTTCTATCATCAACTAGTGTAATTTTTTACCTAACACTCATAGGGAAAAATCAATTAGATTGGTTTCCCTATGAGCATTGAGTCTTTACTTCCGTTTATCAAAGAAATTGACCGTCTTAAGTTAATTGAACGCAACACCCCGATTCATGCCGGTGGCCGCGTTGAAAATACCGCCGAACACAGCTGGCATCTTGCGATGACTGTTTTGGTGTTTGAAAAAATGTCGCCACAAAAATTAGATATCAATAAAGCCGTTAAAATGGCGTTACTTCATGACATCGTAGAAATCGATGCCGGTGATGTGATTGTCTACGCTGAACAGCCAAACAAAAAAGAAAAAGAAGCTAAAGCCCGCGATCGTATCTTTGGTCTTTTACCAGAAGCTATCGCCACTGAGTTTATGAACATCTGGAATGAATTTGAAGACGGCCATTCAGCTGAAGCTAAATTCGTTTCTGCGATTGATCGTTTTTTACCACTTTATTCAAACTATTTAAATGGTGGTTACTCTTGGAAAAACCACAATGTCAAAGCTGACAAAGTGATTGGTCGCTGTGAACCACCAATTGCTGGTGGGCTTCCAGAGCTTTGGACTGTCGCAAGCCGCATGATTAATGAATCAATTGAAAATGGAAATTTAAAAACTTAAGGGTCAGTAAAATTAAAACCCTACGGATTTGTGTATTCGGCTATTCCGTATAAATTACCTTGCTTGTACGCAAAGATTAATGAATTTCGGCCTGAATCGTAGAATAACGAATTCGACGAGCACTTCATTGAACTGATTGGCAATGTTAATGCTGTTTCAGTATTGGTTGTGATATTTCGTTTATACAGATTTCCAGATGTAGAGCAGTAGAAAATAAAATCATCGCCACCTGATTTATAGAAATCGTAAGATAAAATCGCGTTATTCATCGTTTCAAATAGCGTAGCTACACCACCCATTGACGGTAACGAATATAAACTGCTTTGCCCGCGAATGGTATATAACCAATTACCCGTTGCTGCATCAAATGTATAACGTGTTTGGACTGAATCTGTTTGTGTATGCGGCATTGAACATGTTGTTGTACTTACCCCCACGCATACCGTACCGCTTGTCGAAGTTAAGATCGAATCCACACCATAGATATTAGTGCTGACCATCGTCGTTTGATTAATCATGCGCATTGTATTTTTAGTACCTGTTACGCCATAACTTGAAGGCACATAAGCCAATAGACCGTCAGTATTTAAGCCGACATAACTTACACGCGCGACCGAGTCTTGCACGACGTTACTTGCTTGGTGAACCCAAAGGCCTGTTGTTAAATTAATGTAAGCCACATTGTTGCTGCTTGAATAGTGATATAAACGGTTATTCGCGCTATCAATCAAGAATCCGCAAGGCATACCCCAACCGCAGTTAGGAAGTCTTGAAGCTGTGGCACTGGCTCCGATAGTTGGTGTTCCACGTAATGTATTACCAGCCACAAGGTCTAAGTTACCACCCGTTAAAGAAAATTTTAAAATTTGATTTTCTTGTTCGTTTTTAACATAGATATCATTGCCATTTTTTTCAAAGAACGCAATTTGCGAATAGCGCGCACTGATCGGGTTATAACCCACACCGAAGTTTCTTGGCTGGCCACCAACTGTTTGCACTAAACCACTGGAATCAACAGTGCGTAATACACCTAAATCGACAAAATAAATTCTTCCGAATTCACTCACGAAAGCTGACATCGCCACCACAGGGCAAGATAGAGCCGGAGTTCCATCATCGCAGCGACCATTCACACCATTACCCACAACTGTAACAAAAGTGTTTGTTGCCGGGTCGTACTTTCTGATTGTTCCGCGGCCCTGCCATAAGACATAAATATTGCCATCAAGACCTGTGAATTTCACTGATGACCAAGTCGTTTGTGGCGGATGCGGCGCTGTTGCTTCACCCGTTGTGAGATCAAAATTTGTATTATAGTATGGATAAGTAGCCGTCGCCGATCCACAAGCTGCATTTGTCGATGAACTCATACGGCGCATGATTTTTGTAATATTTGAATCTGCTTTAGTGAATGTGATCGCTGCATTAGAACCAGGACACGCAACGTTATCATAAGTTGCACGCCAAGACACCATATCATCTGTACCAACACCAGTTAAAGCAATATGCTTTTTAACTTTTGAATCTGTTGGATCATAGTACCAAATTTCGTTCGATTTATTAAAATAAATACGACCGTTTGGAGTCACCGTCATCTGGTCTGAATAGCTTGAAGAAATACTTGCTGATAAAGCTGCTGCGCCGTCTGAAGTATCTGCACCGCCACCAAACAATGTTGAAATCGTCCAAGGTGTTGCGTGCGTATCAATTTTTCTGACCTTGTTGTAATCCCAGATAAGAACGTTATCGTCATAATCAATCACCATACGAGACATTGCTCTGAAGGTCGCATTAAACACATTGCCACCATCACCAGAAGCTGTGCCCGTCTGTAAAGCTACGTCACGCACGATACCGTCATGCGGAGATACATAAACTAAACCACGGCCATAGCTTCTGAAAAACACATATCCAGTTTTTGTAACGACGATCGCTTGGTTATCAAGCTCATCGTTGTAATTTGGTTCACCCGATGAAAATAACATCGCATTCGTGGCCATACCGCCGATACCTAAACTTGTGTTTCCAGAAAGAAACTTAACAGGTCCGGTGTTTAATGGATTCGACATATCAAATACAATTGAACCACCTGTATCAGTTACAACTAATTTAATACGATAATAACTGCTCACCGGTGAACCGACAGTCCATTTGTAACAGCCTGTTTCAGCACCTGTGATTGTACAACCACCATTGATGGCATTATTAAGGCCCGTAGCAATTGTCGTGTAAGTGGAATCATTCGTTGTATAATATAAAGCGACATTACCTGCAGGAATTGGATGATTATCATCAATTGTCCATTTGATATAAAGATCATTACCGATCGTCACTGTGGTATCACTTACACCTAATGGTGAAGCTGAATTATCAAAACCTGCTGCTAAAATATTTGAAAGTGTTGGCGGAGGATCTGGAGAGTAATTCATGGTAAATGCGTCTACACTTGATGTGCTCGTCATTGAACTAATTAAGTTCGCCGAGTTCTTATACCAAACCGTCACGTTATAATCGCCAACGACTGAACCCAGTTGGTATTGGTAATTATTGATCGTGAGTGTCGTACTTGTGGCTACACTGATTGAACTTAAAGTTGTCCAGCACGAATCACCTACATCTGGAATCGAAGTGTTATTATAGCGAAAGCAAAATGCCGTAATATCTGTTGTGTCATCTTGCGCAGAAAAATTCATAAGAACGTTTTTATTTCCTGTATGCGAAACACCGTTATTGATGACGAGCGATAACGCCACAGGCGCTGTTGTATCTAGAGTATAGGAAACAGTTTTAGGTAATGAAATCATTCCTAAATCATCAATCGCCCATAGATAGAAATTTTTATGCCCGTTTATACCGTCTAAAGTTAAGTCCAGAGTTTGTGTACCGCTGGTTGTACAATCTATATTAAACTGCGCAATACCCGGAGTCACATTACTGTCAGTTAAAGCCATATGCGAGAAGCTTTCACAATTAGCCATGCTAAGGCCGGTTGTAATATTTAATTTAATTGTATTTGTTGTGCGCGGGCTTGGCGTGCTGGCGTGAAGAGAAAGTGTCGGTGCTGTTGGCTGGATATTATTACCTACGGTAACAGCAAAACTTTTTACATAATAAGGTTTTGTAATATCAATATCGCCGCTACCATTATTTTTACCGACGTAAAGATCAATCTGATGAAGACCTGCGGCGTTTGCGTGTGGAATATAATTCCAAGTTTTAGCTGAAGATACCACAACGCCATCTAATTTCCATTTGTAGACAAAAGAATAATTAGGATCAATGTGAAAAGCTCCAACCGTTAACGCTGTTACTTGTTGTTCGTTTAAAATAGCGACTGGTTGAGTAAACTGGATTTCAGGTTTTACATCTTTCATCACCGTCGGTGACGCCCCAAAAATTTCTGTAAACTTAGCTGACGAGGCCGCTCCATTGGTCAGTGAATCAATAACTTCTTGCGCAGTTGAGCCCGTAATTGTTTCCAGTAACTGGTCAATCTCAGCTTTTTCAGCTTCATTTAGTTTTTTATTAACAAGCGTTCCGGCATTCACGATTTGTGAAATCACCGTCGTTCTGGCATTGATATCTTGTTGGGTATTGATGCCTGTAATAGGACGGTCCATAAAATCACCGTTACAGTCTTCGGCTTTTACAACAAGACCTACCGTTGACGCTGAATCATCAATGTCTAATTCATTTAAATCGAAAGTATAATAATTATTAGCGTCCACAGTGGTTGATGCTAATGGCGAATTCGTTTGAATAGTTCCGTCACTTTGTAACCGATAAAGTTTAACAGTTAGAGGTTCGCTGCAATCAAGAGCTGAAACTGATTGCGATAGTTTTTGATAACCAAGACCGCTGACTGAAAACCCCGTCACCTGACCTGATACGATGATCGGTGCCATGCCCGGTCTCCACAGCGGAAGGTCTTCAGACATCACATTGAATAAAAGTTTATGGCACGAAGAAAAGAAAATAAGAGCTACGATCAGAAAGAAATTTCTGATCAGTGATTTAGACAAAAAACAACGAAACGTACCATACGTCTTCACACTATATATATCGGTCTGCCAGACGTATGACTTAACAATTTTTCTTATTTTGAGACAGTGCTTTTCACACTTACTTTTGCAGCTTTTTAATTTCTGCAACCACTCTGTCGGAATCCATTGCCGGATCGACATCTTTCAACACATTTTTGATTTTTAATTGCGGATCAATAATAAACGTCCAACGTTTTGAGACTTTAACCACTGGCATTTTCGCTCCGTAAAGTTCAGTCACTTTTGCATCGCTATCCGCTAATAAATCAAAACCTAAATGATGTTCTTTATGAAATTTTGCCTGGTCTGAAATGGTGTCAGTGCTAATGCCATAAACCTCTGCGCCTAAATCGCGGATTTTTTTGACGCTATCGCGAAACGCACAGGCTTGTTTTGTGCACCCTGGAGTGCCCGCTTTGGGGTAAAAGTATAAAACAGTCCATTTCCCTTTGCGTGACGCCAAATCAAACTCAACGCCCGCCTGGTTTTTTACTTTAAAAAGTGGCGCCGGGTCGTTTAATTTTACTTCATTGGCAAAAGTAGTTTCTGTGATCATCAGAGTAGAAATCAGCAAAAAAGCGGCCATTAGAAATTTCATAATCCATCATCTCCTAGTCTTGATAAAACGAGGTTTAGTTACTTTATGGGGCTGGGCTGATGCCCTTACCGCCTCTAGAGGGGGTATAGCTGCCTTTTCCCGTATGTAAAAGTTTTAATCCAAGAAAAGCCTCATGTCCAAAACTGATTTTGTGACGTATTCTCCCATGAAAATCATGAAATTAACGGCCCTTTTACAAAAGCATGAATCAACCAAAGCTTCCGGACTTCTTTTAAGTTTGGGCGATGGCTATTTGGTTGAAAACAACACTTATTACGGCGCCGTTAGAAAAAAAATTAAAACTTTAGATTTTAAGTTTTCAGATGCACCTAATCAAGACTACTTGGCTTTTCCCATGAGCCAACTTGAAAACTTACTCTCAAGCAAAACCATCTATTTTCAAAACAACATCGAAATTCTTTCACAGCTCGATCAAAAAGTGCCGCAGCAGATTTCTTGGGATCACATCGGCGGAAACTTAAAAGCCAACTATGTTTTTCACGAATCTTGTCACGCCATTGCTAGATCGCTTTCAACAAAGCTTGGCCTTACAAAAGCGACTGATCAAAAAGTAAAATTAGTTGTAATGCTTTTAGAAGAGTCTTTTGCCAACACTTGTGAGTTTATGGCGATCAACGATGCCCAAGATGCCGTTCATAAAATCTTTCTTGAGGCTAATTCGTTCTTTACGCGCTTTGATGACCGCACTCATTTAAAAAACTTAATTCAAGAAGTGGGTCATAAAAAAGTTTTCAAATTTATGCTTTACGCGTACTTACACAGCAACTTCTTAAACGAGCATTATTCACCCAACGACTTAAACCGCGTGATGAAGTTAACTTTTAATCACAAAGCCTTAAAAAACCTAAGCCGAAACGCCTTTGAATTAAGCCCGGGCTTTCGCTTTAATACAACTGAGTTATATTTACGCCTGAATGGCATTAACCAAAATGTTCTAGATGCGTTAGCATTTGATTATTTAACCATCGTCGAACAGAATCCAAATCTTTTAAAATTAATAGATGAGCTTACGGAGATTTTTTAAATGACAGACCATGTACCACCAAAACCACCCAATTCATTTCGCATCACTTTGGATCAAATTTCTTCAGGAAAACGTTTAGATGCTTTATTGTTAGCTGCTATTAAAGCGCAAAACGAAAATTTAACATTACGTGAAATTTCTCGTACGGCATTTAAAGAATTATTCGTAACCGGAAAAATTCAGATCAAAGGGCAAAGAGCTACACCTTCTTCAAGCATTAACAAAGGTATCACTTACGTTGATATTTTAGGATTTAAACAAAAATGATTTCTACAAGTAATATTAGCTTACGCTTCGGCGGCAAAAAATTATTCGATGAAGTAAATGTGAAATTCACACCGGGCAACTGTTACGGTTTAATCGGTGCCAATGGTGCCGGCAAATCAACTTTCTTAAAAATTCTTTCCAAAGAATTAGAACCAAATACCGGTGAAGTGATTATTCCACCAAAAGCCCGTCTTTCAGTTTTAAAGCAAGATCACTTTGCGTACGATGAATTTACCGTGATGAACACAGTTCTTATGGGTAACTCACGTTTATACAAAATCATGAAAGAAAAAGAAGAGTTATATAGTAAACCTGACTTTTCTGATGCTGATGGCGAACGTGCTTCTGAATTAGAAGCTGAGTTCGGTGAACTTAACGGCTGGGAAGCAGAATCTGATGCCGGTGTATTATTAGCCGGTCTTAACTTAGATGATTCTTACCACCAACGTTTAATGAAAGACTTAAACGGCGGCGAAAAAGTTAAAGTGTTACTGGCACAAGCGCTGTTAGGAAAACCAGACATTTTATTACTGGATGAGCCAACGAATCACTTGGATATCTATGCGATTGCTTGGTTAGAAAACTTCTTATTAAACTTTGAAAACACAGTCATTGTGATTTCCCATGACCGTCACTTTTTAAATAAAGTTTGTACGCATATGGCTGATATCGATTACGGTAAAATCACGACATATACTGGCAACTATGATTTCTGGCGCGAAGCCAGCGAATTAAAACAACGTTTAATGGCTGATCAAAATAAAAAATCAGCAGAAAAAGCCGAAGAGCTTAAAGCCTTCATCGCACGTTTCAGTGCGAACGCTTCAAAATCCAGCCAGGCTTCTTCGCGCTCTAAGCAACTTGAAAAATTAGAATTTCACGAGCTACCAGCTTCATCACGCAAAGTTCCCTATATTGGTTTTGAAATGAAGCGTGAATTAGGAAACGATGTTTTAACCGTTGAAAATCTAAACTACACATTAGAAGGCCAACAGTTATTAAAAAACGTAAGTTTTAGAATTAACAAAGGCGACAAAGTGGCATTTGTGGGTCGTAATGACTTAACGAAAACTATTTTATTCGACATCTTATCTGGCGAACGTAAAGCTGATTCAGGAACAATCACTTGGGGTATCACGACAACAATGAGTTACTTCCCGAATGATAACGCGAAATACTTCCAAGGTGACGAAGATACTTTAGTAAACTGGTTACGCCAGTACTCTTCGGATAAAGACGAAACGTTCTTACGCGGTTACTTAGGCAAAATGTTATTCGGCGGAAACGACGCTTTAAAAAAACCGAATGTTTTATCCGGTGGTGAAAAAGCGAGATGTATGTTTTCTAAGATGATGCTTTCTGGCGCCAACGTTTTAATTATCGATGGTCCAACGAATCACTTAGACTTAGAAAGTATTACGGCTGTGAATGAAGGAATGGAGCGCTACAAAGGCACAATCCTCTTTACTTCACACGATCACCAGTTAGTCCAAACAGTGGCGAATAAAGTTATCGAGATCGACGAAACAGTGATCTTTGATGATAAAACTACTTACGATGAGTATTTAGAAAAACGCAAATCTATCCACTAAGTGATAGATTCTGCCTGCTGAAACTTGCTTTGTTTTTTCAGTTTATAAATCATGTACGCGTGAAAGAAAAAAGCAAGAATCCACTTCACCCAAATGGCTGTGGCCCCATGGGCATAGCCATAAACACCCGTGGTGATTGACGTAAAAATTCCTAACCAATGTAAGTTAATTCTTTGCGGAACAACAATCGCGACTAAAAAAGCGATTGTTGAAATCCAGCCGATTGTTTCAATAACAATTTCATTCGTCGTCATTTTATTTTTTAGTTCCTAACGATTGGTGCCCAACGCATCCATTTGTTCTTTGGTCAGAACAATAAATAGCCCTGTGGATTTAGCATAGACTTTTTCTTTATCAAAAAGCTCGGCTTCAATAAAAATTTTACGTTTATCAATAGATGTGATTCTACCGCGCATTGAATATTGGCGAAGTACGGGAACCATTTCCATAAAGGCCACATCAATTTTTGCAGCGACCACACCGTAACCATGAGCCCACCCTGTTGATCCCATCACTTCATCTAACACAGCGGCCTGACAACCACCGTGAACATGACCTGGAGGGCCCGCTGTCGCTGCGCTAAACCAAACTTCAGCGTTTAATTCGTGATGTTGAGCCGATCTTAACAAAACCATTTCAAGCTGCGAAGAGCTTAACAAAAAGGCCCCTTGGCTATCACCAGGGTAAGGTTTTTCGACGACGAGCTGCTGATCAAATTTTAAATGCTTTTTTGTAGACATATACCCCATAAAGCATGCTCCAAGTGCCTTTAAATGGCAAATAACTAACCTCTTAACAGGCTATTGGACATTTAAACGAAAATAGGCTATTTCGACGCCTTCCCGTCGAGTCATTAAATTGCATTACAAACCGCGGTGAATAAACCTCAAAGGATTTTTATGAAGCGTATTTCTTTATTTTTAACGGCTGCCTTAACATTTTCCGCGTTGGCTGCTCAAGCAGTTGTGCAAAAAGAGCAAGTTGGTGTTTGGCCAACAATCCCATTTATCCGCGGCGCAGATCTTTGCGTTTACAAAGATGCTTACAGCTCTACTCGTTCTGGTTACATGGATAAAATGGTTGGTTATGCTAAAGACTTAATGTCTGCGGGAGCTAAAGGCAAAGAAGTTCTTCCGATGTTAGTTGGCTTTAACAATCTTTACGATCAAAACTTAGCCGCTGCTAATCAATACAAGTATATGGAAGTGACATTAGAATCGACTTTAAAATCTTACGTTAGCGATTACTACCGCAATATCAAACCACGTGTTCAACGCTTAAGTTTCACACGCGTAAACGATGTGATGAGCGTGGTGCGTGCGGCAGCGAACGGTCAACGCGATGGTTACTTAGATCAATCGTTAGTTGATAAGTTAGATTATATCGCTTACGGCACTTATGCCCTGGCTCCCAACTGCCAAGGTGATATTCAAGTGACATTACATTTAATGGGTCGTGATGGCGAAGAGATCTCTTACATCGGCCAAGGCCAACCAGCGGTTGTAATGAGCCAAATCGCTTCTCGTATGTTTGAAGACTTTCAAAGAACAAAATTTCCTTCGACTTTAAAAATTGGAAAGAAATCTTTAACTTTATTAGGTGCAATGAACGGTTCAGTTGAAAAAACATTCTCTCCTAAAAATGCTGAACGCGCTTGTGAAACTTTAGGTGGTCGTTTACCTTCAGGCCAAGAATTAGAAATGATCGATGCTTATGGTGACTGGAATGGTGGCGTTAGCATTAACGACGCGATCTGGGCTTTAGCGAATGATTACGTGTATGCGCCGCACTTACGTAACCCAACGCCGATTCGCTCTAGAACAGAAGTGAATACGCCAGAAGAAGGTTACACTTACTACTGCGTGCAAGATTAATTTAGATCTTTAATTGTAAATTCCGGATCAGTGGCCAGCTTGTTAATCAACTGGCCATTTTTATTTAAACCATAACCTTCGTATTTAGAGATATAACCTTTTTGTTTTCCGATCAGGCTATCTAAAAAAGGTGTGTTACGTTTATTTTCGTAAAGCACTGTACCCTTTTGCTTAAGGTACATCGCGGATAGATCTTTATCTAATTTCTTTTTGCTAAAAACATACAAATCCAAATCAAATTCACGCGTGTCGTGGGTAAATTTGATCGGCATTGATAGTTTATCTGCTGGGTACACGATATGAAGTGGTTTTGAGGCTAGATTATCAGTTGTTGGTTTATTTAAGTTCATGCGAATCGCTAAAAACACAGCTCCTTTTTTTAAGTAGTATCTTTGGTTTTCTAAAGGCATCGGGTTAAATTTATTCTCCTTAAGCCAAGCATTAAATTCGTTACCCGCCCCTGCATTTAAAATTTCAATCGGCTGGATTTTATAACTGTCTAAAACAACGGTGTCGTGAATTTTAAAACCTTCGTTACCAGCCCCACCCATGGCGCGACCTTTACTTTGCAAACTTTTAACAGCATCGTCCGCATCTGCAAATAAACTTTTTACTTCAGTGAAGAACACGCCATTCATTTCTTCGTATTTACTCGGAAGACTTGGAAATGGTAATACCCAAGCTACTTCTGTTGGAAATTTTTTCGACTCTAAATTGGTACGCACAACCATATGAGCATTTTTACCATCATGAAACATGAAAACTTCTTGTAGACCTTCTTGCAGGCGACTTTGATACGTATTTGGAAAGTGTAAGCAAGCTAACGCCGATTGAGATAAAAATACAAACGCAGTTGTAACTAAAAGAATTGTTTTCATGTTTTTAGCGTAGCGATATTGGGGCAAAATAGGAAGTTATTCCGTGGAATATGTTTTGCTCATAGTCATCGTATATGAAAACACCAAGCTTAATTGCCTCAATGCTTTTAATTCTTTCGAGCTGTTCGCATACCGTTGAATTTGTTCGCCGCGAAACTTCTCCAACGAAACAAGCCGTGGTTCGCTACTACCCAACAGATAAACCAGAAAAAGAAGCTAAATACCGTGAAGATCTTAAGAAAAAAGCTACAGGATTTTGTAATGGTGATTATACGATTACCCGTGAATACCAAGCACGTGATGAAAGTAATACTTCGGCAGGCATTGCCACTGGCGTAGGAATCGGCCACGGCGCGATCATGGTGGGTGGCTCAGGACCTAGTACCACCATGTATAATTTTGTCGAGTTCACTTGTAAGTAGAGCAGCTACTAGCCTTGCATTTTTTCAATAGCTTCGGCTTTCGGGCGAAGTATGAAATATAAAATACAACCCACGACAAAAACACCCATCGCTCTTTGCGCTTCTTCAAATGTAGCAGAAAAAATTAAACTGATCGCTAAAACACAACCAAATGCCGGAATAATATAAGGCACTTCAAAACGCCCTTTTTCTTCGTTTTTACGACGTTTAAGAATAATTAAACTCATATTCATCATAAAAAATCCAGTTAACAGTAATAAACTTGATGATTTAGCAAGAATGGCAATATCACCAGTAAAAGCCATTAGAAGAACGACGCCGATACAAACTAAAATAGCTGTGACCGGCGTGTGTGTTTTAGCTGAAACATAGCCTAAAAATTTTGGTAAAAGTTTTTCTCTAGACATACCGTACACTAAACGCGAACCCATGATAAAATTTAATAACGCCGTATTCGCAATCGCAAACATCGAAATAAAACTAAAAATCTTTGCTGGAAACCATGGTGCTGCTTTTGCCATAACATCAACCAGTGGCTGCGTACTTTTCGCAAGCTCACCCGCAGGAATAACCGAAACAGCGATAATACTGATTAACATATAAATCACTGATGAAACCGCTACCGCAACTAAAATACCAATCGGTAAATTACGCTGTGGATTTTCAACTTCTTCAGCCACATTCATAATATCTTCAAATCCCATAAATGAATAAAATGTCAGAATCGCACCAGAAAAAACCATCGGCACATGTAACTGCCCTGTTGGATTTGCCTCAGTGGTAAAATCAATTAACGAACTATCGCCAATAAACGATAATCCAAAAGCGATCACTAAAAGCAAGCCTGACAATTCAATCACCGTACAAATAATATTGGCCCACATTGATTCTTTGATTCCTTTAAGAACAATCAAAGTTAAAAGAGCGATAAATATTAAAATACCGACATTTAATGAAAGAGCGGGAATCATTCCGGTTAAATAACCAGAAAACGCACGGCTGGCTGTGGCCATTGACACTAATCCCGAACACAACACCATAATTCCAAACACATAAGCTAAAAACGAAGAGCCAAAAGATTTTTTAAGAATGTAAGCAATCCCCGCAGCGCGTGGGTAACGTGATCCCAAAGAGGCGTAAGTTAAACCAGTAAAAATCGCAGCGAGTGCACTGACTAAAAAAGCTAACCAAATTCCATTTCCCATAATACCTGCGGCTTTACCCACAAGGCCGTAAATTCCAGCACCAAGAATGTCTCCGATACCGTAAAAAATTAACGAGATTAATGAAATTCGACGGACTAAATGTTGGTTGTGTTGTGCAGTCATAACTTAAGCTTAGGGGTAAGAACGCCCCGTTGACTACAAAAAAGTGTTTAGACTGACATTTCAGGAAATGGATAAAGCTCTTCCGGTAGCTGTTGTTCAAACCATTCCAGCGCTTTTTTTGAAACTTGCTCCATAGTACCAGGTTCAATAAATAAATGCGTAGCCCCTGGAATAATCACCAGAATACAATTGCTAAGTTTTTCTTCGGCTAATTCATTTAACTCAATCACACCAGCATCATTACCGCCGACAATAAGTAAAGTTGGCGTTTTTAAAGTATTTAACGAATCGCCTGCTAAATCAGGGCGTCCGCCACGACTAACTACAGCATAAATTTCTTCTTCAACAGAAATTAAATCCGCCGCTTTAATGGCTGCGCCGGCTCCAGTGCTTGCGCCGAAATATCCAAAACGTGTTTCTTCATGAACCTCAGGGAGCTTGCGTAAAAATCTGGTGGCTACAACTAGACGATCCGCTAAAAGATCAATGTTAAAAACATTTTTACGATCTTTAGCTTCTTCGGTTGTCAGAAGATCAAATAAAAATGTTCCAAAGCCATTCTCATTTAGATACTGGGCCACAGCTTGATTGCGTGGACTTTTGCGGCTGCTATCGCTGCCATGGGCAAAAATAATAACCGCTTTCATTTTGGGAAACACCGTTAAATCGCCTTTAACAGATTCATTTGCAATAGGGATTTCTATTTCTTTAAAAAGCATACGCCTTTAAACAGCAATCCATAGACCATGGGTTTTACTCCATTATTTGTTCCACATTGCCCTGACAGCCTCAGGTTTAGTGGCGCAGCTGAATGTCGGAGTTTAAACAGATTCTTTTAACGACCACAGAAGCATCTTCTGAATAAAGCCCTAGCTTTCCTTTTACGGTGAAGATTTGATTTGCTGGAATATCAAATACAAACTCTTCATTAAAATAAATTTTGAGAGCACCGTCTGTTTTGTGCACCCGTAGACGGTGCCACTCGTCGAATTTAGCTTGCGGAGATTCTGTTGTTTTAATAAAGGCTTGATCCGTTAAACCAGCGGCCCGCCCCACTTCAATCCCATTTGGTTTGGCCACAACATAATTAGTCGTTTTAACATTGTTAACACCTGGCACATAATTAAAAAAAAGCCAGAACACTTCCCATGGGTTTGGATTTTGTTTTCTTAAAGCTGTCTCGTTTTTATAATCAACAACAATATCAAAATTTTCTGAGTTAATATCAAACTTTGATAAGACAAGACTTGCGTGTGTGCTTTGCGGAGTACGCGCTTTTTTCGGCTCCATAAAAATCATATTTTGACGATAGACAACTTTGCCATAGCCGGCGTATTCGGTTTTCCATTTTTTTGTAGTTAGCGGAACTTCAGAAAAACCCTCAGGGCAAGAGTCATAGTCTTTTTTTTGAACCAATGAAGCTTTGGGCATAGGTGTGCATCCGCACAGAATTAACAGACTTATACAAAATAAAAAACCCAGCTGTCTCACAGCTAGGTTTTCGGTAGACTTTAAAGCCTGATAAAGACTAGTTCTTAAAAGTGCTCAGCACGAATTGGAAAACGCTCGTGGGCTGGCGCCCGTTCAGCTTTGGGAGTCTCCAGAACGGTAATCGTTGTTTGTCTTGGAGATGAAGCACAAAGCGGGGAAACATCATATCTTTGTGGCGGGTTATAAGTTTTATCGCTACCAGCATCGATAGCCATGCCGATGATTCCACCAAAGACTATATTTCCAAAAACGCCAGCTAAAGCATCGTAGCTAGTCACAATGGCGCTATCATTCGTTTCACCAGCACAAGTCACCTGGATAGGAATATTCTGTTTCGCACGACGAATATAAAATTCACCACTGCCATTTTGCAGATTGTAAGTCATATTTTGAACTTTAACTTGAGTGCCTTGAGGATCACCACCGAAGAATTCAACCATTTGGCCTTCTGATTTGATGATCGTCGCACAACTGAACTGGAATAAAGCGAATGCTAATAAAAGAATATACTTCATTAATTTCCCCTCGTTTGGGAAAATTATCGACATTTCATCAACTAGACTAAAGTATATTTGTAAATAATTATTTATCGATGCAAAATGAGACAAATACAGTCTCTGTAAAAATAATTCTTTACAGAGACTGAGATTTTTATTTAAAACGTTTTAGAATAACCTCTTCAGTTTGCTTTTTATTCATCGGACTAAAACCTGAATCTTTGCCCGTGTGTTTACTTGGGTCTACAGATACATCCCAGAAGAAAACACCGCCTAACCATGGCCATTTTGCATCCCAAAACGCTCCAAAGAAGGCATCATACGCAGCTGCTTGGTGCATGATATTCACACGCGGATCATTATCTGCGAAAGTGAATGGGTCGATAAATCCGTTTTGCACTGAACGATAGCCGATTTCTTTAAAGTAAAGTTTCTTTTCAACTTCAGTCACTAAAGAAATTTCTGTCCAAGCTGTATCAAGCTGCGAAGCATACGAATCAGCTCTTTGGCGTAAGAGTTTTACCAGATCGTTGTAGTTGGTCGGTGGCACCTGCCCACGACTGGCAAGGCTTCGATACATATCAATGCCGATACCATCAAGCTCGCGCCAAAACTGAACTAAGTCTTGCCAAATTTTTAATTCTTCAGGATCTGTTGGATTTGCAAGGTCAACTAAACGGTAACGCCAGCGCTCTAGCTCTCCACCAGATTTTTGAAATCCGCCGCTGGTATTTGAATCATCGGTAAAGTTAATATCATACATCAGCATCGCACGCGGAAGTTTCATTTTTACGTACCGTAATAGAGCCAACCAACGGCCAGGAAATCCGTATTGATATTCCTGCCATTGGTCCTCAATCCCCACGGTCATACTGTAAAGCTCAGCCCCGATTGTGAATTCATCGGCTTTACCAATATTTGCAATCGTAATATAAACATCTAAATAAGTGCGAAAACTATCAAACCAACGGTCTGGATCAACCGGTTGAATATTTCCGTGCCACCAGTGTTTACGATGCCCATCCGGCATGATTTGATAATACGGAAATTCTCCATTCGGACCTACGACAAAAAAGATCGGGCGAATGCCGACAGTCATACCCTGCTCTTTAATGTATTTCATAAGACGAATCATGCGCTTGGCTTCATCCGCGCGATCGGCTGGCTTTGTGACCGGAACTATTTCTGTTCCTGTACCCGTGATCATGCGGGCACGTACGTTTAACTCAACATGCTTTCCGCCTAAACGCTTAATATGATCAACCGCTACCTGCGCTGGCGTTTTTGTACCATCAACACTGGCATCATAGTGAAACTCATCTGTTTCAGTTAAATTAAAACCGCCACTGACATTGGCTAAATCAGCTTTAGCCTGAACACTCAATAGCAGGCCTAACGATAGTAGATATTTAAAAAACTTTTTCATTATTCACCTTCTTCCGGTACGCGTGTTAATTCAAATTCTTCTGAAATCGTTCCGCGCCCGCCCTGAATCATGACGCCGCGAACTTTATCTCCGTAATAACCAAGACGTAAATGGCTCCAAGTTCCTGAAGCCAATTTACCTGTCGTTAAATGCACCGTGCGGCCTGTAACGATATCACTTCCCACACTGTAATCTAACGAAGCGTACACCATTCCATCTTTTGACAAGTTTAAGCGACCCATGACAAAACCATTCATCACCGAAATAATCAGTTCAGCTTTGCTGGTTGATCCTTCTTTAATCGTGATTGAACCTTTATAGCGGCCGGTAATTGTTGAAGTGTCTTCTACGCCGTCATTATAAAGCGGCATTAAGCTTACTTTTTTTCCAGTTAAAGTTTTTACGTCACGTAAAGAGTAAAGATCTTCAAACTTAATTGTACCTTCAGCAGTAATTCTAAAACTAACCACTTGATTGGCGCTTCCGTCTAAATCTGGACCACGCTCAAAGGCAACGAATTTTTTGTTTTTAAAATCATAATTTACATAATAAAAGCTTTTAAAAATTGAACGGTCTTCCGTTCCAAGAGCTGCATAGTGCATATTTTTACGCACTTGCACGATAGAGAAAATCCAAGCCTTACCTGTGTGATCTTTAAGATTGAAATTTCCTTCGGCTGAATAGCGTTTAATCATAATCGGCGCAATCGAGCGCTGCATGTATAGACCAAATTCTTTAGCTTCAAAATCAAATCCGTAAATTTGCAACGTGTTTAATAGAATTTGCATCAGGCGAATATACTCATCACCGTAATGCATTGGAATTTCACTATCACGTGCAATAATGGATTGTGATAGCTGGCGTACTGTATTCGGTGCCATAGCAGACAGAATTTTTTCAAATTCGTTCGGTTCAAAAACGATTTGTAAAAGAATCATTCTTTGAATCAGCTCACTTAACTTGTCGCTGACATTGGTAGTAAGGTATCCAGGTATTTCGTTTTCCAGTTTTAACATACGTTCTCTAAGTTGTAATAAACGAGTCGCGTAGAGGTGTGACTCCATGGCGTTTTCACGGTTGAGTAAAATGATTTTATTGCCGATCACATCAAGGTAAGTCGTTACCCCGTAAGTTGAAGAAATTTTTCCGATCCAAAATAAAGTCTGCTCTTCAGTTAAGCCTGGACGGCTTAAGTGTTTATTAGCTAAATCAGAAAGAATATTTCTTAAGTTCCCTTCCAGACCTGGCTGGTTCGGTAAGGTCTTTAGAAAAAGTTGATGTAAGGCCTCAACATTATTAGCACCTTGAATTAGTTTTTCTTGGCTACGTTCTTTATTTAAAACATCGGCAATTGAATCGGCATAGCGAAAGGCTAAATCAAAATTAGCGTAAGCAGCGTAACGAAGAATTTGTTCTTCCGGAACAGTACGCACGTCAAGCCACTTAATCGCCGCACTGAACATAGATTCACCTAAACGTTTCACAGCTTTCGGGTAAAGATCATCTAACATAAACTGATCTGATAAATACTGAAGCTCTGGTAAAATGAAGAGATACTTATCCATTTGTTCAAGTTCTGTAAATTCAACGATATTTTTATCGATATCAAAAACGACATCGCGCAAATCAATACGACTTTGGCGAGCTTTCGTTAAAAGAACCTCAGGCTCAGCCAAATTAAGAGCTGCAAAAGCCTGCGTAGCTGCCAGAAAAACAATGGGAATCAAACTCAAAAATCTCATCTTGTACCTTCCAAGGTTAAAGTTTCTTTTCTAATTGGTAATTGCCAGCGGCGATTCACTTCATCCATATTCACAAAGCGATAGCCCATACCTTTAATGCCTTTAACTAAACGGCGCAGATCATGAGGGTCGCCTGGGTACTGGCCGCGCCCACCGTTTTGTAAGTTATCTAACAGTGAAGGATGATAAAAAATCGAAGCCCAGGCATCACGTAAGACTAAGTTACGTTTCGCATCTTCAAGAATTTCATCTAGCGTGCGAGGCCAAACAACGTGTTCACTTTTAAAGGGCTGCGAGTTTCCTAAATTTTCAGGAACTAATCTTTGCCCGTAAACATCACCATAAATTAAATACGGAAACATCTGCCCATTCCACGGACCTATGGTTTGCACTTTCATATTACGAAAAGCCTGCAGGCGTTTTTGATTAGTACTTGTATCTGATGACATTAATAAATCGGAAGAATATGGTGGAACATTCTGAGCGCTGTGATCGAAATAAATCACACGCCCTACGTTCCACGTAAAAATGCGGCCGAAAATATAATAATCTAAAGCTGAAGCCTGGTAATGCGGCGTAAGCCAAGTGTTAGGTTTAATTCCACCTTGAGCTAGCGAATACAAGCCTTCTTGTAAGCGCGATAACACCCATGTGGCGCTATCTTTAGGAACTGGTTGATTCAGTGGGGCTGCCATCCAAAATTCAAAGTCATCTGTTGAAACGGCATTGTAAGGATTTGGAATATCTTCGTACTGATGGGTGACTCCATGCCAGATAAATGAATGCCCAAGACGTCTAAAGTCTTCGACTAAAAGCATGAAGCCAGGCGCTTTTTCCATCGTAATAAAGGTGTTGGTCGATGGGTAATAGCGAAGTGGATCGGTAAAGATCGGAACTATCGAAACATTAGCCGTAACACTTTCTTCTTTTAAGACTTTTAATAAATCATAAGTAAATGGCAAAGAGATATACGGCGAAACATCCTCAATACGTAAAAAAGCAACTTTTTCGTTATGCATAGGGCTTTCGCCAAGCACATCAAATAAAAGATCAGCCACAATTAAAAAGCGATCTGCTTCGTGCATAAAACTAAATGGCACATCAGCTACGTAAAAATGATTTTTATTTTTAAGCACATACGGAATTTTTTCTTTTGTACCGTTATGGGTTAATTCAGAAATAATCTGCGTATCTGTATTATCATTAGTTTTTCGTAAAATCACATTTTCAAAAGGAGCTAAAAACTGAGTTGGATCAGTTCGGCTAAATTCACCGAATTTTCTAAATGTTTCACCTTTATAAGAAGCAAATTTATAAAACGTGGGCTTACCTTTAGCATCGCGAGCTTCATTGTTTAATTTGCTTAAACCTGAGTAACTATAACCAAAGATATTGTGAAAATAATCAGGGCCTGGAAGCCAAATTGAATATCCCATCCACATCACGGGTTTTGTTGTGGCTGCATAGTCTTCAAAAAATTCTTTAGGAATTCCATTTTCAAAATACGACCCGATATAGAAGCTTGCAGCACAGCGGTCTAAGTCGCCCTTTTGGTATTGTTCAATCGGTCCTGTGATTTGTTGGTACTTTGGAAAATGAGCTAATAAATTTTGTAAAAAGATGGAATAGGTTCTTCCCATCCAGTACTTGGGATCTTTGGATTGGTCATAAAAGATTTGAACACAAGGCCCAAGCGCTGTTGAGTTAAACGATTTTAACGGAAAAACATTTTTTAATGAGATCTGCGCTTCAGAGACAGATGCCATAATCACAAGAGCAAGAAGAGCAAGTAGTTTTGTTTTCATTTTTACCTTAACGTTTGTTTGAGACGTTTATTTCGTTCAAACAGAAGCTTAAGGCAATTTTTTAGAATTTAATTTTTTTGAAGAGGTAAATCTCCCCAAATGATTGTTGGGCTTTGACTAGTTCTTAACTTCACGCTTTGCATTTTTTGTTGAACAGAACTTTACGAGATTGAACCGATTACGGCGCCACTAATGATCAACACCATCGCCATCAATGTCATCGCCGTAAATGCGCCGCCAGCAAATACGACTAACAACAGTGTTGATAAGAGCGGTGTTAAATACGACAGTGAACCGATAATACGCGGATCGCCTTGCTTTAAAGATTTATCCCAAAGAAAAAAAGCGGCTCCCATCGGCCCTACTCCCAACAAAATAAGTGTGGGCACTTCAGATAACTGCAACGGATATGACGGCTCGAAAATAAAATGACACGCTAAAGATAAAACTCCTGATAACAAACAAAATAAACCAATCGTCGGCGTTGTAATATCAGATACTTTTTTTGAAAGCAGTGAATAACTGGCCCAGATAAATGCGGCGGCAGCCGCTAAACAATATCCGAAAATATTATCCTGGGTTACAACGACTGATCCTTTACTTGCGATCAATAAAGCACCGGCAAAGCCTAACACCGAACCGATAATATGCTTTTTCGTTAAAGCGACGTGCGAAAAAAACATCGGCGAGAGCAATACTATCAGCAACGGCCACAAGTAGTTAATTAAATTCACTTCAACAGCGGGCGCCAACCGAAACGCCATAAATAGACAAAAGTGATACCCAAACAATCCATAAATTCCGATAGCTAAAGTTTTCTTTGAAACCCGCCACTGGCGCCACCAAGGCAGAGAACACAGGCCACCCAGAAACAGGGTGATTCCCACTAATAAAAATGCAGGAATGGCCGAAACTTTCTGCCCTAAAAAAGCTAACGAGGACCATAAAAATATCGCACCAAGTGCCAGAACATAAGATCTTTGCATAATTAAACTGTAAATAATTTTGCAAACAAACGCAAATCAACTTGTGACCAAAACATCACAGTTTTACGAGTGAATTTGTGTAGTTTTTTGTTAAGAAAACTACACAACTAATCTGTTGTTTCACTCGAGAAACTGCTCTAAAAAGCTGGACCAGTGCCGCTGTTACACGGGGGTGTAAAATCGTTGCACACCCCCTGCCATCATTAGTCCCAAATATATTTGTCGGCACCTAAAAAAATTGCTGGCACGGTTAGTGGAATGAATTAGCTCGTTAACAAATATGGAAATTTCCATACATATGAAGGAGAACCTCGAATGAAACAAACTAAACTAGTAGCGGTTTTAGCCGTTTTAGCATTTAGCGTACAAACTTTAGCAGCCTCTACAGGTACTTTATTATTACAAGGTACAGTGGCCGCGGTAAACGACATCGTCGTAACAGCTAATAGCCCTAACAATACAACTTTAAATATCGTTGCCGGCGAATCTGGTAAAAACGTAGCTTCAGTTGCTGAGACATCTAATAACTTAAATGGTTATAAGATCTTTATCTCTTCACCGACGGGTGGTTTTTTAGTTAATACTTCTGATTCAGCGGCTAAAACTGGTTATAAAATCGCTTACGATGGCGCTGCCGCTGTAACTCCGACGGTAGCTCCATTACAAGTTAAAAACGTAACTGCATTAACTGGCTTAACAACTGATACTTCAGCCGTAGCTGCTGATGTAACTGCATTTGCAACAGCTCCAGCCGGTTTATACGAAGACACTTTAACGATCTCTATCGTAGCTAACTAATTTTTCTTTTCTTTTAGTTTCGTCAAGGGCTGCCTATACTCCATGTAGAGCAGCCCTATTTTTTAAGGCGATTGCACTGTGAGAGTGATCGTGTCTGCATAGCTTCCGTTGCTTTGATTGGACGGAAAATTTCCAATAGTCACTACCGTATTATAGATGGTTCCATTGGCTGGAGAAGTTCCCGTACCTTGATTTATTGTCACAGGTGTTACTGCACTGTTGGTTAGATTCACTGTAGAACCCGCAAAAGTAATTGTGTATGGAACGTAGCTATTAAGCGTCGCGTGTTTTAAACGACTGTTATTCAATGACGACGCCTTAAGAATATATCCGGCGTTGTATTTTAAAATTACATCCGCTGAGCGTGTTGCTCCTTGCAAAAGTTGGCCGAAGTTTAAAACTTCAGTCGTATCAGCTAAGTTAAAAGAGCCACCGGTTGGTACAATTGAAATATCAACCGTTTTAACGGCGTTCACTCCTAAGGTTAAATTAAACGTTCCCTGTAAGCTATTACTTGCAAGCGTACCTTTATACAAGCTCACCACAAACGAATCTGCATAATAACCTGCAGGGCGACTAGCATACACATTTAAAAGCTCGGCCCAAAAATTCACCGTAACCTGTGTATCACTGCCGCTAAATGCTGGTAGTACGCCGGGTACGATATCATTATTACTTGTAGCCTGCGCTAAAGTTTTTAAATGATTCGTTCCCGCAGAATCTTTAGTGATACGCACTGGCCACGGATTGCCCGCAAAAAAAAGTCGGCGGTTTGCAAAAGAGCCTCCACCGCCATAGCTGACAGTTAAAAAGAAATTACAGCCACCGGGATTGGTATTCGCTTTAACAACCACTGACGGATTTACCGTATAACCTGAAGTAAAATTATAAACCGTGTTTATTGGCTGCAATTGCATATTGGTGCATTCATCAGCTGACACACTGAAACTTAAAGCTGAAATTAAAATAAAAAATAATCCTGCAGTCTTTAAAGAATTAATCATTAACTCCTCCAGAAATTGGCACAACCACATCTTTTAAATCCAGAGTGTTGTTTTCATTTTTTAACACTTCAACCGAAATCGAATCTAACTCGGCGCGGTCAGTGACAATTTTATAACTGCCCGGCTCTAAGCCTTCGATAAAAAAGCGACCCTGTTTATTTGTAAAAAATGAATTATCCACCAGCTCACCTTGTGCATTTACAATATCACCCGCCACATAAGAGAGCGGATTATTTTGCGCATCAAGAAGACGCCCTTTGATGACGACTTTTTGTTTGAACTTAAGCGGAACATACACACCACTACGATAAGTTGGTTGAACTTTATAATATTCTTTATCTAAAGGATAACCTGCAGGAAGCGCTGTCGTATCAACGTTTAAATTATAATTATAATAAGAGGTCTGATCGCGAACAACCACGTTACGGTTATTTTTAACTTCAGCCTCACCGTGACTATCGATAGGATTAAGTTTTACAGCATGGCCTTCCGGAAGGTTTTCTGCACGCACTAAAGTAAAACTATCACCGATCGGTTGCGTGAAAGCCATGCGATGGCCGTTTAATGTTGAACCTGTCCAAGCAACGCCCGTGTTTAAACCTACGGTCGTGATGTTTTCTTTAGTTCCGTTAATATCACTTGAATATTGTTCTAAACGTACACTGGCTGGTTGAGTTAAATATTCTCCCCAAGCATTAACAGCATTTCCGGCATCACTGTTTTGCCCGCTGAACGCTAAGCGATAGTCGTCATATTTATAAGTGTTATTGCGACTTGCGGCTAAGTTTACCGTATGATTTAAAGTATCATAGTACGCATTGGCACTGTAAAGACCACGTGGTTCAACCCAGTTAAAAGATAAAAGACCGCGGTCTTCAGGCGATTGCCCAAACGTTTTTGTATAACCTAACTCCAGACGACAAGTTGTCCAAAAATGAAAAACAAAATTGGCGCCGTAATAACTTTGATTTGCGGCCGTGAAGTTTTCTATACGCCCGCCATTAAAACTTAAAGATAAACTTTTTAAATAATTCACCGGTTGGTAGCTCACCTGGGCATCATAGCGATTTTTAAAACTTGGATTAAAAATTCCTATTGTATTTACAGCAGAAAAATCTTCGTTATGATTTTCATATTCCGCTTTAAATGTAACGGGAAACAAATCTCCATCAATTCGATTAAAACTGCGATACTGATAACGCTGGGCAAATCCTGTACGTCCGGGATGTGATGAGCGTCCAAATTCAGCCGATAAATAACCAATCCCTGTAACGCCCGATCCTTCAATGCCCACTAAAGCTTGATCCATAAAATTTTGAAAATTTAATCCGGCTGTGAAACTATCTGTTACCCCATAGCGGTGATACAGGTGCGTGAATAAATGTTCGTTATCGTAAGCCCGATCCGCGGCAGCACTTACCCAAGGCATACCTGCGCTGTAAGTAAATTCACTCAAACCTTTAGCCAAAATGCTATTTTCAAAGACCATTGAAAATTCGTAAAATTCTTCTTGGCCTAAATCATCACGCACTTTAATACGCACATTGTTTTGCCCAAGGGCCAACGGAAAATCACGAATATTAAAAACGCCGGGGTTTACGCGAATTTCAGTATATAAAAACCCGTTAATATAAACGCTAATAATCGACGATCTTTTAATAGAAACTTCTGTCGCACTGATCGGGCGTAAAGTTCTATAAGGCTGAATAGCAAACTCACGCACCACTGATACACCGGCGATCGCTGGAACCTGCTGCAACCCCTGCCCTGATAAAGAGAGATCACCTAACGTATAACGAATCATTCTGTTTTCGTCGTCTTTGCGTAAGCGCGTGTCTTGCCTACGCCATTTAAAATCCGTGCGGTCTTGATAGTCTGCCGATGATTCTAAAACATAGCCATTGATATTTTCAGCTAAATCCGTACGTGCCGTAAACGGAAGAGCTTCATCGGCTTCATGATGATAACTTTGGTTGAAACGAAAATTGAGATAACCACTGTGTGGTTCGGGACGTAAAACTTTTTCTTTGGTGCTTGTTTTATGAAGCTGCAAATCTGTGGTTTCGTGATAACGCAATGGAATCGTGATCGCGAGTTCTAGAGTGTTAAAATCAAACTGGGCCGATAAACCTGACGCTTGCAGAGTTTTTAAACTGAGCGTGCCTTGCGGGGTTACTAGTTTTTTTAAACTCTCAAGTCTATCTTCATTAAGCTTTCCTTCTAACAAATTAAAAAGTGGAATAGCCTCAACAAAAACTTCACGCTCGCCGGTTTCAACATTTTCACGGGGGTAAACCCAAGCTTCTTCACGAACAGCGTTATCAACAACAACAGGCGCTACTAAGTACGGCTTTTCCATTGTTGGAAAAGGCCCCGCAGCTTGAGCCAACTGGGAAAGAAAAAATCCCCCCAGTGTTGTTAGAAGAAGTAAATGATTACCGAACATTTTTCTAATCACCAGTTTCTAAGTAATCAAACTCTGCTGTAATCTTTGTTGATTTATCGACTTTAACTTCTTTAGGTAAGGTAAAAGTAATTGTGCGCTCAGTTTTAGCTAAAAAGTTTACCGCATCTAGCTCAGTCGGATTTGCAACTTCAATAAGCTTATCTTTTCCTGATAAAACTCTTAATGTTTTAGCTTTCAGAACTTTATGAGCTGAACCTTCGTTAACGATGGTGACCGCTAGTTTTTTGCCCGATACAAGCTGTGAATCTTTAATGATAACTTTTGGAAAAACTCCTTCTGGTGCTACGTAAGCTGACGCTACATACTGAATTAAAAAATTTAAGCTCGTTTTTTTGGTCTGCGCTTTGGCATTACGGTCTTTAAACTCAACCGGAACTTGCGTAGCTACGATTCTATAGGCTTGCTCAACACCCGCATTCTTACCCGCAGTATAAGTCACACGCACATTGCGTTTTTCATTTGGAAGCAAAACTAATTGTTCAGGATAAACGTTAAAGTCTTCTGTTGGCTTACGAACTTCTTCACCCTTGCTATCAACTTCGCGGGTAAAGACTTCGACTTGCACCGGAACTTTTTCATTAGCATTATTTTCAAGAGTTAAAACTTGGGTGGCTTTGCTTCCGTTAGGCGCGAAGTTTACAACCATGGGTGAAAGTTTAAAAGCCAAAGCATTTACAGACGCTACAAGAAGCGAAAAAAACAAAATATTTCTCATGCCTTAAGGATAAAGAAATTCAGTAGCATCAGCCATGATTTTAATAAGAACTGTACTTTTAAGGGGCTTCTAAAACCACCCACGAAATGGGGGTATCTACAGAGGCAATTTGACGTGCCCTAACATTTTTTAGTTTTAAATTGTTTAAACCTTTTTTATTTACGACAAGCTTACCACTTTTATCGTGCATGATTTGCACTTCGCCGGTTAAAGGAACCACACCAGCTAAATGTAAAGATTCCGCTTGAGCGAAGTGACTAGACCAAAGAGCGAAAGATAATACGACTGCAAAGATCTTCATAGTGCACTTCTCGGACTTAAGTATATAGGACTTTAGATTTGCCCCAGTGTCTCATTTTGACTCACCAATCCTGTTCAGCAAATCTCGTGTAAGACTTTACACTTTTGCATCAACAAAACTTTTTCATTTATTTTTTGTCGACAGGTTTAACGATAATCCGAACTCTTGAATTTTCAAAAGATCACTTTGCGACATTGCGCTTTCTTCAAACACGCTTTAATCAAACATCATGTTACGCTTAGATAATATTAGAAAAAAGGAGTTTTTCTATGCGAGTCAAAAGTCGTTGCGGTTTTTTTACTGTAGCTGTGTTGTCTCTTTCACTGTCGCATTTACCAAATGTTGTGCTGGCTGAAACGATTCAAGCTCAGAAAAAAATGATTTCAACATCTGAAGTGCTTGAGAATTTTGATCGAAAATTAGCTCAAGAAAAAGTAGCCAATTTCTTAAGTCAAAAAGATGTTGAACTTAAATTAGTCGAACAAGGTTTATCGCTTGCCGAAGCGAAAGCGCGTGTGATGTCACTTTCAGATCAAGAGCTGCAGAACTTATCTACTCAAGTTGATAAGGCTCAGTATGGTGGTGATATCTTAGTTACGATTTTATTAATCGTCTTAATTATTTTCCTTATTAAAAGAATTTAGTTATGAAAATACGAATACTATTTTTAATGTTAGTGACTTGGCTTACGGGCTGCGCCTCGAACACGATACAAACAGACAAGTTCTTTAGCTCGAGCAACAACTTAAAACCTGTTGTTACAAACGCAGCCCCTTTTATTAATCAAGAAGCTGGCCATTGCGGGCCAGCGACCTTAGCGATGGCTATTGGAGCCACCGGAAATACTTACGATTTAAAACAAATCACGGATCAGGTTTATTCACCGAATGCCAAAGGCAGTCTTCAAGAAGCGATGATCGCCTCTGCCCGCCGTCAAGGCTTTGTGGCGATTCAGATCACGGGTTTAACCAACCTACTTAAAGAATTAGAATCAGGTTACCCGGTGATCGTGTTTGAAAACTTAGGTATTAAGTGGGCGCCGCAATGGCATTATGCTTTGATTACAGGTTATGATTTAGAAAAAAGAACTTTGACCTTACATTCAGGCCCAAATCCTAACGACATTATAGAAATAAGTGAATTTGAGCTTTCGTGGAAGTTAGCCAATTACTGGGGCTTAGTGATTTTACGTCCTGACGAACTTTCAACAAGTGCCGATGAAGTCACACATTTACGGGCCGCTGCGGCTTTAGAAAAAATAGGAAAATACAAAGAAGCGAAGATGGCTTATTTAACGATCTTAAAACGTTGGCCAAAAAGTTTGATCGCAAGAATTGGATTAGGAAATATTTATTACAACTTAAAGCAGTATCAAATGGCCGTCCGCTATTTACAAACGGCCACCGAGCTTTACCCAAAATCAAAAGAAGCGAAGACGAATTTACAGATTGCTTCGCAAGCCTTAAGAGGTCAGTAAAAAATTATTGGCAATTAGCTTCAGCGTAAGCTGTGCAGAAGCTTTCGTAAGATGTAGCAACTGGATCAACAGTTAATTTAACATCTGAAGAAACTTGGCCACTTAATAACGAACATTTTTCGTTAAGAGATTTTTCAGCAGATTGTGTAGCTGCAGAACAAGCGTCTTTAACTGTTTTGATTGTTGTGTTGTTAGCATACAAACGACCAGAACCACGAACTGTAACTGCTGATGCGATTGATGAAGCAAGAACAAGAGCTGAAATAACTAAAACGTTTTTCATAGAATTCCTTTTCTAAAAGAAGTTTTATATAGATTAACGGTACCGCGTCTGACTATGAATGCAACCCGAAAATACCCCGATTTTTCTGCCACAGAGTGACTAGCTACGCCCGAATGTCTACATTTTGGACATCTGCACAAGCTCTATTCGATTAAACAACATTTCACCTAGGAATACTTCTCGCAAAGAAGTCCTTCGCTATTGAGAATTTTAAAGGAACGTTTAATGAAAAAATTAATATTTCTAACGACCCTATTTGTGACTTTACAAAGCTTTGCCGCGAATTTTTATGATCTAAAAATCGAAGGTGAATCTATTTTTAATCGCTTTGTAAAACAGGGTGCTCCAGCAATTCCTTTAAAACGTATCTACGATTATTTAAATGCTAACGCTGGTAAAGCCACTAAGGTCGCAGCTAAAGACCGTTCTAACAAAGCCGTTATGTCCACGAAAGATATTACTGTTAAAGGAGACTGGATTGCGATTATCGACTTCACTAAACCATCTGATGTACGCCGTCTTTATGTGATGAACGTCAAAACGGGTCAGTTTACAGCTCATCACGTAGCTCATGGCAAAGGTTCGGGCGTTCGTTTTGCGACTAAGTTTTCTAATATCAATAATTCTAAAATGTCTTCTTTAGGTCTTTACTTAGGTGGAAGCGTTTACAGCGGTGGCCATGGTGCTTCTTTAAACTTACACGGCCTTGACCCTTCAAATAACAAAGCGGCTGAACGTGATGTTGTTATGCATGCCGCAAACTACGTTTCAGATAAATTCTTAAAACAAACAGGCCGCTTAGGCAGAAGCTGGGGTTGCCCGGCTGTATCAACAGCTTTAATGAAACGTATGAATGCTGATTTCAGCAACGGTGGCGTAATCTATGCTTACCATAAAGACTTAGCTGAGCAAGCCATGAAAACGGGTAAGTTATTAGAAGATAAAACCATCAATGATGACGCTGACGTAGATTACGATGGCGAAGAAGAGACTGTGCGCAAGTCAGCTCGCAAAGCCCCTGTAGCTGGTAAAAAATAATTTTAAATCTTTAGCTTTTGATAAAGCTTTAAACCAATCCACGCATCGGTTGCGGCATACATCAATTGCCGCTCGGTGAGCTCAAAAGCTTCCCAATTTGTGGTTTTTGGACCTTTTGAAATGGTGGCCTCTAAAACTTCTTCTGTCATACCACGTAAGCCAAAATTTTTAAGATCTCGGGCTTTGGCTAAGCCCTGCAATTCAACAAAGTGCTGCGGCGTAAACTGAAAAAGTTTTTGCAGTTGTTTGAGATCGTCTCTGATCGCCACACCGGGTTTAACCACATTTGGATTTTCAAAAATTGTTTTAAAAACTTCGAATTTCTTAATGAAATGAAGGCGAATTAAAAATGCATCTGTTTCAGTGGCTAACTGAAGTAAAGCCACGTTATACGACTCACCTTTTTTAAAGGCCGGCCTTGTTTCAGTGTCAAAGCCAAGCTCTTGAGCTTCAAGTAACTGATTTGAAACAGCTTCAAGCTCAGCATCGGTTTTAATGAGGTGAATTTTTCCAGGAAAAGTTAAAAACTTTAATGCTGGCTTTACTTCTTCGGACATTTTTTAACCCACTGGCCTGATAAACTGATATCGGCCACAGCCGGAATCATCTCTTTGTATGTGCCTTCGGCTTCACCTTTAAGTTCGTAATGTTTGCTGGTAAAAATACCACCCAGTTTTCCGACAGCATCGAGGTCTTTGTTTTTACAAGTAATGCTTGCGTCTAATTTTTTATTTTTAACTACCCAAGAATTTAACTTGCAGCCTTTTTTATTTAATTCTTTTTCAATTGTAGCTTTGGCATCTTTAGTTTGTGCAGCAGTCAAACACTCTTCATCGCTAGTTGAAGGAAGTGGAATACCCGCTATTTTAACTGACTCTTTTGATTTCCAAAGACCTGGCTCAAATGATTGAGCGTAAAGTTTTGCTGAAATTAACAGTGAAACAATAAATAATAATCTCATATTAGACAAATAACCTTTCAATTAATTCTGCTACTGTGCCTGTCCACAGAGTGCCGCGACCACTGCCCGACCATAATGATAGAAACTCCGCCGAGCCCGCTTTGACAGAGGCGTTACGCATATCGCGGGTAAATTTATTCTGCGCCGGAAATGGTAGAATAGCATCAGACTTATCACTCATCTCAAGCATAAAACGATTTTCTATACCGCGCGCAAGCCTTCCAGAAAAAGCTCTGGTTAATTGCGTTTTACGGTTTTCTGAAGCTAACAAAGCTTTTCTATACGGAGCAGATACGCCAGACTCTTTACAAGTTAAAAAAGCTGTTCCCATCTGCACAGCTTCAGCTCCTTTTTGCAAAGCCTTTTTAATATCTTGTGCCTTCATAATTCCGCCAGCAGCGATCAGTGGAATACGAATTTTAGCATGACACTGTTCTAACAAATCTAAAGCACCGACCTGCGGATCATCGACTTTAGAATCGAAGATACCACGATGCCCACCACCTTCAACACCCTGTAAAGTAATAGCATCAACACCAGATTCTTTTAGAGCTAAAGCTTCGTCTAAAGTTGTCGCTGTGCCGATTAAATAAATATTTTCTTTTTTTGCAGCTCTTATGTAATCAGCAGCCAACAAACCAAAAACAAAACTTAAGACTTCGGGTTTAACTTTTAAAACTGATTCAAATTGTTCATCGAAATTTTCTTCGTACGGCGGCTGCAAATCCGGAGTCGGTAAATTTAATTCTTTTCGATAAACTTCTGTTGCTTTTATAGCCTTTGCAATTTTATCAGCAGCTACCGGAAGAATACCGTGCGACAAAAATAAATTAATTGCCACAGGCCCACTTGTTTTTGCTCTGACATTATTTGTGAAGTCTTCAATTAATGGTGCCGTCAAATAGGCTGCACCGATTGATCCAAGAGCCCCCGCGTTTGATGAAGCTACAACTAAATCCACCGTCGTAGGGCCACCTGCCATAGGAGCCACAACTAACGGATATTTCAGCCTTAAACGATTCATAAATTCATTCATCGCCTATCATCTTCCTCCTGATTAAACCATTTTACAATGAGTTCCATTCAGCCCCGGACAGATTTTTGCACTGTCTCTTTAACATTGAGAGGAGGCTTTTTATGGCACGAGGTTCTAAAGAAAAATACACAAGTAAACAAAAGCGCCAAGCCCATCACATTGAAGAGAGCGCAAAAAAACAGGGCTATTCGACTAAACGAGCTGCACAAATCGGCTGGGCCACCGTGAATAAAGAAACTGGTGGCGCAGGTAAGAAAAAAAGAAAAGGAAGTAGCCATGCAGTCCACTAAAATTTCACCTAAAATCATGTACTGGGCCATCGGCGGCGCAGCCCTTGGGGCCGCAGCCACTTATTTTTTTGATCCTGTGCGAGGGCACCGCAGAAGAATTGTTTTACACGACAAGTTCTTTTCAAAAGTGAATCACTTTAAACATGATTCAAAAATCTTTTTAAAAAACTTAAAAAGTAAAATATTTGGTTCAGCAGCAAAGGTTCAATCCAAACTTCATTACAAAGATCAAAGCGATGAAACTTTAAATCAACGAGTTCGCTCAACGTTCGGCCGCCAAGTGCGCCATGCTAAAGCGGTCCAAACTTCTGTAACCTATGGGATCGTAACTTTATCTGGACCCATCTTAGCTGAAGAAGTCGATAAACTTATTAAGTGCGTGAAAGCTATTCCCGGAGTTCAGCAGGTTGTGAATCATTTGGATATTTATAAAAATGCCCAAGGTATTTCAGCACTGCAAGGGGCTGGTCCAGAGTATTTAAGGTAGATAAGTCAGATGAATCAATTGAACACAAAACCCATTATCATTATTACAGGCAGCAGCGGCTTTATCGGCAAGGCTATCGCTGTCCGCCTGCATTCGCAATATGACGTTATAGGCTTTGACCAAAAAATTTCAGAAACATCAGATCATAGCGAAAATTATGAAGTTGATATCTCATCAATCCAAAGTATTTCACAGGCGTTGGATCTGGTAAAAAACAAACACGGAAACCGCATCGCCTCGGTTGTTCATTTAGCGGCTTATTATAGTTTTTCTGAAGAAGAGAGCCCGCAGTATCAAAAAATCACGATTCAAGGAACTGAAAATTTACTGACAGTTCTCAAAGCTTATGACGTTGAACAATTTATTTTTTCAAGCACCATGCTCGTTCACAAACCAGCGCAAAAAGGAGAAAAAATCACTGAGGCAACACCGTTAGAGCCTTCGTGGGCTTATCCTGCATCAAAAGTGGCTGCTGAAAATATATTAAAAGAATCACATGCCGATATTCCTCTTGTAAATTTACGTATTGCAGGGGTTTACAATGACCGATGTCATTCGGTTCCTATTTCTAATCAAATTATGCGCATCTATGAAAAACATTTATCCAGCCATTTTTTTCCGGGTGATTCAGCAAAAGGTCAGGCGTTTATTCATCTTAATGACTTAGTCGATGCAACTTACCAGGTGATTCAAAAAAGAAAAGAGCTTCCAAACCAGACAGACATTCTGCTCGGGGAACCCGAAGTTCTATCTTACCATCAGTTACAAGATAAAATCGGGCAATTAATATACGGCAAAGACTGGGACACTCTTAAAGTGCCTTCATGGTTTGCCAAAAGTGGAGCATGGTTGCAGCATCATACGCCGTTTGCAAGAAAGCCTTTTGTCAGACACTGGATGATCGACTTTGCCGATGATCATTATGATCTGGATATTTCTCATGCACAGGAACTTTTAAACTGGCAACCTAAACATCAACTACAAAAAACTTTACCCATTATGATTGAAGCTTTAAAAGCAGATCCACTTCAATGGTACAAAGAAAATAAACTTGAAGCCGCCAATGCTTTTGCGCGAACTTTAGGGCGAATGCCCGGTGATGATGCGGGGTTTGACGTACCGTCAGTTATTTACAACCGTCAACTGGCAACGTGCAATTGGATGACTTTTTTGTGGGGCTTATGGTTAGCGTTTGATAGCGCCACTCACCTAACAAACAGAGCTTCATTCGCCAGCGAAATCGTTTCAGGCCTTTTGGTGATGTTATTTGCCGTCTTATCACAATGGACACTTTGGCAGTGGCCACGTTGGTTAAACGCACTCATCGGTGTCTGGATTTTGTTTGCGCCACTGGCTTTTTGGACGCCGGCAAGCGCTTCATATTCAGTGGCCAACCTTATCGGATTCTTAATTATTATTTGCAGTTCTTATCAACCAGCGAAATACTACTTCACCACTCCAGAGCCTTTGAATATTCCTGAAAACTGGGATTACAACCCTTCCGCGTGGCGACAAAGATTTCCGATTATCACTTTAGCTTTCTTAGGATTCTTTATCGCGCGCTATATGGCTGCGTTTCAATTAGGTCATATCAATACTGTTTGGGATCCTCTTTTTGGCCAACAAACAGCGACAATCTTAAAATCGGATATTTCAAAAAGTTTTCCCGTATCTGACGCAGGCCTTGGTGCTTTTTCTTACCTTCTGGATGCCGCTTCTGGAATTATCGGCGACCAACGCCGCTGGCGAACAATGCCGTGGATTGTAATTTTATTTGGTCTAATGATTATTCCCCCCGGTGTGACCAGTATCGTTCTTGTTATTTTACAGCCGGTTGGCGTAGGCGCTTGGTGCTTTCTTTGCTTACTTACAGCTTTTATCATGCTTGTTATGGTTGCGCCAGCTTTAGACGAAGTCGTAGCTACCGTACAATTTCTAAGACAAAGCCACAAACAGGGAAGACCGTTTTGGCGCACTTTTTTACGTGGCGTACCCATTACCCAAGAAGAACTTGTCGAAGTTACAGATTTCTCGCTCAAACCGCAAAGACTAAAACCGCTTATTCCATGGGGGCTTGTTGCATGTACGATATTAAGCTTTGGCTTAATGGCCGCACCAACGCAACTCAATCTTGAAAAATCAGTGGCCGACATAGTTCATATTTGTTCAGCCCTATTCGTGACTTTTTCAATTATTGCGCTTTCAGAAATTGGCCGCACAGTCAGAATACTAAACATTATCACTGCAATCATTTTAATTATTAGCTTAAGCTTTTCTGCAAACTTACCGCTTTCATTAAAATCCGGTTTTATTTTAACTTCGTTAGCTATTATTCTATTCAGTCTTTCTAAGGGACAATTTAATAGACACTTCAGTAGTTATGACAAAATCGCGCAGTGGTCGCTAGCCTCTCTATTTTCAAAGCGAAAGGAAGTTCACTCATGAAAAATAAATCTTACCACCAGTCGGATAAAAAAATAAAAGAAGATGTCTGTGCTATCTTAGCCGAAACACCTCATGCAGATTGCTCTGAAATAAAAGTTTCAGTGAAAGATGGTGTCGTTACATTACAAGGTGAAGTCGATGAACAAGCTGCCAAAAAAGTCGCCGATGAAACTCTAGATTACGTGGTCGGAGTTCACGGCGTCAAAAACGAACTTACTGTTCACAAAAGGCCACGTAAAAAAATGTCGCGCCACCGTCACCAGCAACCGCATTAGGTAAAAAATCAAGTTAAAGCCCGCAAACTTTTGGCAATCTGTCTTTCAATAGATGTCTCAGAATTGCCATGGCGGCGAACTAGATAAATATTTTGTTTACAGTCTTTGTCTGGCAGCGGATGTTTGAGTTCTCTTAACCGAAATTCAGGAAGCACGCGTTTGTTATGAAGCTGCACCACAAATTCAGGTAAGTACGCGACAGCTTGACCTTCACGGCAGAACTCCATAGCTGATTCCATCATGGTCACACGATACTTTACTTTTCTTTCGAAAAGATGATCAGGCCAACCATCTAAACCAATAACTTTTGAAGGTGCCCCCTCAGTCGGCATAAGCGGAATCACAAATGGCAAATCAGTAAATTTTTTTGATCTGAAAGATTCAAGGCCAAACACACTCATTTTAATCTTCGCCACTTCAATAAAATCAACTCCCGCTTTAGGAACTGGATTATAGGTAATCGCAAGATCGACCTTACCATCAGCTACAGCTTGCTCCATACGGCCTGGCACTAGCTCGTGAATCTCTAAATTCTCCAGATCAACAAACTTTAGCAAATGCCCTAAGAAATACGTTGTGAAAACTTCAAATGAAGCAATCCGGCTTGGTTTCCAAACTTCTAAATCACGAATCTTTTTTGAAACATTTATCCACTCCGTCAAAAGAGGACGGGTTTCATCGCGAAAGCGCTTACCGGCGTCAGTTAGTTTTAACCCTCGCCCGTCTGATTCAAGCAAACGAAGACCCACTTCACTTTCCAGCGTTTTTAAAGCCTTAGAAAGAGCCGGTTGAGAGATGTGAAGGATCTCAGACGCCCTAACTAAAGAGCCTGTTTCTGCAAATGTATTAAAATAGCGTACTCGATCTATATCCATAAGTTAATTGTATATAACTTTAATGAACTATTTTTCAACTATAATTTTAGATAACACTTCTTAATGAGGTATTCTTTATGAGCACAGGTTGTCCAGTTACAGCATTATTTAAAAATAACCCGATCGGGCGCCTTCTTGAATTTCAAAAAGATCCTTTTGCGTTTTTTGATAAACACAAGCCTGAAAATGCTGCGATTCCGGTAGAATTAAATTTAGGGTTTCGCCGCTTCTTTTTTTGTTATCACCCTGACCACGCCCAACATATTTTACAAGATCAAAAACACAAATATAATAAAAGCTCACTCGTCTTAAATAAAATTAAAGCCTTGTCTGGTCCCCAGGGTCTTATTCAACTTGTCGGAGAAGATGCCGCTCGTGTACGCAATACTAGCGCCAAATTAATGAGTACCGATGGTATGGATCGCTTAATCCAAAAAGTCGATAAATTCGTTGAAGAGATTTTTCCGATTATCGATAAAGCCATTGAAAATAACGAAGCTGTCGATTTAGTGCCGCACTTAACAAAGATCGTTCTGCGTACGGCCGGTGTCTTTGTCTTAAATCACGATTTAATTTCTGAATCTGAAAAATTAAATTCAGCCTTTGTTGATCTCAATCGTAAGGCCGGAGAAAGTTTAAGAAGTATTGCCGAATGCCCTTTTTTTTCGTCCAAACAAAAGTCTTTAAATACCATTCATACTGAATTAGACCGCATTGCTGAAGAAGTCTTAAAAGATGAGGAACCTTCTTTATTAAAAGCCATGACTTTAAGAAATGAAGAAAAGCCTTTTATTCGGGACCAGTTAAAAGCTTTTATGTTTGCTGGCTACGACACAACAGCTTCTTCTTTAATTTTTGCGACCTATCTTGTAGCCGCTAGTGCCTCGGCCCAACAAAGTATTGCTCTTGAAGCTGAAAAAAAACTTCAGCAAAATTACGATAGCTTACGAAAATCAACCTTTGTTCAATCAACTTATAAAGAAGCCCTTAGACTTTACCCGTCGGCCTATTTTTTACCTCGTGAAACAAACCAAGATGACATCTTAGGTGGAGTTAAAATTCCTAAAGGTTCACAGGTCTTTTTAAGCGTAAGGCATTTACAACGCCATCCTGATTACTTTGAAAACCCCAATGAATTTAAAGCTGACCGTTTCTTAGAAGATTTGAAACATCAATTTTCTTTTATTCCGTTTGGCGGCGGACCAAGAATTTGCATCGGTGCTGCTCTGGCAAAACTTGAAGCTACTCTGGTTTTACAAAAGTTATGTGAACGTTACGAAATGCAAACCGTTTACAATCGCCCTCCTACGATCGAAGCGCTCATAACAGCTCACACTAATGAACCTTTACCTGTCATTTTTAAAAGACGAGATCGTTATGTTAGCTAGCATTGAACAAAATATGTCTGAACTTGCGCCCTACCGCAAACCAGAACTTTTTAATGAGTTTTTAGTTAAAGGATACACAGCTATCACTTTAAGTTCGGTTTCAGAAGAAAAATTCTCTGATCTTTTACAGACTAAAATCTGCTTAGGCACTTTGATCACTTTGTATGACGATTTTGCAGATCGCCCGTCACAGAGTAATCCTTTTCTATTAGAGTCGCTTTATCAACTCGACTTTAAAACACATAGCTTAGCTAGTGAAAATCATGTCATCGATTTTGCAAAGTCATTATTTGAAAACATGCATAAGATTTTGTCCTGCCAACCCCATTACAACCAACTGATCGAAATTTTAAATTTCGATTTGAAACAATTTTATTCAACCAACCAATATAGTTCATTGGTAACGGCAAATCCGTTTATCAACAACCAAACAGAAAACCGGCATTACACCCACCACAATATGGGAATGATTATCGCGGGCATGATGGATTTAATGGCGAGTGAAAAAATTCAGCATTCAGAATTCGGTGCAATCCGCGAAGTTTTATTTTTAGGCCAACGGATGGGACGTATTTTTAACGTGCTTGTCACACGCCAACGTGAAGCTTTAGATGGCGATATTACCGGCGAACTGGCTGCACTTAAAAGTGAAGAAGAAATAGCTTTAGCTGTTCATAAACTTCGCCAAGAAATTTGCGTGCTTCATAAAAAAATCCAAAGCTTTGAAACGCAAATCACAACGTTTTCGGTGAAAAGCTATCTTGAAGGTTTAATCAAAGTTCAAAAGCTTCATGAAAAAATGGAAGGTATTATATGAATCAATCATCTGGTGGATGTCTTTGTCAGAAAGTTCAGTACAAGATTTTATCCGAACCTTTGTCTCAGGGTATCTGCTACTGCCAGCAATGCCAAAAAAGTGGCGGAGCTTACGGTAGCCCGTTGCTGGTTTTACTTAAGAGTCAGTTTGAATGTGCGACTGAAAATCTCTCTTCTTGCACAACACAGTCTGATCGCGGGTCATCGGTCACGAGACATTTTTGCAAAGCCTGTGGTAGCCATATATTTTCACAGATTTCAGATGTTCCAGATATTCTTACGGTAAAAGCGGTAACACTTGAAGACTTTAAAAATTTTGTGCCTCAATATTTAGTCTGGACCAAAAGCGCAGCACCGACATGTCCGCTCCCTAACGATGTGCCGACGTTTCTTCAAGCGGCCCCGCTTGAATTGGTCTTAGGCCAAACTACATAAGGTCAGTAAAAGTTATTTCGGATTATAAGGTTTCGGTTTAAATTTAGGACGAGAAGATTTCTTAAACGGAGCTTTTGGTTTTGCAGAAGCTTCAGCTTTATCGTCTTTCTTTTTAAATTTCACACGCTTTGGTTTACGTAACTCTTCAGCTACATGTAAACGTTTGCCGTCTTTATCTTTAAAACGAGATTTTAATTCTTTGGCTGATTGGCCTTTACCTTCAAGTCTTGCGATTAATTCTAAATCACGTTCAGTCACTAGATTTACAACTAAACCTGACTTACCCGCACGGGCTGTACGACCTACGCGGTGTAAGTAATTCGCCATCTCTTGTGGTAAGTGGTAATTAATAACGCGGCCTACATAATCTAAATCTAAACCGCGGGCTGCAAGGTCTGTTGAAATAAGAATATTCACTTCGCCTTTGCGAAAGCTTTGCAGATTACCGCGACGCTCGCCTTTATCCATTTCACCACGGTAAACGACACAGTCATAACCATGCTTTTTAATTTCGTTAGCTAGTTTATCACACTGCTCACGGGTGTTCGTAAAAACGATCGTTCCGCCCGTTGGTTTTTGTTTTAACAGTTTTTCAAAGATCGGCCAACGAAGACCGTCGATCACTGTTTCGTTTTTAGTCACAAGTGTTTTTACAACTTTACCGGCTCCACTTGAGCGAATCACTTCAGCTTTTTTAAATAAAGCATTCATTAAATCCTGAACCGATTGTGATACGGTCGCTGAAAATAAAGCTAATTGCACGTCTTCATCACAGGCATTTACGATCATTTTAGATTCACCGATAAAACCGTCATCTAACATTTGATCGGCTTCATCGAACACGATCAGGCGTACGTCAGAAAAATCAATTAACTCACGTTCCATTAATTGAATAAGACGACCCGGCGTTGCTAATAAAATTTCAAAATCAGCAGCAATACTTCTACGGCTTTGTTCAAAAGTTGTTCCACCTAACACCGGACGAACTCTTACACGTGTATCGTGGGTAAATGTTTTAAATACTTTTGAAACCTGCTCACCTAAATCACGTGAAGGCACAAGTACGATCGCACGAGGTCTACCTGGCTCATCAGCAGGGTTACCTTCGTTTTCTAAAGTTTTAACTAAGTGTAAGATCGGAAGAGCGTAAGTTAAGGTTTTACCACTTCCCGTTTCAGAAACACCCACCACTGACTGGCCCGACATCAACATCGGAATCGCATTTTTTTGAATCTCTGTTGGAGTGTAAATTTTTAAAGTTTTTAACGTCTTAAGGATTGATGGAAGTAGACCAAATTCTGGAAATGTATTCATGGGCGCAATGTACCCGTAACTATAGGAATTTCGTAGTGAAATTTAATTAATTGCAACTTTTACGGCAGTCAGAGCCGCCTTATGTATAAAGATTGCCTATCGTTTGACTTAAACACCCTTGGCTGGCTATCTGGAGCGACTTAGGAATTATTATGAAATCAGGTTTAGCTGCACTTATTCACCCATCCACAAAAGCAGACTTTTTAGCTGCTTACGAAGCCAATGAGCCCTTCGTGGTTCACCACCCGAAAGAAGCTCTTTCAGAGCTACGTAGTTTAGATTTTTTAGCGTCGTTAGATAGCCTTTTAAACATGTGGCCACATGCCATTCAAGCCCACTTACCTGACTTACGCGACGAGGCCAGTTCGATCGATACCACACCTAAAGATGCGAAAAAATTATTTCAAAACGGTATGGGATTACTTTTCAACGAAGCCCACCGTATTTCACCTTTATTACAAACATGGTTAGAAAAAATTCGCGCTGACTTAGGAATTTCAGCCCAAACCTATTCACGTTGTTTAGTTTATGCGACTCCAGATGGTAAAGGCACAGCTGCCCACTTCGACCAAAATATCAATTTTGTCTTACAAATTCACGGAACAAAAATCTGGAAGTTAGCCCCGAATGAGCATGTCATTAATCCTTTAACCCGTCATACGATGGGTTTAGCACCTGATGCAGAACTTGATGGCTACTTAGAAGACGATCTGCCGACTGAAATGCCTGAATCAGCCCAAACTATCGAACTTAAACCCGGGTCTATGCTTTTCGTACCACGCGGCTACTGGCATTCAACCGAAGCCCAGGGCGAAGCTTTAGCTTTAAACTTTACTTTCACAGCTCCGACCTGGATTGACCTCTTCACAAACGCTTTACGAAGCCGCTTAGCCCTTTCACCTGAATGGCGTGAAACCGCTAACGGCGTCTGTGATCCAGACCGCCGTGACGAAGCTGAAGCTTATCTTGAGACCTTACTAGCTGGGCTAAAAGAAGACCTTCCGCACTGGGAAGCTTTAGATATTTTAAACGCTACCGAACCTGAATAATTTGTACTAACCTATTTGGGTGAAGGCTTTAAATTCATTTAACAACTCGACTGCGGATTTTAAACTTGAGGCGGATGCCACACGTACCGGTGAAACGCTTAACCTAGTTTATAAAATTTTAGATGCAAAAAATCTTTTAAATTTACCCACAAGCTTTACCAGTGACGCAAGCACTACTCCCCGAGTGGATGGTCTTTGGAATGACACTTGTTTTGAAATGTTTCTTCGTCCCAAAGGTCAGAAATCTTATTACGAATTTAATTTTTCTCTAACACCTGCGTGGAATGAATACTTCTTTGAAAGCTATAGGCTGCCACAACCACCGAAACAGTGTCAGGATATTTCTCTTAAGAAAATTCAATGGAGTGGCGATCTTTTAGAAGTTGAATTACACGGGCTTAAACCTGAAGAAAAATTTGAGATCAGCTTAACAGCGGTCTTAAAAGAAAAATCAGGCGCGATTCACTACATGGCTTTAAAGCATGCAGGTCATGAGCCCGATTTTCATCACGTCGATAGTTTTATTGCGCTTTAGGCCGCACGCCTAATGCTAGTTTTTCCGTCTACCATCCAGCGCAAAAACTCATTTAAATCTTCAGAACGACGATTTCGAGAATTTTCCCAAAGTTTATTGTCAAACAAGCAATAAAATCTGGATTTAGCACGCGTAATTGATACATTTAATCGTTTTGGATCAGATAAAAAATCTAACTGATTTTGATCAGCCACCGAAGTACCGAATGATAAAAAGATAGCCTCTTTCTCTTGTCCCTGAAATCTTTCAACTGTATCTACCAGAACTTTAGACGCCTCATCTACCCCAAATCTACTTTGCAGAGTCGCATTTACAATACCCGCTTGAGCTCTATACGGGCAAATAACTCCAACATCTCCTAAATGAGATTTACTCTTCAACAGCTGTTCCAACTTATCTGCTATAAAATTTGCCTCGTCCCATGAGTGATTCCGAGGAGCTTTAGAAGAGAATCTTTTTGGTACTACAAATTTATCAGCATAAAAAGCCTGGTTATGCATAAAAAAATCGCGATCAGCTACCGATATATCTGGCGACAACTTTCCTCTATAAAATTTTTCCGATGACCAGGCCTGAATTTCACGACGCATACGATACTGTGTTTCTAACATAGGAGTTTCATTGCTGATTAATAGTGAAAACACATTGTCGTAGGGTAATTCAGCATGCTCGGCAGATAACACTGGTGGTAATTGAAACTGATCACCAACCAAAATAACACGTTTTGCGAGAGTCTGTATAAATGGCCAGAAATAAATCGGAACTTGTCCTGCCTCATCAATAACTAACAGATCTACTTTGGGTGGACTATTAAATGCGATCTTATGAAGTGTAGATCCTAGAAGGTTTGCTTCATTAATCTCATCACTGAATTTCGATGCTACGAAGTCTAAATTTGCAATGTGTTTATGGTATAATTCTTTTTTAACTTTATCAGGATCGCCGACTCGAACCCAATCAAATTCAAATGTTTTGTCCACTACACGCCCAAGCAGATTATCAACAGCCGCATTTGTAAATGACGTTACACAAACTTTCATATTAGAGCTTAAAGCTAGGGCAATTACAGCTCGAAGTAATTGTGTCTTGCCCGTTCCAGGAGGACCTTGTATAGCTCCACTTAAATTATTACTAATTAAATACTGAATCGCACTCTTCTGAGTGTCATTTAACTTTTCATATAACACTTTATAATTTGAGTCTTGTATAGAAAGATTATATCTGCCATTTCCTAGCAAAGTTGGACCTGAAATATTACGAATTTTCTTTTTCAGTATATTATTAAATAACGAAGACGAACTTTTAAAAAGAAAAACCTCCTTGATACCGTTAATATCTAGTGGTTTTTCTGCTGATATTACAACCTCGATCTTACCTGGCGCAGGATAGGCAACGCCTTCAACCCGCCACTCATTTGATAATTTAACGGAAAGATCTGTCCCTTTTTTTTGAGTTCTAATTTCTACTCGATCACCAGGCCTAAAGCGCGAATAATAAACATCACCACTTAATTTCCATCGAGCGAACCCAAGCTGTTCTTTTAATAATAATGGCCCAAGTGCATCTGCACTTTCGCAAATACTACTAAGAGGCGATTGGGTTTCAAAAAGGTATCTTGAATACTCAGCCCTATTTTCGGCTTCTAACATATTAATCAAGGAATGTATTTCAACTGGGGCATTAGCTTTCATAATTCTATAAATACTTCGGTATTTATGAATTAACAGCTTAGCGAAAGAATGTATTAAATTGAGATAACTTGAAAGTTATTTACTAATAACTGACTTAATCCAACCCATTTCAACCGCAGGGATTCCATAAATACCGTATCCGCGGCACTGAGCTTCACCACGGCTTGTGATACCGGCTAAGTAGAGTTTGCTCTCAACCATAATATACGCTGGGCCGCCTGAATCGCCATGGCAAGAGCCTGATTTCTTTTCATCAGTCATAAATTCAAACTGCCCTACAGCAACAGCCGGAACTTGCGTCTTTTTCATAACACCATCGTATTTGTAGTTTTCATCTAAACCATAACCTGCCAGATGAATCGTCGTGCCTTTTTGGATTTGTTTTAAAGTTGCAAATGGTACTGGTTTAAATCCCGGTGGAAGGTCTTCTTTAAATTCAACAATAGCGTAGTCTTTGTAATCACCAGGAGCCATCCCGCCCATATCACATGTAGGGCAATAGCTTGGGTGCGGAGTTACGTTTTTAACTTTGTAAAACACGGCCGTGCTTTTTGTGGCCACAAGGCCGAAGTAAATATCAGCCCCTTTTAATTCGCAGTGAGCTGCTGATAAAATAAAATGTGGAGCAATAATCACCCCAGTGCAAGGGCTTGAGTTTTCAGCAAAAATAGCTACCGTGTGGCGCGCGTATAAGTCTTTAGCATCAACGAGCTTACCGTTTACGATATTGGCTGAGTCTGATAAGAAGTTTTCTGTTTCTGAGTTGTTTTCTGGAGCACACGCAACTAAGGCTAACATAGCAATTGGTAATAAATAGCGTAATAAGATATTTGAAGCCATCACTCACTCCTGTTAAATGAAGCAGTGATAACTTAAAGCTTTTGGTAAGACCAGCAGCAATTCATCTTTGAAAAAAATAGAGGATTTTTGCCACCCTATCTACGACAGGTTGCCAGCAAATCATCACATTCGTTCTGAATATGGCCACGAAGCTTTTCAACCTTAGCCTGAACCGCTGGAGCTTTTACATCCTTAGAGATTTCCCATAGGGTAAGCCATTTCAATAGGTCAATAAGGCGCGGCTTGGTAGGTCCTTTAGAAAGCGGATACTTAGGCATACTTAAGCCCGCCATGACAGCCTCAAGCGAACGTTCAACCCAATCGATCTCAGTCTGTGTCAGATAGATTCGGTTTAACATGTGACGAGGTAATTCTAAAGCCCGGCTTTCTAAAATTTGATTTAAATTACGTAGCTCTAGAATAATTTGCTGATGTTCAGCTTCGAATTTTTTTCCGTAAAGTTTATCGGCGGCTTTCTTCCAAGCGTCACAAAAATCTTCAAAATCAATGTTTTGCTCTTTCTCACCCATACCTGGGTGAGTCAGGTCATAAATAGTTTTACTTAATGTTTCAACAGTTGAAACCGGTGATGTTTTTTCATAATGCAGTCTTAGCATGTGGTGCGCCCAACTGGCGATATCGCGAATTTCGCTAAAATGAATTTCAGCGGTACGAAAAGTTAAATTTACAGTTTCAAAACTGCGCCAGTCCATCGGACGATTTAAAAACTGATCCATCTGACTTTTGCTGCGCTCTGCGGGATGCGTATGATAAAAATCTTCAAGTAAAAACGAAAATTCTGAGAATGATTTATCCCAGAGATTTTCAGTCTTACACATTTTATAAAGATGAAAAGCCTTCAGGCGATTCGGCTGGGCTTGATCAAGTAATCCATTGATCTTTTGAACTATCTGTCGAGGAAACGTATTCCATGTTTCTTGCAGCATCTCTTAATTTTAGCACTGAATACAAAAATTAAGAGATTTTTGTTTGGCCGTTTTCGTCTAAGTTCTTTACAGAACCACAGTTAATTTGCTGCTGGCCGCTTTAAGGCTTTGCCCTAGGGCATCAGCGTTTTGCTCTAAACCTTTAAAACGTGAAGCTTGGGCGTCTTTTTTAATAACCTGAGCCTCTTCGATCAAAGGATGAAGACGCATTTCAAAATTAGCTAACTCTTGAGTAATTCTATTTTTTTCTTCTGTAGACAAGTCGGCACTGGCGGCTGACTGCAAGACTTTCATTTCTTCGTTGAGCTGATTCACTTTGACCATCAGCTCACGAAAAGCTTCCACTTTAGCAGCCTCATCGTTATTTCTAGACTGCAAAAGTTCAGCTTTTACAGCGACAACTTTAGCCGCCTCTTCAGAGCGATTTTTAGCGTCGGCAATTAATTGCGCGAGCAGAACGATTTCATCAGCAACAGCGGTCGCACTTTCAGCAAAGGCCAACATTAACCGACGGATTTGACTGTAGTCGAATTCAGTGTTGAGTTCGATTTCACCGATACGCCCGCTTAATCTTTCAAGACTTGAAAAATTAGAGTCTAGCGAAATAACGGTTTTAACTAATTCAGATTGTTCAGCTGCTTTTTTTAAATTTGCCATAAATTATCTTTTCTGAAATGGGAATTTTGCCCCTTGTTTTTATTTTAAATCAGTAGGTAGCAATTATTATTCCCAGAGTAGCGACTTGCGTAATAATGATGTCAGAAGTTACGCTCCTAATCTCTAGACCGCTTATTAAAGCGCGTGTAGAAATAGAGCCGTGACAAAGACTAATAAGTTCAATCCATTCGGAGACTTGGCTAAAACCAGCAAAATGGTTCAAACCACTTTGAACTTCGATTGGGCCAGAACAGAACTGGGCTCCATCGAAACATGGGACAGTGGCTTAATCAACTCTTTGCGGATCGTCTTCAATTGCCCAATCGGAATGTACTGTTGCTGGGGGCCCCGACGAAGATTTTTCTATAACGATGCTTACATTCCGATTTTAAAACATCGCCACCCAAAAGCTTTAGGTTGCACGCTAGATACAGTTTGGCCTGAAGTTTGGGAACAAGTGCATGCTATCGTTCTAGAAATTGAAGCCGGAAGAACCGTTCTTGAATCGGACGTGCTATTTTACTTAGAAGTCGACGGAGAAATCCAAAGCAATTATTTCACTTACGGTAATTCGCCACTCTTCAATTCTGAAGGAAAAATTTCAGGAATGCTTTGCACGATACTCGACACAACAAAGTCAGTTGTTAGAACCCGTGTCACTGAAGAAAACCTTACGCAAGCAATGCTCGCCCTTCAGTCGGCAAAAAACGAAGCCGAAATTGCTAATCAGGCCAAGTCATCTTTCTTAGCGAACATGTCGCATGAAATTCGTACGCCGATTGGAGCAATTCTAGGTTTTGCAGAAATTATGCGAACCCAAGATCTTGCTGTTTCAGAGAGAAAAAAATATCTCGATACTGTTATTCGTAATGGAAAATCGCTTATCCGTATTATTGATGACATCTTAGATTTATCTAAGATCGAAGCCGGTAAACTTGAAATCGAATTAACTCCTGTGAAACTTAACAGCTTGCTTCAAGAGGTACTGGCTATGTTTTTTGATCACGCTGCCAGAAAACATATTCAGCTCGTTTATGAAGCCTCAGGTATTGATGACCTCGTCGTTCTCACTGACGCTACCCGCACCCGCCAAGTTTTAGTTAACCTTATCGGTAACGCTGTTAAATTTACTTCTAAAGGTTCGGTGAAAATTTCTTGTCGCGCAGATCAAGCGACAAAGACCCATAAAAAAATAACTTTCACCATTGAAGATTCAGGCATCGGCATGACACAAGAACAAGCTGATCGTTTATTTAAACCCTTCACGCAGGCTGATATTACGTCTACCCGCCGTTATGGGGGCACTGGCTTAGGCTTAGCCCTTTCAAAAAACTTAGCACATGCTTTAGATGGTGACGTAAAAATTCTTAACTGCAAACCAGGGCACGGCTGCGTTTTTGAATTTTCACTTCACGCCGAAGAAACCGCAGAAATAATAACGACAACTCCTTCAGCAAGTTTGACAGCGGAAGTGCAAAATTCGTTGAGAGGTTTAAAAGTGTTAGCGGTCGATGATTCACAAGATAACCGTGAATTAATTAAAATGATTTTAAACAGCTCAGGCCTAGATGTCACCGAAGCTGAAAGTGGCGAACAAGCGATCGACCAGGCTTTTAAACAGCATTACGATATCGTGTTAATGGACATTCAAATGCCGGGCATTGATGGCTATAGCACATTGGCTGAACTTCGTAAGCGCGGCTTCCAAGAACCGGTCATCGCGCTTACCGCTCATGCCATGAAAGAAGAAAAAAACCGCACTTTAGCAGCAGGTTTTGCCGACCATGTGACTAAGCCGATTAATTCGAAAACTTTGCTGCAAACGATTCAGTCGCATGTGCGACATCATTGATTAGTTCTTATTAAAAATCGTTCGCCTTAATCAATTTTAAAACTAATTGCTCAATCTCATCTCGTATTAACCTTACTTGTTCAAGACCTTGGCCTTTGGGATCTTTAAGTGACCAATCAATTATTTGAAGCCCTGGAACGTAAGGACATTTTTCTCCGCACCCCATCGTGACCAACAAGGCTGCGCCTTTAGTGAGATCTTCGGTTAATAACGTTGGCTTTGCCTGTGATAAATCTATTCCAACTTCACTCATGACAGTCATGACTTCAGGATGAACCCGGGCTGCGGGTTCAGTTCCTGCCGAAATACCTCTTAAGTCTTGTCTCTTTTTATATTTATTGAAAAAGGCCGCCGCCATTTGTGAGCGACCGGCACTATGAACACAGGCGAAGATGACTGTTTTCATACATAATCCTTTGAAATAAAATTCGAAAACCGTAAGATCTCAGTCAAAATCGTATCCAAGTATTCTGGATTATTTAAGAAAAAAATAGCATTAGACTTATAGCACGACTTGCGTAGAATCTTTCTTAAAGAGGAGCAACTATGACGTCATTTCAGCCTATTCTTAATTTTGCAATTATCTTTATTTACACTTTACTTTTTGGAACAGCAGCTTTTGATAAGTGGAAAACTCTTTCAACACCGGAATGGTTTATCAAACAATTTGATAACACGTTCGTGAAAAAACTTCCAGGTGGAGCTTCAGCAGGCTACTGGGTTATTGCTTCTCTTGAAGTTTTATTAACGTTCGCATTTATTATCTCGATCTTTAATTTTGTATTACTGCCCTATGCTCTTATAGGATCACTTTTCTTGTTTGGAATTTTGCTATTTGGATTAAGAATCACTTACGATTTTCAGGGATCGGCTAATATGTTCGTTTATTTTGGAACGACATTGGTTTCATTGTACCTAGCGACAATGAACTAAAAATAATATTGAAAACGTATGATTCATATCTACATCGATGCTGATGCCTGCCCTGTAAAAGACGAAACCTATAAAGTAGCTGCGCGCTACCAAATTAAAGTTTTCGTCGTTGCTAATCAGTATCTGAATGTCCCTCTTGATCCTTTGGTAGAAATGAAAGCGGTGTCAGGCAGTTTCGATGCGGCCGATGACTGGATTGTCGAACAGGTTACTGATCGCGATATAGTGATTACCGCAGATATTCTATTAGCTGATCGTTGTGTAAAAAAGAAAGCTCGCGTACTCGGCCCGAAAGGCGTCGAATTCACCGAAGATAATGTGGGCTCTGCTGTCGCCAACCGCGAGCTTATGCAAAACTTAAGACATATGGGAGAAATGCGTGGAGGCCCCGCCCCGATGGATAAAAAGGCCCGCTCACAATATTTAGGAAAACTTGATCAGATTATTCAGTCTTTGAAGAAGAAATAGCATTTTAATTGCGCAAAAGACCTTTTAGCTTTAAGACTGGTTTATGACAAATAATGATATTTTTAAAAAGCTGCGCGTCGCTCTATCTTTTCGTGATACTGATATTTTAGAGTGTTTAAAAAATGTCGATTTCGAAATTTCAAAATCTGAACTTTCCGCTATTTTTAGAAACGAAGATCACCCCAACTATCAACCCTGCGGCGATCAATTATTACGTAAATTTTTAGATGGCTTAATTATTCGTAACCGTGGCGTTATGGAAAAGAAATCGCAACCCAAGACATGACACTAAAAATAAAACCAGCGGCCAGTACTCCGGTGAGTTAATCGCTCGCGGAAGATAACTGGCTAAGAAAATAAACCAAATATAATACATTCCAAACCGCTGGATATTTTTCCAACGACGAAAGCCAATTTTCTTGATCGCATAATCAGAAGACGTCATCGCTAAAACAAAGATAACAAAAAAACCAATGCCTCCAAATATTTTTGAAAGCGGGCTTACCGTTTGCTGAAATACATCTTCATAGTTTAAATATAAAACAAATATCGCCAGGCCATGAACAAGATGCGATGCCGCAAAAGACAATCCTAAATAACGGCGATTTTTTCTAATCCAAATCGTAAATTGATTTTTAGAAAACAACTGCAGCGAACTCGCAATAAAAACAATACCGAATAAAACCAAAGAATATTGAGCCGTAAAACTAATACCTGATCTTAAACCTGACAACAGATCAATAGTTTGAAAGACCAACAGACTTGTTATGGCAATAACAGGCAACGAACATAAGAAAATTAAATTCTTTCCGTTAATTAAACGTTTCATGAAAAAATCGTATCTGAAAAAAGATAAAATTACACACATTTTGCGAACCCGCAAAGCTTGTGTAGGCCATTTTTTAGTTGATTGTTTCAAACTGATTAATTAGTTCGAAGTTTCGACCACGTCTTTTTGTTGCTGTTAAAATTAAAGTACTTCCAAGATGGGAGACTTTATGAAGTACATATTAGTAGTTCTGATAGCAACCTTTGCCCTAGAAGTAGCTGGTAAAGATACCGATGCACCTTATGTGGCTGTGGGGCAAGGAATTGCAGTTCCAGCTTATACCTCACCGATTAATTTTTCTCATGGCTTTACCTACACGAATCCCTCAGTTGCGGCATATTACGATGGCATTCAGCTTTCGTTAGAGCATGCAACGGCCGACAAAGAAGATTCCAATCAGGTTTCAGGAAGCGGGGCTGAATTTGCCGTGGGTACTGGCAAGGTCGGCTTGGGTGTTGGATACTCTGAGCGTGACTGCGACAACTGCGAAGGAAAAACCGGCGCCATAGCGGGTTTCTCGTTTTCAGGTTTTTCTGCCGGTATCGGATATCACGAAGACGATACTTACTCAGCCGGGGTAATTATTGGCGCTTCAAACGCGCATCGTGTGGGTCTTACTGTCGATTGGCAACAAGGGCCTGATGACAATGACGATGTTCGCTCGTACGGTCTCGGTTACGGTTACGTCGGAAATAGTGTCATCTTTACCTTAGAAGCTTCAAAAAAAGAAAACGAAACAGAATCCCCGTCAGATAAAATTATCATGTTAACTCCAGGGCTAGAAGTTCAGGCTCAAAACGTCGCCCTGTCAGTATCTCATGACACATATTTAAATGACGAAAACGAAACTCACGAAGCCAACACTTGGTTTGGTGCCGGATTTAATTTTAAGTCTGGTAGTTTTAGTCTTTACCACGACTACGTCAACGAGTGGGCCTTTGTCTTGGCGTTTAAGTTTTAATTTTTCGTTCGTTGATACAGGTTACTACCAAGCTTCAATTTAGCACGGTCAGAACTTACCACACAGTCGGCAATAACCTGAGCTCCAATTTCTGACATGATGCCAAGGCTGCCGTTAGTATATAGTTCAACAAACGGATACTTTAATGTTTTGGTAGTAGGTGAACAAGACTTCTGATTTTGAAAAGCTGTAACCGTCACATTCACGCCATGACCAGAAAATTTTCCAGCCTTATTCATAAACGTGAAAACAGTCTTTTCATTTTTGACAGCTTTACCGCAAACCGAATGTGGCGTTAAGGCCGATTCAGTTCTGCTTGTCCACTCACCGACTAAGTTCTGAGAATTGCAATTACCCGCAACCGACTGAATAGACAAAACAGTAACAGAAACTAAAGCGAAGACCAATTTCATAACCAGACAAATAGCAGTCGCTTTAACGCTGAATCAAGTATGTTTAAAGATTTGATATTATTTATAATAGGAAAAAATGGCGGAGCCAGTGGGACGTATTTAGAACTTATTTATGCGAAACCAAGATAGCTTATTTTTCAAGCAAACAGAGTTTCAAATCAAGACCGAAGCTAACTGCTTGAAATTTTAATAAATAGATCCCCATAATGTAAATAATGATTCATTTACTAAAATTCCGCTTAGTTGTTTTATTATCTCTAATCTTTGTTCCACTTTTTGCAAATGCAGATGCCATCAATCCCCTTCTCAATCTGTTTACAGAAGAAACTGCCTCATCTGCTTTAGTTCTCACTCTTTTTATAATCTTAATCGAATCAATTATTCTTAATAGGTTTATTAAAACTGTTAGATTTCAAATCCATATTTGGCGAACTACATTATTCAACACCCTATCAAGTGCAGCAGGCTCAGCCGTAGCTTTTTTGTTTTACAAAGAAAATATTCATTGGGGAATGAGTGAGTTGTACCTGCCTATGTTCTTAATAACATTAGTTACAGAAACTCCAATGATTAGGTATTTATATCGTCACGAAAATTTTTCCTGGTTACGTTCAATAAAGTTTTCGTTAGCAATAAATATTACAAGTTATTTTTTATTGTTTTTTGGCCAATTTGGAATTGCTCTTAGCAGTATTTTTTTTGGTCAAATTGTAGACGAAAATACAATTAAAAAATGGAATGAAATCTCTATTTTAGATGGCGAATCAGGATATATTTACACCGTAAAAAATCTAAACAGTGGTTGGCCAGAAAAGAACATATTCAATCGCTACGATGTCGAACTTAGAAAATGGTCAACACTTGATCTAGGCTTTAAAGAAGGATTTAACTCATGGGATTGGGATGTCCGCAAAAACATCATCGCTTGCATTGAAACGGTTGCAAACAATGATGCTCAAATCATTTCGATATTTAATACAGATAAATTGTCTAAAATTTCTGAAATAAAAAGTAAAGGTGGGGAAATGCGAATATCCCCTGACCTTAGTAAACTTGCTGTTCTAGAATTCGACAAACGCATTGGTGCACCCAAAGATGATGATAGTCATTTTATGCTGGGTACATCGAATAAATTACGCATTTACGATATTAACACGGGAACGTTATTGTTCGAATCACCGCGATTAGCATTAGACGAAGGAATGACTTGGCTAAATAACTCGAAGGAAGTGATATTCACATCATTTCGCGAAGAAGCGCTATTTAACAATAACGAAGACATTTACCATTCGATGGGATATGGACGAGCCTATAGTAAACCCAATCAATTCCCTGTCGATCTATTTATCTACAACTTAGAAACAAACTCTGTAAAATTATTTACTGAAGGTATTCGCCCAAACTCCATTGCCTCAACTGATCAGATAACTTTCATAAAAGAACTTGGATTTGAAAAATATGAATTATGGAAATCAGACATAAATCTCACAAACCGCGAAATCGTATTCGCAAATTTTCCATATTCAGCGCGATATAAAACTTCACCCAGCGGTTTAAAATACCTATTCCAAATCCCCCACAAAGATCCATTGAGAGGCAATAGTTTCCTTACAATATCTACCGCAGACAATTCTGATTATAAGTTTATCATTGAACCGTACTACCGTTCTGAATTTAGATGGATTGAAAAATAAACTATATTTACAGCCAGCCAGATAAGTTCTAATCCAATTAGGACTTATTAAAAAAATCATGTCTAAGATTTGTATTTATTAAAGAGAAAAAATGGCGGAGTTGACGGGACTCGAACCCGCGGCCTTCCGCGTGACAGGCGGACGTTATAACCAACTTAACTACAACTCCGTTAAGTATTTAATTCGTAGTGGAGTTAATTTATGGAAAACGCCGATCAAAGTAAACTACTTTTTCAGGCCTGCGTAATAAAATAGCAATAAAAACCTATCTTGGGGAGAAATTCCCGTTTCACAGTGGGCCGACTTTAGTTCATAATGGGTTTTTCATATATTTCTCAAGGAGACCCCTCAATGAAGAAGCTTATTTTTGCTCTTATTTCTTTGACTGCGACTTTATCGCTTGCGACAGCAGCAAAATCAGATGCTACCACTGACCTTATGGTAGAAGGCGTACACTGTGCCGCTTGTACTAAAATGATCAGCAAAAAAGTATGTGCTGACCCTAAATTAGCTGAAAACTTTGAATCTTGTGGCGTAACTGTTGTTGATACTAAAAAACAAATTGGCAAAATCTCTTTACGCTTAAAAGAAGGTAAAACTTTAGATACAACAGCTTTAGATGCAGCCGTTAAATCAGCTGGCGATAACTACAAAGTACAATACAAAAACGCCGAACCTGAAACAAAAACTGAAAAGAAATAATCATGTTAGATAAGATCTCTAAACTTCTTTGGTTAGACATGGAGATGACCGGTCTTGATGTAAACAAAGAAGTCGTTATTGAATGTGCCTGCATCATCACAGATCTAGATTTCAAAGAACTAGATAGCTTTGAAGCCGTGGTTAAACAGCCGCAAAAGTACCTAGATGCTATGGATGCCTGGAATACCGAACATCACGGAGCCTCAGGCCTCACAGCCGCTGTACCGAACGGTATGGAGCCAGATTCAGTAGAATTTCACATCACATCAATGATCGACCGCCACTTTCCGCAATGGAAAGAAGATAAAAAGTTTAAGCCAATTATGGCCGGTAACTCGATCACACAAGATCGTTTATTTGTAGATAAGTATTTTCCGAAAATTGCAGAACGTCTTCATTACAGAATGTTAGATGTTAGCTCTTGGAAGATTATCTTTAATAACAAGTACGACAAATTATACCGTAAACAAAACGCTCACCGTGCTTTAGGCGATATTCGCGAAAGTATCGGCGAACTAAGATACTACTTAGATCAAATTAAAACTGATAAATAGGTCGTATGGACTATCTTAACAATTAAAAAAAGGCTGTGAAACCACAGCTTTTTTTCCTTTAATTCTAGTTATACAACACTTTCGAAAAAGGACATCCTAACTAATTCAGGTTAGAGTTCCATAAGCTGAAGGCATTTACTCATCTCCTGATTCTCAAAATACTGATGTAAAATACATGCAGTGATGTTTAAGTTTAAATTCACTCAAAAATCTAAGAATAGGAAAAATTTTGCAAAAGGCATTAAAATCAGTCTCCTATGTTAGGATATAAGTATGGATCAAGAAAAATTCCAAGAATTACTCCTTCAGCATTATAGATGCTTTAAGCAGCTGCTCGACACCTGGGAGAAGCGTGAGCCTGAGTTAACATTGAACATTGATATGCAAATTGCCTTGTACTGTAAAAATTTAATCGCAGCTGCTAAAAGAATAGCACCCGAATTTCCAGAAATGAGTTCACATATTGCTAGATGTTTTTTGGAAGTAGAAGTTATTCTAAAGTGGCTGAAGCAGGACCCACTAAATTACAATATATTTTGTGCCGATGCAGAGTATGCGAACCTGAAGTTAATGAAGACCAAAAAAGCATTTGTCGAAACTGTCGATGCTAGTTTGGTAGTCGAGTTTGAAAAGCGAATCTGCGAAATAGCAGAAAATCTAGAAAAAGGAAAACATAGTCAGTTTCATGACAAGCTATCTCCCTTGCATAACATTAAGGGAACTGCGAAAAAAATTAATGAGTCATATGGTGCACATGTTTCAGCATATTTTGATTATTATTCCAAAATGTCACACCCAACTGCTTGGTTAATTATGACAAACCCTAACGAGCTACCCCTGATCAGGAAGGAAGCGATGAATGGCATTCAGAAGTCAATTATTACTATTTTAAATACACTAGATCAGCAACCAAGAGTCATTTGAGTCTCATTCAGTGTTTTGCAAGAAAATCATCAATGTCATCTTCAGTAACTGTTTCTTCTTCGAATTCCTCATTCATTCCTACGACTGGTGATCGACCGAAAAGAGTAGGCTCCTTAAAGTCCTCCCCTTGTAGATGTTTAATAATAGCTTTTGATAACTCGATGATATTTGACCATCTTTGAATTGCGTAAAGAAACATTACCAGTTCTAAAGTTTTGACACTTACGATACTAGCGTGAATCTGCCGTCTTTTAGGGGAATACTCAGTTATAATACTTAAGTCTTTAGCGACATTACGTTCGGAAAAAAGTTGAATTTCGCGCTGTAAATTTAGCAACGCATTATAAAGAGGAGTTTCCAATAAAATACCTTTAGTATTATCAAGTTTCAGAAATGTTGATGATTGAAGGGCTCGCGGCAATATAAGGGGATTATATTTTATTTGGAGTAATTGATATGAAAGACTGCTCAGTGTATCAAAACGCTTTGCACTGATTGCAAAAAACTCTTCGAACCTATTACTCTTATCAAGTCGATGCTCATCGTAAAACCTTTGTATGCTGTATAGGGGAGCAAAAACTTGTTTCTCTTTATATTTTACAAGACTCGTAGCTAAAACATGTCTTACTTCTTTTAAAAGAAGCTTTTTAGTCACAGCGACGTCGATTGCCTCTCCATTGAAAATCATCGGATTTATTACATCTACAATGTCCCGAAACGAATTAAACTTATGTATCCAATTTGCAGATGGAAACTCATTTTCACCTTTAACTGCACCTTTAGTTTGCTCGTTTTTGCCAACTTCATTTAGAAAATCGATAATGAATTCGGGATCTCTTGCAAATCTCGAAGGGTAATTCTGAATAGATGAAATAGCTTCCTTATCCGTGAGGTCTAACAATTCAAGATGTTTTGCTAGCTCGGCTCTATCAGAGCGCAAATCCCACACCTCCGCTCTAACAAAGTTTATAATTTTTAGCTGACCTTTTTGATGAAGTTTATAAGCTTCTTGAAACTCTTTTCTGGTGATACTAATCCTATTTTTTTCATCAAACCATCCTCCTACTCGGCTACCAATTAAAAGGACATAATAATCTGCTTTAGAGATTGAGTTTAAGCATTCCTGATAAGAATGTGAATCTAGTGATTTTTTAAAGTCATTATATTCGGAAGCCAAAACTTCACATCCTAATGATTCAAGGTAGTATTTAAGAGCTGACCTCAAGTCGGCGAAATCATAGATTGTTGATGAAATAAAAAATGTAGGTTTTTTCATTTTAGCCTTTTTCGTAAATAGGATTACAGTTTGCTGAAAAAAACGGTTTTGCGGTATTTCGAACCGATCAACGCGATGCAATTCTTTGTTACTAGCAGTGCTTAAAACAAGGCAATCTCATATCGATCTAGGGTAAGTTCTAAACTCGTTCCATTGGGTCCGCCATTTTTCTCTTAAATAATTTCAAATACTTAGATACGATTTTTTTAGATCACTCTCAACAGGTCTCGAACTTTAGGGAGTACTTGTGCGAAATCGAAATGGACTTTTTCAAGTTAATGAAAAACGAACCTATTTCGAATTCTGCAAAAATAGGAATGCGATTATAATTCAAATAATAGGAGAAATCTGTGTCAGACAAACCTCAGCAAAAACAGCATGTGCTTGGAGTTCCAACGGATAATATAGCAGGACTGTCTGTTGACGAGATTTATAATAATAAGACCGCAGTTACAATGCTATTTCACTATTACAAGCAAGTTAACGATGAAAACGTTGGCTTGAAAAATGATAGGAATACTCTTCAAACTTACGTTGCAGCTTATGAGAACAAAAAGTCGGATTCGGCTACGGCATCGTTTTTATTCTTAGCAAGTAACGTTGTCATAGCATTTGCAGTGAATTTTATTACTGGGGGACATGACAGTATAGGATGGGTTACTTTAATTCCTGGGGTTGTAATGTCTGGCGTTGGTTTTTATCTTCAGTTTTTTAAGGATCGAATCAAATGAGTGTTAGGTATATTTTTAACACTAGAGGCGAGTATGTCGCTTTTATTCAAAATAAAAACTTATTTTCGCCAGATGGTAAGTGGCTAGGTTTCTTGCCTCAAGGTAACCTCGTATTTAACAAAGATGGAACTTTTTTAGGCGAGGTTTCTTCTGATGATAGAATACTAAGGAATAAAACAGTAAATTATCAAAAAATGATGACGCCATTCGCGCCATTTACGCCATTTACTCCATTTCGTCCATTCCAACGACTAAGAACTTCGAGCCCTCCATACCCATATGTCGATGTTTTTGAAAATAAAGAGGGATTTAGCCCAACTGAGTCTACAAAAGACTTTAGTTATTTAGAAGGTTGTACGATTGTTGCGCCGAACAATGCTTATCTTGGTAAGATTACCACAAATAAATTTGATCAAGAATCTATTCTTAACAAATTTAGTCCATATGGAAACAGATACTCACAACAATCTATTTTTAATGAGTACTGTCCTTATGGTGGAAATTACGGCCAATTTTCTCCGCTGAATAAATATTCAACCACTCCGCCAGCGATTTATAGAGCTGGTCAATTTGTAGCACATTTGACGGTAAACCCGTACGTTGCGGGAGATAAAATTGACCCGAATGAATTTTATAAGTGGATACAAAGTATGTAATTTGACAGTCGCGAATCATTGAATAGTTGAGAGTAAAAGTTCTAAAATCGCCACATTGGGCTCGCCATTTTTCTCTTAAACAATTTAAATTTAGAAAATAAAAAAGGCTGTGAATCCACAGCCTTTTTTATTTTCTCGATTAACTATTTCAAAACCTAATTCGTTTTTCTATTCTCAAGCTCTGATTGAGCTTTATTACGAACGTCTTTAGCTGGGTCTTTTGCTAATTGCTCTAATAATTCAGTCGTTACTTTTTTATTAATAACCACATGGTAACGAACAACTTCGTTTTTATCTGAAGCTAATTGGTTCACAACTTCTTGCGGAACATTGGGGTTCTTTAAAACAGTCGCGCGGTAAACCACTTCTTCTTTTTGTGAGTAGTCTTTTAAAACTGACTCTGGACAATTCGGATTCATTAATAACGTCTGAATCATCGTTTTATCTTTTGAAGACTGACCAATCTGGATTAATTCATTCACTAATTCAGGCGTTAAATCACCTGAAGCCTTAGCAATGATCTTTTGGCTAACTGACTGTTTATGGTGATCAATAATCATAAACGTTGCTGTAGAAGCTGCTAAAACAAAAGAAGCTACGATCTTCACAGACGAAACTTTCGAGTACGTATCTTGTTTTTTAGTCACTTTGCTAAAAAGTGAATAAACCGCAGATCCTAACAAGCCAAACGCAAATGAATTCAATGTCGCAAACACCGAGAACATGCCCATAGTGCCGGCCGCTGGCCCCCACTGCCCGTTTGTAAGTGATACTTGGTACGCGCGGTGGAAATAATACATATCCACATACATTGTGAGTAAACCAAAAGCTAAAAACGACAGAATATGAACCGTTTTGTTTTTGTTATGAAAAAAAAGCGCGCCAAAAGTCAGCGCGCTTAAAGGTAGAATAGCTAATGATATAAAAATCAGAGTGATCATAATCTCTCTTTTAGTTGAACACTACTAGTAACGGTAGTGTTCTGGTTTGAATGGTCCTTGCTCGTCTAAGTGTAAGTACTTAGCTTGCTTAGAAGTTAATTTAGATAATTTAACACCGATTTGGCCTAAGTGAAGAGCCGCAACTTTTTCGTCTAAGTGTTTAGGTAAACGGTAGATCGCGATTTCTTTGTACTGTGCACGGTTAGTGTATAACTCGATTTGCGCTAACACTTGGTTAGTGAACGAGTTAGACATTACGAAAGATGGGTGACCAGTAGCACAACCTAAGTTCACTAAACGGCCTTTTGCAAGCACCACGATTTCGTTACCGTTTTTAAGAGTGTGAACGTCAACTTGTGGTTTGATTTCACGCACTTTTGAATTTTTATTTAACCAAGCCATATCGATTTCGATATCGAAGTGACCGATGTTACAAACGATCGCGTTGTCTTTCATTTTTGCGAAATGTTTTTCAGTGATGATATCGCAGCAACCAGTAGCTGTTACGAAAATATCAGCGATTGGCGCTGCTTCTTCCATAGTAACAACTTGGAAACCTTCCATAGCTGCTTGTAATGCGCAGATTGGATCAATTTCAGTGATAAGAACGCGAGCACCTAAACCACGCATAGAGTGCGCAGAACCTTTACCTACATCGCCGTAACCAGCAACAACAGCTACTTTACCAGCCATCATTACATCAGTCGCGCGTTTTAAAGCGTCAGTTAAAGATTCACGGCAACCGTATAAGTTGTCGAATTTAGATTTAGTTACAGAATCATTTACGTTGATTGCTGGAACTTTTAATTTTTTATTTTTAAGCATCACTTCTAAGTTGTGAACGCCTGTCGTTGTTTCTTCAGAAAGACCAAAGATCTTTTTTAACATGTGAGCGTAACGTGGCTCGTGCATCATGTTTGTTAAGTCACCACCGTCATCTAAGATCATATTGTAACCATCAGCGCCCCATCCTTCGATAGTTTGCTCGATACACCAGTTGAACTCAGCTTCAGTTTCGCCTTTCCAAGCGAATACTGGAACGCCAGTCGCTGCGATAGCAACGGCTGCTTGATCTTGAGTCGAGAAGATATTGCAAGAAGACCAACGAACTTCAGCTCCTAAATGAGTTAAAGTTTCGATTAGAACTGCAGTTTGGATTGTCATGTGTAAGCAACCAGCGATTTTAGCACCTTTTAGCGGTTGCGATTTGCCGAATTCTTTTCTTAAAGCCATTAAGCCTGGCATTTCTTTTTCAGCAATTTTGATTTCTTCGCGGCCCCAACGAGCTAGTTCAGCAAATACTTTTGGATTTTCCATAGCTTCTTTAGCTACGCAGTAATCAGGGCCAGCTGTTTTTTTAGCTGATTTACCTTTAGCTTGAGATTTGTTTTTTGCAACAGCGGCAGCGATCGCTTTAGTAGCTGCTGTTTTGTTTTTTCCAGAAGTAGATTGTGTACGCATGGTTTTCCTTTTTGTGTTTAAGATTCTTATTTAAAAAATTATTCTAAAGTTAAAATTTCGTAACCTTTATCAGTGATCAGAATTGTGTGTTCAAACTGAGCTGATAATTTTTTATCTGTTGTGATGTAATACTTAATTTCTGAATTCGGGATTGAATACTCATCAAAGTCTTCAACGCCTTCATTCACCATGGGCTCAACTGTAAAGCACGTCCATGGAATGATTTTTTCGCCTTTACCACGTTTACCAAATGCCGGAACAAATGGGTCCATGTGGAAAGTCTTACCGATACCGTGGCCACCGATTTCTTTAACCGTTGTGTAACCACGACGTTGAACGTATTTGTTAGTTTCAAAACCGATGTCACCAGTGTAACCATTAGGCTTAATCGCTTCAATACCGATCATCATGGCGTTATAAGCAGCATCTACAAGGTCTGAAGCCTCTTTTGAAACTTTGCCCACCATAACAGTTTTAGAAGTGTCTCCAAAGAAGCCGTCTTTTTTAACTGTCACATCGATATTTAAGATATCGCCTTCTTTGATGACGTAATCAGAAGGAGTTCCGTGGCACACCACTTCGTTGACTGAAATACAAGTGGCAAACGGATACCCGTAGTAACCTATACATGCTGAAGTACCACCAAGTTTTTCTGTGTAATCGTTAGCGATTTTATCTAACTCAAGAGTTGTAATACCCGGCTTAACTTTGCTGGCTGTGTAGTTAAGGACTTTCGCTGCCATCTTGCAGACAACGCGCATTTTTTCAATTTCGTCCTTAGTTAAAGGAACCGGAGTTCTTGAGGATTTAGACATGGGGAAAATTATACTCCCCAGAGGGGAAATTAGCAAAGGGGTTGAAAAAATTGCCCTTTCGCTAACGCGGCTGGAGTTCCATTTTGAGCTAGTAGGTTTCACCTACGGCAAAAAAAAGGCCAACCCGAAGGTCAGCCTCTCTATATCTCAGCTTACGCCGAATATACTAAAACTTATTTTAAGTGTTTAGAAACAAGTTTAGTCATTTCGAACATAGAAACTTGTGATTTTCCGAAGATTGGTTTTAATTTGTCGTCAGCGTTGATGTTGCGACGGTTTTTGTTATCTTGTAAGCCATTCTTTTTGATGTAAGCCCATAATTTTTTAACAACTTCAGTACGTGGTAAAGCTGCAGATCCAACGATAGCTGCTAAAGTAGTAGAAGGAGTTAAAGCTTTCATGAACGCTGCATTTGGCTTACGTTTAGAAGCTGCTTTTTTAGGAGCTGCGGCTTTTTTAGGAGCAGCTTTTTTAGCTGGAGCTTTAGTTGCTTTTTTAGCTGTAGCTTTTTTAGGAGCTGCTTTTTTTGCTGTTTTCTTTGCCATGGTATATCCTCCGTAGAATATTGTTAAGGCGTTGTTTTTGTATCTTCTGACTGTCGTAATAATGAATCATTCACTATGACTTCAGTCTTAATATTAAAGTCGATGTTCCTAAGCATAAGACTAGGAAAAACCCTTTGTCGAGAGAAAAAAACATTTATTTTCACTTTTTTTAGAGGGGGATTACGATTTCTCTACTCTGGAATCGGGGAATTTATCCCGATATCGTCTCTATGAGAGACGTTTCCTTCGCCGAAATTCTAGAGAAAATTAGCTCTGAAAACGAGACTGAAAACGTATTTTCCACAGAGGTTTCGAGCACTTTAGAACCCGCTTTTCTCTCTAGCCTTCTAGGTGAATTACCTACGCTAAGAGTGCAAAATCACTCAGCTTCATCATATTCTTACTCTTACAAAGTAGTCTCTGCGAAAGATTTCAAATTGAAATCACAAGGCATGACCGAGGGAGAGTTCAAGGCTTACGAAACTTTACTGTATGCCTTAGAACTTCCTATCTTAGCGGCTCACCGTCTGTTTCCAGAGTGTTTCAACCTATTACAGTTGAAAAAAGTTTATAAACTTGCCGCGTTGAAAAACCATCCAGACAGTGGCGGATGCCATGAAAGTTTTTTAGAAATCAAAAAATGCTATGATATCTTAGAGGGATTCGTTAAAACTAAGGCCGCATGAGCCTACCCCAGAACCAGACAATTCAAAAAGATATCCTGTTATGTACACTGAACTCTACCTACCAACATAGTTCGTTTGGGTTACGCTATATCTTGGCTCAGATGGCAGAGTTAACCGATCAAACCGAGATGATCGAATGGACAATTAAAGAAAACCCTCGCAACATCGTTGAGAAGATCCTTTCTTACCGTCCTAAAATCGTCGGTTTCGGTGTTTACATCTGGAATAACGAAGAAGTTTTCGAAGTTTGCTCAATTCTTAAGAAGGTAGCCCCTGACATCGAGTTAGTACTTGGTGGCCCAGAAGTGTCTTTTGAAACCGAAGGCCAACGCCTGTATCAATTAGCTGATCATATTATCTGTGGCGAAGCCGATTTTCTGTTTCCACAGTTCTGCCGCGAGCACCTAAGCGGTAACGATACCCAATTGAAAATCGTGCGCGGGGCTTTACCGCTGCTACCTGATCTAAAGCTTCCGTACTATCTATATAGTGATAACGATATCGCTAATCGAGTCATCTATGTCGAAGTTTCACGCGGTTGCCCTTATAAATGTGAATACTGCCTATCTTCATTAGATAAATCAGTACGCAGCTTTAACTTGGATCAGTTTTTGGCAGATATCGAAATGCTGATTAACCGTGGCGCCCGTTGCTTTAAGTTTGTTGATCGTACCTTCAACTTAAGCCCTACTACTTCGACGAAGATTTTAAATTTCTTCTTACAACATATTGATAAAGGCTTATTCCTGCATTTTGAAATGGTGCCTGACCGCTTACCAGTTGAGCTTCGTGACCTGATCAAAACATTCCCGGCCGGGAGTTTACAGTTTGAAGTGGGTATTCAAACATTAAATCCTCAGGTGGCCATCAATGTATCACGCAAAAACGATTTAGTTAAAGTTGCTGAAAACTTCGCTTATATCAACGAACACACCCATGTGCATACCCACGCCGATCTTATCGTTGGTTTACCTGGCGAAACGCTAGAATCCTTTGGCGCTGGCTTTGACCGCTTAGCAGCCATGGGCCCGCACGAAATCCAAGTAGGTATTTTAAAACGCCTAAAAGGAACGCCGATTATTCGCCATGAATCAGGCTTTCAAATGCGCTATCAGGATTTTTCACCGTTTCAGATTCTTTCAACATCAACGATGGATTATTCAACGTTACAACTTATGAACCGCTTTGCAAAGTTCTGGGATTTATACGCCAACAGCGGTGATTTTCCGCAATTTATGAATTGGATGAAGTCTTTTGAGGGCTCGTTCTTCTGGAACTTTATGAAGTTCGTTGATTACTTATCTGAGAAGTATTCTGAAACACACTCGATTTCGTTAATTAACTTATCTGAAAAAGCTTACGATTATATCGTAATGCGTACTGATGATAGCGATAAAGCTTTTGATATTATCAAAGCTGACTTCTGTGATGGCGCTAAAAAACGCGATATTCCGCCGTTTATGAAATCGCAGGCTATCGCTAAAGGTTTATACGAAAAATCAGCAACAGCAGCGACTGGCAAAAAGTCATCATCATTGAACTCGCGCCAAATCGCCCACTTATCTTAATTTACTGACGTAATTCTGTGTAAGGAACCATTCGATGTGGTTGAGAAAAGAACTTCTCAACCCGTTCGATCATTTCTTCGAAAGTTTGCGAACGATTAACCTCTGATGTTAAGGGATGACCCCACTCAAGCCATACATGTGTTGTGCGCACAAAGAATTGAATTTTACGAAAAGCGTAGTCAGGCTTATGGCCCAATTTTTCGCAGAAGTAATGACGGCTTAAGTGAATAAACTTAAGTAACATTTTACCGTATTCGGCACCTTCTTCGTATTCTGTCATTGGCGGAACGTCCGTGGTTAAACCTTTACGGTAAGCCACTTGCCACATCATCCATGGGCGCGCCGCTAAGCCGCGGCCAGACATCACAAGATCACAACCCGTTTGTTCTAACATCGAAAACACGTCATCGGCTGTTTGAATATCGCCATTACCGATGATCGGAATATCTAGAGCTTTTTTAAGCTCAGTGATTTGATTCCAGTCCGCTTGGCCACGGCGTTTTTGTTCTGCGGTACGAGGATGAAGTGTAATCCATTGCGCACCGGCATCTCGCAGAGTTTTAACAAAATGAATTAACTCAGGAACAGATTTATCACTTCCGACCGCGCGAAGTTTAACTGACACAGGCTTATTGGAAGCGGTCGCTGCGAACTCAACTACTTGGGCTGCGTAATTTAAATCTCCCATTAAAGCTACGCCGTAATTGTGGCGTAAGGCTTTTTGCACAGGACAACCCATATTGATATCGATTCCAGAAACGGTGTTGATGTCTCCCCATTCGTTAATCATTTTACGAATAGTTAACTGAATCATTTCTTTATCGTTTCCTAAAATCTGCGGAACAAGATTACGCTCACCTTCATGCAATAAAGTTTCAGCGGTAAAACCTAATTTTTCTTGGGGCACACGGCGTGAATTTAGCATCTCAGTGGGCCAAATAGTCTGCTGATCTTGCGGCAAATAATCGTAAACGATTTTTCGCAAGACTACGTGGGATAATCCCACCATTGGAGCTAGACATAACGGAAAACTAAACTGCATAATGAATATGTATGGCGATTATCGGAAAAAAGATAGGAATTTTAGGCGGCGGGCAATTAGCCCAAATGATGACCCAAAGAGCACGACAAATGGGTTTTCACGTCACGATTTTATCAGACGATAAAGACGATCCGGCTGTGGGCTATGCCAATAGCTGGATTAAAGGCAAAATCTATAATGAAGACGATATCTTAAAGCTGGCCCGAGTGGTTGATGCCATCACCCTTGAGACTGAATTTATTCCGGCCCGCACGATCGCTAAAGGTTTAGGTAAAACAAAAACCCGTTGCGTGCCAAAGCTTGATCATTTGGCGATTTTACAAGATCGCTGGCCGCAAAAAGAACTTTTATGGGATTATCAAATCCCGACGGCTGATTTTATTAAGATCACTGGCAAAGACGATCTTGAAGCCGCTTACAAAGTTTTTGACGGTGAATTGGTTTTAAAAAAACGCCTTGGTGGCCATGATGGTTTTGGCACTTACATTATCAAAACAAAGACACAGTTTGAACTATTCAAACGCACGCATAAAAACCTTGAAACACAGTTTATCGCTGAAAAACTTGTGCATTTTAAGAGTGAAAAATCATTGATCGTTTGCCGTAATTCAAAAGGCGATATTTTTATGTATCCGCTTTTAAATTCTCTGCAAAAAAACCAGCAGTGTTTTCGTGTGTGGGGGCCAGATCACCACCCGGCTTTAAATGATTTAACTAAAAAGATCACTTCGCTTTTAAATCACATCGATTATGTGGGCTTAATCACTTTTGAGTTATTTGATGTAGGTTCAAAATTATTAGTGAACGAAATCACTCCGCGCGTACATAATTCAGGTCACATTACCCAAGATGCTTTTTCGTTTGATCAGTTTGAAATGCACTTACGGGCTTTAGCTGACCAAACTTTTCCGTTAGAAGTTCAATCGACTAAAACATTTTTAATGCAGAATATTGTAGGCACCAGCACTCGAAAACCAGCTATCGAAGTTGGGCTTCAAGGTAAACTTCACTGGTACGATAAAAAAGCCAACAAACCTAAAAAGAAATTAGGCCATATTAATTATTTCGGAAACTCTTTAAGATCTTTAGTTACGCTCGCCGATTACGACTTGAAAAAAATCAAGTGCTAGCACGCGTTTCATAGCAAATAATAAAAGCGGAGTTAATACGATATCCGCTGCTAACTGATTTTGAAAGAATGGAATCGCCATTGTGTAGCATCTGATTAAGCCTGCACCTGTCATTGGGTACATGCCATCCATTAACCAAACACCTAAATTAGAAACTAAGAAAAAGATCGAGCTACCAGCTAAGATCGCAGCGATACGCGGTAAAGATCTGTCTAAAGCTTTGCGGTTTGCAAAGAATGGAACAAGCGCCAAGCCCATGCCTAAATAAACAAAAGCCATTGTTGAGTGAAAAAAGCTTGGAGCATTAAGGCTAATGAAAAAATCTGAAAGTAACATCGCTAAAACCGGAAGCATTAACGCTTTCGTTTTTGAATCTTTAAAAAGAATCGCAAACACATAACTTGCAGCCATAATTGCTGTAAAGTTCCAGTCATGAACGACTAAACGAGAAGCAGCACCAATAACTAATAAAACGATAAATGCGAAGGTTTCAGAAGTGATCTTTTTCATAAGCCAAGTATGGCATAAAAAAAGCCGATTTTTCAATCGGCTTTTTCGTTTTGAGGCTATTTTGACCTAGTTTACGTCTTTAAAGTCAGCGTCGATGACATCGTCGCCATCTTTTTTCTCTTCACCAGGGGCTCCGCCGGCGCCGTTACCGCCGCCACCAGAACCGTCACCGCCACCTTGAGCTCCGCCAGCTTTATATAAAGCCTCTGTCACTTTGTGTGATGATGTTTGTAGTTTTTCAAACGCCTCTTTTAATTCAGCTGTTGAAGCGGCTTTGTTTTCGAAAACTTTTTTCGCATCAGCGATCGCTGTTTTCACAGTGTCTGCATCGGCGCCAAGTTTTGCTGCGTTTTCATTTACTAACTTCTCTGTTTGATAGATTAAGTTATCTAAATTGTTACGCGTTTGTGCAGCTTCTGCTTTTTCTTTATCAGCATCAGCTTGCATTTCAGCTTCTTTAACCGCTTTTTTGATTTCATCTTCAGATAAACCAGATTGCGCTGTGATTTTGATTTGTTGCGATTTATTAGTCGCTTTATCAACCGCTGATACATGTAAAATACCATTCGCGTCGATATCAAAAGTCACTTCGATTTGTGGCATACCACGAGGTGCTGGTGCAATACCAGATAACTCAAAACGGCCTAAAGATTTATTGTCCGAAGCCATTTTACGTTCACCTTGTAACACGTGAATGTCTACGCCCGGTTGGTTATCAGCCGCTGTAGAAAACACTTGAGATTTTTTCGATGGAATTGTCGTATTACGCTCGATAAGAGTCGTCATTACGCCACCCATAGTTTCAATACCAAGTGATAACGGAGTTACGTCAAGTAACAATACGTCTTTCACATCACCCGCTAATACACCACCTTGAACTGCAGCACCTAAGGCTACAACTTCATCTGGATTCACTGTTCTGTTTGGCTCTTTACCAAAAAAGTCTTTTACAGCTTTTTGGATAGATGGAATACGAGTCGAACCACCCACTAAAACCACTTCGTCAATTTGTGAAGTTGATAAACCAGCATCAGCTAAAGCTTTTTTGCATGGTTCAATCGAACGTTTCACTAAATCTTCAGTCATTTGGTCAAATTTAGAACGTGTTAATTTAATTTGTAAATGCTTAGGACCAGATTGGTCTGCCGTGATGAACGGAAGATTGATATCTGATTCTTGCGCTGAAGAAAGTTCAATTTTCGCTTTCTCTGCCGCTTCTTTCAAACGTTGTAAGGCCATTTTATCGTTCTTAAGATCGATACCTTGGTCTTTTTTAAACTCAGTGATTAACCATTCTAAAATGATCACGTCAAAGTTATCACCACCTAAGTGTGTATCACCGTTTGTCGATTTAACTTCTACAACGCCGTCACCCACTTCAAGGATAGAGATATCAAATGTACCACCACCGAAATCGTAGATTGCGATTTTTTGATCTTTCTTTTTATCTAAACCGTACGCTAATGCAGCCGCTGTCGGTTCGTTGATAATACGACGAACGTTTAAGCCTGCGATACGACCAGCATCTTTTGTAGCCTGTCTTTGCGCATCGTTGAAGTAAGCAGGAACCGTGATAACTGCGTCAGTTACTTCAGCCCCTAAATAGTCTTCAGCTACTTTTTTAAGTTTAGCTAAAACTGCTGCACCGATTTCTTCTGGTGAAGCTGATTTACCACCTTGAATTTTGAAAGCTGTATCCGAACCGTTATTTTTAGATTCAACAGTGTACGGAATTAATTTTAATTCACTTTGCACTTCTTCAAAACGACGACCGATAAAACGTTTCGCCGAGTAAATTGTATTTTCTGGATTAGTTACAGCTTGGCGTTTAGCGATTTGTCCAACTAAACGGTCGCCATCTTTAGTGTAAGCAACAACTGAAGGAGTTGTACGTGCGCCCTCTTCGTTCACAAGAACTTTAGGCTCGCCGCCTTCCATGATAGCTACGCAAGAGTTTGTCGTACCTAAGTCAATACCGATAATTTTTCCCATTTTCTCTCTCCTGTCGGCCAATCTGCCGATTTAAATTCTCTATTAATGTGGGTCTGATTAAGACCTCGTCAAGGCGCGTTTTCGTTATTTCTTACGTCCGAAAAAGCCCTTTTTCTCATTCCCGACCTTGATCTTACGCAGCTCTGCTAATTGTCTTAGCAGCTCCTCTTCTTCCGCAGAAACCTTTTTAGGGAATTCTGGGTGCAGTGTAAAATGCAAATCGCCCCGGCGCGAACCACGAAGTGACGGAACGCCTCGGCTTGAGACTTTCAATCGATCGCCAGGTTGCGAACCACGTGGAATTTCCACTTCGATTTCGCCATCTAAGCCATCTACTTTGACTTCGCCACCTAACATGAACTGTTCAAAAGCGATGTCTAGATCAGCGAATAAATGATCCCCTTCGCGCTCGTAAACATCGTGCTCTTTCACTCTGATTTCGACGAATAAATCTCCGGCTGGGCCGCCTTTATAACCACCTTCACCTTCACCTTGAATGCGAAGACGAGTGCCGTTATCAACGCCCGCTGGAATATTAACTTTGATTTTACGTTTTACTTTTGAGCGGCCTTTTCCATGACAAGTTTTGCATGGATTTTCGATCACTTCGCCCGTGCCGTTACAGCTTGAGCAAGTTGTAGCCATTGTGAAAAAACCTTGTTGGCGAATCACTTGGCCTTGGCCTTTACATACTTTACAAGTCACAGCACTTGAACCTTTGGCAGCGCCTGAGCCATTACAATCAGAACAGTGCTCTTCAGTTTCAAACTCAACTTGTTTTTCAGCGTCTTGAAGTACTGAAGCTAATTCAACTTCAGTGATGTATCTTAAATCAGAACCTTTGCGTGGACCACGTGGACGCGCGTTGCCACGAGCTTGGCCAAACGGGCTTCCGCCGCCACCGCCGCCAAACAGGTCTCCGAAGACGTCGCCGAACTGCGAAAAGATATCGTTCATGTCGTGAAAGCCACCACCGAAACCGCCACCACCCATTCCACCTTGGAAAGCTTGGTGACCAAAGCGGTCGTATTTTTCTTTTTTCTCAGGTGAGCTTAGAACTTCGTAGGCTTCTGCGGCCTCTTTGAATTTATCTTCGGCTTCTTTGTCGCCCGGGTTACGATCCGGGTGATACTGCATGGCCAGCTTGCGGTAAGCTTTTTTAATCGTATCGCCATCAGCGTTACGCTCAACACTTAGAATTTCATAGTAATCGCGCTTTGTAGACATCGAACTAAAATAGGAGGTCTAATTAGCTCACGTCAAGAATGGAAAGTGTGGATTTTTCTAGTGTTTTTGTGACTTAGTTTCTTCTAGTTTAGTTTTTAAGCGTTTTACTAAGTTTTCGTCTTTGTTTTGGGCAATCATGTCCTCTAGGACCTTCTCAGCGAACTCACGTTCGCCTTCATCTGAGGCTAAACGGGCTGCCAAAACTTGCGTCCAAGAAGGCGCACCGTTTTCAAAGGCTCTTAGGTAAAGCTTTGCAGCTTTCTTTTTGTTTTTTTCTTCATATAACGCATGATAGGCCGCGCCGTAAATGATTTGCCAATTATCAGGATAAACACGAACACCGCGGGAAAAAATTGTCGCAGCCCCCTCTATGTCTCCCACGAGAATGGAAAGTGCTAACCCCCCAGTCTGATACATCACGGGTTCCAATCTTGAATCTAGAGTGCTGGATAAATCCAACACCGAAAAAAGCCACGAATTTCCTTCGCAGACATTTTCGGCTATTTTTTTACTGCAATAATCGAAATCCTGAACAGCGCGAAGCCAGAAAGCATCAGCTGTTTGAACTTTAAACCCAGCAGTTAAATATTGAATGGCCTTCGGTGGAGGAATATAAGGCTCTTGAAAGCGATCATAGCTTTTCGAAAAAAAAACGTGGCTCGAAAGCCACGTTATTGAAACTAAGATTCCTAAGATACCTTTAGTTAACATCTCAGACTAGCGGATACCTTGAGATGAATTACCAATACGTTTATTTTGATTGATAGTCCAACCATCTAACGCCACGTTCGTTAAATTGTTGTTCGGATTACCAATTGAAGCTCCTACGAATGACGCAGTACCTGTCGTAGAGTCACAAGAAGTTGCAGTTCCTGTTGGCATAGTTTTAGTGAAGTAGGCCGTACAAGCTGCAGTTGTTGGAGGTCCCCACTGAGCTGCAGTACCTTGACATACTCCAGTCGCGCCGCCCACGTCTGACCAGATATTAGCAGCTACAGCAGTTGGTGCACCGTTTGTTGTATTGTAGTTCGTACAAGCAGCAGCAGAGAAACCAGTTACATAACGTAAACCAGTTCCAGTCACACCGAAACCAATATTTCTTAAATCAGTCGTATACATGTTCCACTCACCAAAGAACGATTGCTCCGATGCATACAATGCGCTTAATGAAGATTTTGCTTCACCTTGACGAGCACGTGCTTGGAATTTTTGGTATTGTGGTACACCCACAGCTGCTAATAAACCGATGATCGCAACTACGATCATAAGCTCAACTAGCGAGAAACCTTTTGAATTTAACGTCCCAGTGTTTTTCATAATAAACTTGTCCCCTTTTTGGATATTATTTAAGTAATAACATTACGACACACCCATAAATTATTATAACATTCACCGTCGTTGACAAGTATTGAAATTCATTAGTCCATTGATTTTTACCAGACCTTCTCTACAATAAATAATTATGTATCAAACAAACACGTCTCAGTCTGAGAACCTAAAAACGCTCCAGAATTTTGGTCAATTATCACTCTACAAAATCTATTTAGCTGGACAAAATTCTGGTGGCGGCAACAACGATTCTGCAACCGGAATTGATCTGCTTGATGAAGTTGAAACTGAAGAACCAAATCTTTACAAAGTTTTAATTTTGAATGACGACTACACGCCAATGGATTTTGTTGTTTATGTTTTAAAAACTTTTTTCAAACACGACGACAGCTCAGCGAACAAAATAATGCTGGACGTACATAAACAAGGTTCTGGCGTTGCGGGAATCTATAATTTCGAAGTGGCAGAAACTAAAGCTCTACAAGTGAACCAGTTTGCTAAAAACAACAAATACCCGCTAAAATCTATTACTGAGGAAGATAAGTAAGAGCGCAGCTCTTCGAGAGGGATAGATGATTTCAAAAGAACTCGATAAAAGATTAGGTAAAGCCATCGATCTTGCGACAAAAAAATCGCACGAATTCGTAACGCTTGAGCATTTTGCGTACTGTCTTCTTGAAGCTCCGCAAGTTGTTGAAGTTTGCGAAAAACTCAACGTCAATGTCGCTGAAATAAAAAAAGAATTGCAAACTTACATTAATAAAAACGAAACCATTACAGAAGAACAGAAAAAAACTTTCGCTGAAGGTGATCCTTCTGAATGGAAAGCGCAACTTACCGTTTCTGTACACCGCGCTTTTGAACGTGCCGCTTTACAAATGCAAAACGCCGGACGTTCTGAAATTAACGAACTTTCAGTTTTTATTGCTTTATTTGACGAAAAAAAATCTAAAGCCAGTTATGTCTTACAAAAAATGGGACTTACACAATTCGATGTGATTTCAGTTGTAAGCCATGAGTTATCAGCTAGTTCGCCGTCAGGTACAGAATCAACGGCTGATGAAAACGATTCGCGTCCAGGCGCTGCTGCTGACAAAAAAGCTACAGCACTAGAAGATTTTGCCATTAATTTAAATGACTACGCCCGCAGTGGTAAAAAAGATCCTTTAGTTGGTCGCGAAGATATCATTGAAAAAATGATTCAAACTTTAGGACGCCGACAAAAAAACAATCCTTTAATCATCGGCGATAGCGGTGTTGGTAAAACGGCCATCGTTGAAGGCTTGGCTGAAAAAATTAATCAAGGCCAGGTTCCCGAATTTTTACAAAACAAAACAATCTACTCGGTAGATGTGGGCTCACTATTGGCGGGTGCAAAATACCGTGGTGATTTCGAAGGCCGATTAAAAAATATTTTAAAAGAAGCCAAAGCTGATCCGAACATTATTCTTTTTATCGATGAAATACATAACATCGTCGGCGCCGGTTCTACCTCAGGCTCTTCAATGGATGCAGCAAATTTATTAAAGCCCGCTCTATCAAAAGGCGAAATTTCTTGTATTGGCGCAACTACTTTTCAGGAGTACCGCCAGCACTTTGAAAAAGACCGTGGCTTAAATCGTAGATTCCAAAGAATTGATATCAAAGAACCAACAATTGAAGATACCGTTCAAATTTTAGAATCTTTAAAACCGCAATATGAAAAATTTCATGATGTCACTTATACCCAAGCGGCCATTCGCGCTTGTGTTGAGCTTTCAGTTAAATATTTAACATCAGCTAAACTTCCAGACAAAGCCATCGACATTATGGATGAAGTAGGTTCAACGACAAAACTTAAAAAGCAAAAAACTGTCGATACCGATGATGTGGCAGCGATAATTTCTAAAATTTCTGGCGTTCCAACAACGCAACTTTCTTCAGATGACTTAAGCCAGCTTAAAGATTTAGATATTAAATTAAAATCATTAATCTTCGGACAAGACGATGCGATCACAGCGTTAACTCAAGCGATTAAATTTGCGCGTAGTGGTTTAGAAACCAAAGAAAAACCATGGGGTTCATTCTTATTCGCAGGACCAACTGGCGTTGGTAAAACTGAAGTTTGTAAACAGCTAGCTCGCATTTTAGGCGTGAACTACCAACGTTTTGACATGAGTGAATATATGGAAAAACACTCGATCTCACGTTTAGTTGGCGCCCCTCCGGGCTATGTCGGTTTTGAACAAGGTGGTCAGTTAACTGAAGCTGTTTCAAAAAGTCCGTATTCGTTAATTCTTTTAGATGAGATCGAAAAAGCCCATTCAGATATCTATAATATCTTATTACAAATTATGGATGGCGGACGCTTAACCGATGGTAACGGTCGCACTGTTGATTTTAAAAACAGTATTTTAGTTATGACTTCAAACGCAGGGGCTGCCGATGTAGCTCGTGGCAATATTGGCCTAGGCACAACTAACCCAGGATCAGTCAGTTCTGAAGCTATTAAAAAGACTTTCGCACCAGAATTCATCAATCGTTTAGATAAAGTCATTTACTTCAACGGCTTAACTTTAGATTTAGTTAAAAATATCGTCGATAAATTTTTAACTGAGCTAAAACATACCTTAGCTGCGAAGAAAGTGGATTTTATCTATGACGAAGCGGTTGTTACTCATATCGCTGAACGCGGTTATGACCCGGTTTACGGCGCCCGTCCGCTTCATCGAAAAATCGACGAACTTGTCAAATCAAGAATCATTGATGAATTATTGTTCGGAAAATTAAAAAACGGCGGAAAGATTCACGTATCGTATTCGCCAACTAACAAAATGTTAGAGTTTCACTACAGCTAGGATTACCCCATGATTTCAACGTTAAGAAAAACCTGTTTATTAATTCCTTTTATTTTCGGTTACAGCCACGCGCAGCTTTTTGGTTTTACAAAACTTAAAGAAATGTCGTGCGAACAATTAGACAAATCAGCAAAAGACAAAGATTTTGCATTAAGCTCATTAGCCGGCATTCGTGGGATCAAAAAATGTCCTGGTTTTAATTTCGACATGAAGTCGCTATCTGATTTTGAACGTAAGTTATACTTACAAGAAATCGCTGAAGCGAATATCTTAATTCTTCCGACGACACCGGTTTCAACAACGACTGAAGTGGCCCAGTTCGAAAATGCTTCTATCAACGAATTAAGAAAACAAATCAGTAAAGAAAAAAAGCCTGTTGAAAAAATGAGTCTATTGAAGCAGCTTCGTCAAAAATTTCGTTCAAATAACAAGAGAAATGATGCAATCAAAACTCTTAAAGACTGGCACGCTTTATCTTTAAAAACGTATAAAAAAGATCCTAAAAATACCAGACACCAAGAACTATATCTTGAAGCCTCTGTTCAAGTGGGCCGTCACTTCTACTCTGAAAATGAATTTGATAGGGCCGATAAATTATTATCAGCAACAGTTAAAGCTTTAAAACCTCAAGAGCAAAACCTAACTGAAATTTCTTATCTTTTAGGTAAAGTAAAAGAAGACGAAGGCAAATTCACAGAAGCCTTGGCTCATTACGAGAGTGTTTTAGAAGAGCTTAAAAAAGGCCCTTCAAAAAATCCGGTCTTAACCAGAGAAAAAATGCTTTGGACAAAAGCGTGGGTACTTTATAAATCTGAAGATTACAATTTAGCCGCTGAGGCCTTTAAAGCTTTAGCCACTGAAACTTTAGATCCCGCTGAAAAATCACGTTCAAACTTTTTCTACGCCCGCTGCTTAGCTCGTCTTGATAAAAAAGATCAGGCTAAAGAAATCTGGCTTGCTATGACTAAAGAAGATTTCTACAGCTACTATTCGCTTTTAGCTTACGATGCCCTGCAAATTAAAATTCCTCCGTTTAACGCTTTAAAAACGACGGATAAATTTAAATTCGACAGTTCTCTTTCATTCTTAGAACCAAAGCAAAAAGATCTCTTCAATGCTTTACTAAAACATGAAGAAGTCGATCTTGCTGAGCGTGCCGCTCAAGCTTTAACGGATAAACCAGAACAAATGACGGTTCTTGGTTTAGAGTTAGCTGAACGTGGCCAACGCTTCTTACCGTTATTTATTGCTTTTGCAAAACTTCCGATTGAACAAAAACAAGATATCATCGTAAAAAATTCTGAATTACTTTTTCCACGTCTTTGGGAAACTGAAGTTAAAGAGATGGCTTCAACAACAGGGCTTCCTCCAAGTTTGATTTTCTCAATCATGCGCCAAGAGTCTGCGTTTAATATCAATTCTCGCAGTGGCGCGAATGCGCTTGGTTTAATGCAAGTGATTCCACCACTGGCAAAATCGTTGGCCCGCAAATACAAAGTGGCCTACAAAAAGCCAGAAGATCTTTATAACCCACAAATCAATATCAAATTAGGCAGCTACGAATTATCTGATCAGGTAAAAAAACAAAAAGATCAGTACGCACTCGTTGCGGCTGCTTACAATGCTGGACCAAATGCTGTAGCCCGCTGGCTTAAGCAAAGATTCCGCCCTAAATTTGATATTGTTGATTTTGTCGAAGAAATTCCTTACGACGAAACTAAACTCTACGTAAAAATTATTGCCCGCAACCACCTTTTTTACGACCGTTTAGAATCTCCAAGTAAAGAAACCGACTTTCCTGAGAAGTTTATCAAGGCTACAGAGCCAATGACTAACGCCCCAGCCTTTGTACCAGCTGGTGTCGGTGCTCAGAAGTAAAAGTCTCATTCTGAAACACAAATCTCGTTAAGATTTCGCATCTTAAGTGCCGATAAACACATTATGAATAATAAATTCTTTAATGCTGTTATTGGTGCTTTTGTCTTCTTCTGCTTTTCATTGGGCGGATATTACTTTTGGAAACAAAGAGAACCAGCAAGTGCTGAGCGCATGGCGCAATCACAAAAATCAAAAACGAAAAAAGTTGATAACAGAACATTAGAGCTAGGAACTGTCGTTGACTCATCAACGCAAGTTCCCAACGAACCATCAGCGTTATTCAACGACCCTGCTATCAAACAAGCTTGGGGTTTAAAAAAATCTGATGCTGCTCGTGCCTGGTCTATCACAAAAGGCAGCAAAAAAGTGATCGTTGCCGTGATTGACACTGGCATTGATATTAACCACGAAGATTTAAAAAATAACTTATGGCAAAATCCAGGCGAAACTGGAAAAGATGCCAAAGGCAGAAACAAAGCCACTAACGGTGTTGATGATGACGGTAATGGCTTTACCGATGACGTTTACGGTTGGAACTTTGTCTCTCAAAATAACAAGCTAGACGATAACCACGGCCACGGAACTCACATCGCTGGTATCATCGGCGCTGAAGCGGGAAATAAAAAAGGAATCAGCGGTATTGCTCCAGAAGTTAGCCTAATGATTCTAAAATACTATGATCCGAAAGTTCCAAACACTGATAACTTAAAAAATACAATTCAATCAATTCAATACGCCGTAAAAATGGGTGCACACATCATCAACTACTCTGGTGGTGGTACTGAATTTTCTCAAGAAGAACATGATGCGGTAGCTGCTGCTGAAGCTAAGAATATTTTATTCGTAGCGGCTGCGGGTAACGAACGTTCAAATTCAGATGAACATCACTACTACCCGGCTGATTATAAATTAAAAAACATTATTTCTGTAACAGCGATTGATCCAACAACAGAAGTTCTATCATCTTCAAACTACGGAACTGAAACTGTCGATATCGCGGCTCCGGGCCAAACGATTCTTTCATGTTTACCTAACAGTTCTTACGGTTTAATGACCGGAACATCTCAAGCCACAGCTTTCGTAACAGGTGCCGCAGTTTTAGTTATGGCTGATAAAGATCTCTATAATAACTCTGAAGAAGTTAAAAAGTTTATCTTAGCCACAGGCGATTCTTCACAAAGCTTAGCAAATAAAACTCGTACAGCTCGCCAGTTAAACTTATTCAAATCACTGACAATCTTAGAGAAAACAACTGGCATTTCTGGAATTAAATTCTTAGATACTATGGATAGAAGCTTATTCTCTTCAGGTAATACAGCTCAAGGTAACGACCCTAACGTAGGCAACAGAAAACAAGTGGATCAAATCGCAGGGTTTGGCCAAGATCTATTACGCGTTATGGGTAAAAAAGATAAAAAGCCAGCGAACAAACTGCCTGAGCGTTTAGGTACGAAAACTTCAGAAGAGCCAAATTAATTATTTGTTTTTAGAGGCTGTGGGACGAGTAATGAACCACAGTCCGTAAGACAGAACAGTGACAGCCACAACTAAACCCGTTAAATTCGGAAACATTGGCTTAATCTTATTTAAGATCAAAATAAAAGTTCCAAATAAAGCTACAAAGATAAATAAACGACCGCTGGCTAACAGTGACTTTTGCCCTTCGGCTTCTTCACCACGTGATTTCAATAATTGTGATTGCACGTGAGCTTCTAAGCGGTACTCGATTTGTTTAAGGTATTTTTCAATCAAGGGGTCTTCACCCATCACTTTTTTAAGATCAGTGTACTTCTGAGCCGCAAAGTTTAAAGCCGACTGCTTTTGCGCTTGATCTAAGAACACCTGGTGTGAGGCATCTACAGTGATATCTTTTAAGATCTTTTCCCAAGCACGGTTTAATTCAAATAATCTTGGGTTTTCAACTTTTTGCAGTTCTGTGAATTTAGACTCTAAAACTCCGCAATGAGGGCACTCGTCTTGGCCTAACGGTTTTAACGTTGAACATTTCGGGCAGTTTGAAAATTGCGGTTTACGTAACTCTTGCGTCTCGTACAAACCAGAGGCTAACGTTTGTTTAGTTAAAACGAAGTCTTTTTGGCAATCAGTGCATTGAAAATCAGCGCCTTGCACCTGACCTTTACTGTCAGCTGCTAACCCCTCAAATGCTGTCTGATCTGTGCAAAATAACTTTTGACAGTGTGGACAACGGAATCGAATTTCGGCTGCTAATTCTACATTCATATGCTACCTGTAATAAGGATGGCCAAAGTTACAGAACTTTTCAAGCGGAATTGTAAAAATCCAAGCATTTATTTTTTAAGCTTTTTAGCACTGGTCAGCGGTGTTCTGGTTGGAACTTCTTACATTCCGTACCCACCGTGGGCCATTGCCTTCTGTTATCTTCCGCTTTGGTGGGCCATTTCACAGGCTTCAGAGAGTAAATCCTATAAATTTATTTTCTTTTTAGGATGGATTACCCAATTCACATTAACCCTTTTGGGCTTTAACTGGATTTACTTCACTGCCCGCGAATTCGGCCATTTGAATGTGCCTTTAAGCCTTGCAGCGGTTATCCTTTTTGCAGCCTTCATTCACCTATACATTCCTTTTTCATTGGTCGCTGCCACTTACCTAAAGCGCAAATTTTCGTTAAAACCGTCGGCTTTTATCTTTGCTTTGGCTTTAGTTCACATTCTTTTTGAACGGGCTTGGCCAAGTATTTTTGAGTGGAATTTAGGCTACACGTTTTTATGGATCAAATCACCGTTCGCTCAATGGGCCGATACCATCGGCTTTTGGGGGCTTTCGGCTTTAATTTTTATTTTTCAAGCGGCTCTTTATTACGCCCTTTCAAAATACAAAACACAAAAAACTAAAAGCCTAACTGTTCTTGCCGTAACCCTCGTGATGACTTTGGGATTATGGTTTACCGGAAAACAAAAATACCAAACTTACAGCCAAACTGAATCGCAAGTAAAAGTGACTTTAGTTCAAGCCAATATTTCTAACGAAGAAAAACTGCAATCAGAAAAAGGCTACGATTATGTGCCTTATGTTTTAGATTCTTACTTTAAAGCTACGGAACAAGAACTAACTCACATTAACAACCAAACAGATTTAATTATCTGGCCAGAAACTGCTTTACCGATTGCTTTAGATAAAGACTATCACAATAGAACTAACCAAACGATTGTTTTAAACCGCATAAAATCTTGGAATAAAAATCTAGTCACAGGAGCTTATTCACAAGACACGTACAAACGTGATCATATGGGTAACTTGATTATCCGTAATTCAGTTTTTTTCTTAAATGGTTCGGGCGAAGTTCAAGCACCTTATTACAAAACTGATCTTTTAGTGTTTGGCGAATACATGCCATTTGGCAAAGAGGTTCCCTTTTTATATCAACTGTTTCCGTTTGTGGGCGTTTATGAACGCGGCCCTGGTCCGGTTAGAAAAGCTATGCCGATGGCTACAAGTGATTTAATGTTAGGCCCGCAAATTTGTTACGAATCTTTAAACCCAGGATTTTCTCGCGGCCTTGCTAACATCGGTGCTGAAATTTTCTTTAACGTAACCAATGATTCATGGTTTGGCGATTGGGCAGAACCCTATCAACACATGATCATGACCTTAGCGCGCGGAATTGAAAACCGCAGACCGCTCATTCGTGCGACGAATACAGGAATCAGCACTATTATTTTAACGAACGGAGATATTTTAGAACAGTCTCCGATTTATAAAAAATGGACGCACACTTACACTGTGCCTTACAGAAAAAATCCATCACTTACATTCTACAGCAAATATGGTTACTGGGACTGGGCTTTATGGGTCCTCATATTGCTAGCTATTCTTGAGAGGGGGCGTCGTGCTCGTTATCAAAAATCTTGATTGGTCTGAAATTCTAGATAAAACAGCGGCTTTTGCCACTTCAGATCAAGGTAAAACTATCATTGGTGAAATTAAACCTTTGTCATCAGCCGATGCCGCAGAAAAAAGTTTCTACGAAATCGAATGCGCCACAGGAATTTTATCCGGCGGTGTGCGTCCGCACATGGAAAGCTTAGACCTTTTTGCCACGTGGATTGTTCGCGTTCGCAAAAATGCAGTGTTAAAACCACTTGAACTTAAAGACATTCGCCACTTCTGCTTAGAAGTGATCGCACTTAAAGAAGCTTTAAAAGAACAAGGCAATGCGTGGGCGATCGATTTACATGACAAATTAATGCAGGCCGAAGAGCCGTTATCAGCGATTGATAACTTAATTACTCCGTCATGCGATATCCGCATGGATGCTTCAGAAAAATTATTTCGCCTATCAAAAGAAAAAGATTCTTTAGCCCGCCAAATTCAAACACAAATGGATCGCATGGTGAAAGATCACCAGATCGAACATATGTTGCAAGAAAAGTTTGTAACAACTCGTGAAGGCCGCTGGGTGATTCCGATTAAAGGTGGCATGCAGCACTTCGTTCCAGGTGTAGTGCACGCGGCTTCGCAATCAAAACAAACGGTGTATATCGAACCAGAAGCCGTCATTCCACTAAATAACCGTCTTCGTCATATCGAAGTTGAAATCGAAGAAGAGATCGAAAGACTATTAGTCGAAATTTCAAATTACTTAGGCACACAAAAAGCCGGTTTTGAAAAAACTGAAAAAGAAATGCTTCAAGCCGATGTCTTATTAGCAAAAGCTCAGTTAACAATTCAGCTGGGCGCCAAACCTTGCCGTTTTACAAACGACAAAGTGGATCTTCGCGAATTATACCACCCGCTTTTAAAAATGACGGGCCGACCAGTGATTTCAAATACCGTTAGCCTTACGCCAGACAAGTCGATCCTGATTCTGTCAGGTCCAAATGCCGGTGGTAAAACCGTATTACTAAAATCCATCGGTTTAGCTGCGCAGATGGCGCGTTGTGGGTTTCCAATTTGTGCTGATCGCACCTCAAGCCTTCCGTTCTTTAAAGAAATTTGCACAGGCATTGGTGATTCACAAAGTGTTGACGAAGATTTAAGTACTTTTGCAGCTCACTTAAAAACTTTAGACCAAGCTTTAAAACTTAAAGGCTCAGAAAATTTAATCTTAGTCGATGAAATCTGCGGATCTACCGATCCAGAAGAAGGTTCTGCCTTAGCCCGTTCATTCATCGAAGCTTACGCCGACAATAAAGTTTTTGCGATTATCACGTCTCACTTAAGCCCGCTTAAAACTGGCTGGAAGCCAGAAGACGTCGTGATCAACGGAAGTTTAGAGTACGATTCACGTTCTGGAAAACCGACATATAATTTCTTACCGGGAATTCCGGGTGATTCTTTAGCGTTACTTACAGCCAAACGTGTTGGTGTTGATCCAAAAATTATTGCTAAAGCGACAGATAACTTATCACCGCTTGCACAAAAGAAATTATCGCAACTTGAAGAAATCGAAACGCTTAAAAAAGATATTGGCAATCTTCAAGACAAACTTAAAAAAGAATTAAAAGGTGTCGAGCAAAAACGTTTATCGCTTGAAGCTCAGATTCAGCAATTCGAACGCCAAAAAGAAAACGAGCTTGAAAAAACAATTAAAAAAGCTTCGGCTAAAGTTGAAGACGCTATTCAATCAGCCAAAGCCGCAGCCACTTTAAATAAACATCGTGAATTACAAGATATCAAATACAACCTTCCTGAAATCGTAAAAGGAAACCAAACAGTTCAAGCAGGCACGTTACAATCGGCTGATGAATTTGGTAAAAAGTTTCCTCCAGGTTCAAAAGTATTTGTTCCTTCGTTAAATCAAGATGGCATTGTGCAATCATTGCCAAACTCAAAAGGCGAAGTGATGATTTTATCGCAATCGATTCGTTTACAGTTACACTGGCAAGAGTTAAAACCAGCTCATAAATTCGGAAACCCAACAAATCAACTGGTACAAAGAAGTTCTGGCGTTCAAGTTTCATTTCACGATGAAGACAGAGTCGTAGATCTTAGAGGTAAAACGGTAGATACCGCCCTATCTGAATTAGAAATTGCTTTAGACCGCGCTTCAGTTCAGAAAGAAGACCGTCTTAAAATCGTTCACGGCCATGGCACTGAATCACTTAAAAAAGCGATCAGAACCTACCTTTCACGCTCTGTTTATGTGAAAAAATGGAAAGCCGGAACTCAAGACACAGGTGGCGATGGCATCACTTGGGTAGAGCTTGGATTGTAGATTTGTCTAACAGCTGGTGCCGCAAATCACCGTATGTCTCAGCACGACTCACTCTGTGATTCTCAGAGTGAGAATTTCGTTTTTAGCTCGTAAATATTCAATTTAATCCCCGATCTCAGAGTGAGATATGGCCCCACGCTTGCTCTATAGGTTAGTAACAACGAACTTTCAAACATATCGGGGGATATATGAAAACTTTAACAACAGCTTTAATCTTAGCCGCTTCAATCGTAACTTTAACTTCTTGCGGTTCTAAAAAATCTTCACAAGCTACAACAACTACTATCGTTCAATCTTCAACGGTTGAAAACGCTGGTAACAAAGTTGTAACGTCTTGCCAAAAAGCTATTGGTACCGATATGTCAGTTCACATTTCTGCCGTTAAAACTTCATCTGGTGCAATCAATAACAGCTTAGTAAAAATCAAATTTACTCGTTTAGCTTCAACGATCACTCAATCAGGTAACACAATCCGTTTCTTTAAATGGAGAGTTTCTGGTTCACAAGCTTTATTAGATTCAAACCCATTACAATCATCTCGTTATGTTTTATCTACAAACACAATCGACGAAGCCGCTCAAACTGGAATCGCAGCTACTTCAGTTACAACAGCTAAAGGTTACTATATCAACTTAGACGACGCTGATGGTATCTTCCAAGTTTTAAAAGCCGTAGTTTACAACTCAGCAGGCAGCATCTTAGCTCAACAAAATATCTTAATCCCACAATTCTTAGCAGTGCCATCAGACTACGCTTACAACGCTGACGGTTCTTCTCGCGCACAAATCTTAAGAGACTTACACCCACTAGCAAACGTAACTACAACAGGCTGGACATCAACAGACTACGTTAACTACTTCTCAGCGACTTGCTTCTAAGATCGTTCTCCGAAAAATAAAATAAGCCCCCCAACGAAGCCAGAGTCCCCCCCCAGACTCTGGCTTTGTACTTTTAACGGGTATGGTGGCCTCCAGCCAGAAAAGGGCTCTGCCCTTTTGAACCCGTAAAGTCCGACCTTCCGGGTCGGCCTTCCAACTTTTTTAGAATGTTAAATTTTATGATCTTCCGCTCATCGTGAGCGGAAGAAGCGAGAGTCTGAGAGCAGAGCTCTCAGTACGCAGGATGCGTGTACTCTTCGTTAGTGCGAACTCTCTTGCGATACTTCTTCAGCTTCAAGATTCTCACCTTGGCGGTAACGATCGGCTAAGGTGCTGTCGTTTGTTGGGAATGAGAATAGTAATGAGTGCACTTCTGTGTTGGGATCTTCTTCAGTCACAACGATATAATAGTGATCAGCTTTGAATTCGCCAATGTCGCGAATGAAAGTTACCAGCGTATGCCCTTCTGAATCTACTTTGCGCCAGATTTCGTCGGGGTTGTTGATTGTTTCTTCGCGTTGTTCAGCGAACTCTTGAAACTTGCCTGCTGGTACGTCTTTTTCGTTACGTAGTTTCATCATTGATTCTAAAAGGCCGATCGCTAAGTGATCGCCTTCTAGTAATGAATCTCCATCGATCGCAGCAAATTGAATCGCTTCTAATTTTCTGTGATAGATGATTTCTTTTTGGCGAAACACTTCTGCTAACTGCGTGTCTTTTGTAGCGAAGTGGATAAAGACGAAGCTTGGGTATTTTTCTTCAGTGTTTAAATACACAACCGCTACGTAGATAAACGGATCAGCTGGATCGTCGATTGTTTTAATTAATGCATATAAGGGAATTTCTGGAAAAGTTTCGATGTCGATCCAGATTTCGTCTGGATCATCAAGAGTTGCTTCTAACCAATCTTCTTTGGCGTCGATTTCTTCTTCGTTGAAATCGCGTGAAGGGGCGTAGTGTTTTGCATAACGCTCTTCCATCGCTTTGATTTGTTCAGAAAAATATCCGAAAAGGGTTTTGTCGTTTTCAAAGATTAAACCTTGTGATTCATCGATCACGATAAGTTCTTTATCTTGAATTGTTTTGGCCGCTTTGTTGGCTTTGGCCTTCACTTTTTTCTGAGATTTCTTTTTGCCGGCCTCGGATTTGACCTTGATTTTGATCTGCTTACTTTTAGCACGTGCGCCAGAACCAATTTTTTTATTTAACTTATTGTTCAATTTACTGGCAACTTTGCTCATGTTTGACCCTTTTCCTAACAAAAATATAGCACCTAACAGGCTTAGCTCTAAGCAGAAATCGAATGACTTATAAAGTCAATGGATTCTGATTGAAACTCTCTTACGGGTGAGTAGGCTTTGAATTAAGAAGGAACCCTAAAGTTTGTCTAAAGTAGAAGTTTATTTAAATGACGACCAAATCAAAAATCTAAAAGGAATTTTAGATCAGTCCCAATTGGGCGTTCATTTGCTTTTTGACAACAAAAAAATCGCCGACGTTTTTCAAAAAACCTTCTCTGAAGACGATTTTTTTCAAGCAGAAAACCTTAAAAGAGTTCAAGACGATCTTTTAAAACTTTTGCAGTTTAAATCATTAACTGACAAACAGGATTATGTAAGACAGTTAAGCGTCGACGATCAAGAACGCCTGATCCGCGCTTATTTTTACATTATCGAAAACAACATGCGTTCAAACAAAAAACATTCTTCACACTAATTAATTCTTTTCTTAAATTCAGAAAGGCAACGACGCACATGAAAGTATTTATTTATTTTTTAGCGGCTTTAGTTCTATACTCGCAAACTATGGAAGCTTCGACTTATCAAACACGCAGAGACTTTTTCACTCAAAAATTTGGAACAAAAAAACAAATTTGGGTGGTGGGTTATGTGAATGCCACTTTAGACGATTATTTAAAAGACTGTGAAGAAGCTTTTAATAACGGCGCTGACGCCATCGTTTGGGAATCTGGCGATTACAAAAAGTTAGATGAAGCTATCGGTGCTATCAAAGCTAAGTACCCGAACAAAACTTTCGGCGTAAACTTCTTAGGCCCTGATGAAAAGCTTATGACTTATAAAGAAACTTTTGAATTAGCGAAAAAGCATAACTTACAAATCGCTTGGACAGATTTTTCAGCTGTTGATCTTATCAAAGAAGCTCCAGAAACAAGTCTTCACGCCATTGATGCTTTAAAACCTGCTGACGTTTTTTACGTAAGCGGCATTCATATGAAATATTCAACATTAGTTGATGCAAACAAAACTATCGAACGCTCAGCTTTACAAGCTATGGGTTGGGTTGATGGTATCGTGATCACAGGCCCAAAAACAGGTGTTGCTACAGATCCAACACGCGCCAAAGATGCAAAATCAGTGATCGGCAATCACCCTTTGGGAGCGGCTTCTGGGGTGTCAGCAGAAAACGTAAATACGATTCTTCCGTACATCGACTTTGTGCTAGTTAATACGAGCATCGCTGATAAAACTCACCGTGTAATCGGAGCTAAAGTAAAAGAGCTTCGCAAAGCGATGGATCAAAAACTTAAGACGGCTAAAAAGTAAAGCCCGACTCAAATTCAGTCATAATTAAACCGATAAAAGGAAAGTGAAAACTTTTCTTTTTGTTTTTTTAGTAACGATCAAATGCTTTGCTGAATACCGCGTATTCACGCTGATGATCACGAATACTAAAACTGGCGAAAACAAGCAGTTTGATTCGACCTTAGACCCGGAACAGTACATCACTTTCTTTCCGTTAAAGCCGGACGAGATTATCGAGTACACGCAAACATGGCGCTGTAAAGGCCGTACAAGTGACTTTAAAGCTCACTGCGTGCAACCTGAAAAGAGAACGCCAGCTCAGGCTGCTGCCACCCCACAACCGCCTGCATCTCCATAGACAAATCTAGACTTTCTGCCCGTCTTAATTTGAGACAAGCTTTGCTACACTTTTAGCTATGGCAGATGTAAATCAAATTCGAAGAGTATCGCAAGACAACATTCAAATGGTTCAACAAGAAAAAGCCGAAAAGAAACGTCAGCTTGCCGAACAGCAACGCGAAGACATCAAAGAAGTTAAGGCCAAGTACCAAGAGTTGAATAAAGAACTTGATCAAGATTCAGCAGCCGCTATCAATCATATCAAGTATGAAGCGGATGAAGAAAATGAAGCCCGCAAGGCCGAACGCCAAGAAGAAAGAGCTGCCGCTCATACGACTTACAACCGCAAAGGTGTAACAAACAACAATCAAGAAGTTAACCAAGCATCAGCTCGCACTAACCGTTCAATCACGACTGAAAAACCAGCGGCTGTGCCTGTAGTGCAAAACTACGAAACTAAAGACACTGATAACTTCTACAAAGTGCAAGATCGCGGAAGCCGTGTTTCCGAACACAAAGAAGGCTATACGATCGAAGCCTATGCCCCGGCACATGAAAAAGATAATTTACGAGTATCTGTGGCTAACAATCGCGCCGTAATCTCTGGTAAAAGAAAATTCCAAGATTCTGTTGAAGAAGGAAATAAAAAAATCAGCACGAACAACTTTCAAACTTTTCACGAAGAATTTAAGTTTGAAAGACCAGTGGCTTCAGAGGGCATGACCCGCGAGCGCGAAGGCGATTACGTGAAGTTTTTTATTCCTAAATTAGAATCTGTCCGCTTCGACGACGAAAGCTAAACTGGCTTCACTACCCGAAAATAAAAAAGAGAGCTCTAGGCTCTCTTTTTATTTTCAAAATTTAAATTTGAAATTATTTTACCAAGTAACCTGATACTTCTTTTAAAAGTAATGAACGACGTTTGTTCATTTCATAAATTTGCTTAAATTGTTCATTGATTAAAGCTAATACGTTCACAGAACCTTGAGTTTGATCATTAAGCTCATTGTAAACCGGCATATTTAACTCAAAACCAACTGCGTTTTCAGTTTGTGTGTTTGTGATTTCATTTGAGTTAGTTGTATTTACCGTTTTCATTTTTTATTTCTCTCTTTTACTTCTTCTTAAAATTCTTACTTCTTACTTCTTACTTATACTCACACTGAACAGAACTCTCATCGACTGCAGCCAATTTGACTCTGTCTGTGTAAGCCCCAAGTTCTTTAGCCATAACAGTGCCACCGCTTTCGCGATGTTTTAGGCCCAAAAAGTGACCTAATTCATGTAAAACTAAAGCTTCGAAGTTATATCCCGCCGAAGACTTAGTACTTGCTGTTCTCACGAGTTGTTGAGGATTTTGATCGTAGTAGGCGAAATCCGCAGAGTTGATACGAATATCAGCCTCTTGAATCTCATCTCCAGCCCAGTAGACTGACGTGCGACCTTGCTCAGACTTTCTATCAGACTCCCATTGCCCTAAAAAGTAAATACCATTTTTCTTATCTCGACCAGGCTGCGATGGTGATGAAGTATTTTCTTCAACCACTTCAAATACTTTGCGCCCTAAAGTTTGCTCCCAGCTTGCTGCAGCACGGTGAATGGCCGGCTTTAATTCAGCAGGAACACTCGAGCTTACATGTAATTGAATCGGGCCCGAAGTTTTCCATGAAATACGTTGGCCATATACGTTTTGTACAAAGCCGCAGTCTTCAGATTTTTTAGGCGCGCACGATGTAACCGCAGCACCTAATAAAACGAACATAATAAAGCGAATGATAAGTTTCATTTTCATGTCAAAACACATTGTTTCAACAATTTGACCAAGTTTGATCGCCTATATTCGATTTGGCCGTCTCACCTTGAGATCACAACCGTCTTTTGACAAAAAACGATAACAGGGGGTGCTCTAAAAGGTGCACTCACGGCAGGAATCTTTTTGCTCCCACTTTTCTAAAATTTAGAACGACTTTCCGGTATTATAAAGTTCCAACATGGCACCAGCTTTCTAAGTGTTTGAATACACTAAAAAATCTCATTATGAGAAAGTTGGCAAGGCAGTTGCTATATAGGAGAGTACAACAAGCCCGCTCCCATCCACAGTCGTGGAGCCCAAAGTGAGCGAACCCTACCCATCACAAATTATCCTTCGCTGGATTCGGAAGAAAACTCCGAGCCACCAGCTCCGCGTTTTTCCATAAGTATTTTTAATACAACAGATTAACGCCGAGTATGATGGTCTTTCTTTATGCAACTCTCTAAACTAGAACCACATGAAAAGGAGTTCTCGTGAGAACACTAGTATTAGCCTTAGTTGCAGCAGCCGCTTTATCATCTTGTAAAACGAATCCTAACAAAGTGAACGACATCGACACTAAACTTGATCATAAAAATGAAATGAATCAAGAAAGCTCAATCGGTGTGAAAGATGGCAACGCCGTTTTTCAAAAGAAAGTTTCTTTAAACGAAGAGTTGAGAAAAGTTCAATACGAAGTTTATGAGTTAGAAGACCGCGTTTACGGTAACCGTAAATTTGGCTCATTAGGTTTATATGGTGTACTTCGCGAATGCAAAGTTCAGTTAACTGACCCACGCTACGGCGGTGATGGTAAATTAATGTGGACAGAACCTTTAGAGCGTATCACTGACAAAGAAGACGATTTCAAAATCGGTATCGATGAGCAAAATAAACTTGTTGCTGTGACAGAAGAATTTTTAGTCGACCGCATTCAAAGATTTCGCGGCTACAAAACTCTTTTAAATTCGCGCCAAGATGAGTACGAACAAAAAGTTGCGATCTGCAAAGCTGAGCTTCGCGGCAAGCAAGCTTCTGTAAAACAATAATGTCTTAATTTGAGATATCCCCCGAATCATTCGAAAACTTTTATCTATTTATATAAAATAAAAGATTCGGGGGAATCATGCGATCTATCGTATTGACCTTAAGTCTTTCTTTTATCTTCGTACCCCCAGTTCAAGCTGATGTGATTTCTTTAAAATCAGTTTTCAATTCTAAAACAACCGGCGAAATCACAATGACCGAAGACAAAAGCGCAAAAATTCAATATCAATTTAATGTTGAAGACAAAGACCAACCTTATGCTGTTTTAGTTTTCAAAGAAGGCAACTGCAAAAAATTTTCTAAGCCTGTGGCCGTCACCGTAAACGATGCAAAAACCAAAGATAAAAAGAATTCTTTTAACCCCAAAGGAAACCAGTTCTTAGTTTTTCACCCCGCCTCAAAAGATTTAAAACTAACCGGTTCCGCAGCAGCTCCTGAAGGAAGTTACTTTGCTTTCGAACCGCGTGGAAAAATTTACGTTCTTGCTGCTGTTAAAGATGAGAAAAGCGAAACCGGCTTAGCCGTAGCTTGCGGAATTTTTCCTTAATAAAAAGATGAGGCAGTTATGTCTTTTTCTGGCTTATTATTTATTTTATTTTTTTCACTCAACGTTGTTGCAGAAACAACGACCGTAATTTTAAATCCCCTGCCCGGCCATACTGAAAACGGAAAACTCGTTATTACCAGCAAGCAGCAGCCTCATGAGGTCCAATGGGATCTTAAAGGTCTTAATCCGACAATTCCTTTTTACCATGTTCATATTTATGAAAAAGGCGACTGTACAAATTATTCAGCTCAGCTTGCGCCGTCTTTGATCGACAAGGACAAAACGATAACTCCAGCTTCTGGACGTGATATGGCCGACCCTAACTACTTTGAGCGCACCAACTACAATGCTGAAACATCACAACAGGGCACACATACATGGTCCTACTGGCAAACTTTTATGTTTACGGTCTCAAAGAAAATTTTTGTTCTCGTTGAAATTCTCGATCTAGACACAAAACTGGGAGCCGCCGTCGCTTGCGGAGTTGCTCCCTAAGTTAGTGCATTGAATTTTTGTAAAGTAATTCTTTAAGCTCAACCACTTCTTCAACAGTGATTAAGTACGGCTTACCACACATTTGGCAAACCACTTCTTGCTCTTCGTTTTTATCGATGATGTCTTGAAGTTCGGCCATGCCTAAAATTTCAAGAGCGCCTTTTACGCGGTCTTTATTGCATGGGCAGAAATATTTAGCTTCATGCGGATGATCTAATTCAGTAAATGGAACTCCAAGCATAAATGGTTCAACCAGATCAAAAGGTTTACCACCTTCCATCAAGATTTTAGAAACACTTGGTTGCATAATCTGAGCGTTAGCTTCGATAGCGCTTACAATTTTCTCATCCACGCCAGGCATAACTTCGATAATCACTCCGCCGGCTTTTTTACATTTACCGTATTCATCAAGGTAAATACCTAAAGCCACTACAGAACGAATTTGGTGTGATTGATGTAAGTAGTGCGCAAGATCTTCAGCAATTTCGCCAGTCACTAAACTCACCGTTCCGTGAAACGGTTGTTTTTGGAATGGTTGGTGACGAGCCACACTTAATGTTCCCGTCCCTAGCGCTTCAGCCACTGATAAACCTTTATCGTAATTTTGTGGTTCATACTGAGGATGCGGCGTAAACGCACGCACATTTCCTTCAAAATCAGCTTCAGCGTAAATTGACTTGATCGAACCATTACCGCGGAATAACAGACCCACCTGCTGCTTTTCTTTAAGCTGTGCTGCCATTAAAAGCGCACCCGTCATAGCTTTACCTACGCCTACCGTTGCAATAGGTAGCGTGTTTTGAAGCATCTGCATCTCTTGCACAACTTGTGTTGCGTCAACAGCGGCGATACGAACAGTAAAATCATTTGAGCAGTAGCGGTGAATTTTTGACATAACGGTTTAACTTAGCAAATTCGTGACTTGTTCTCAAGTTAATAGCAGGATTAACACATGATTTTCATTTTATTACGGCACGGCCATAAGTCGATGGATCCTCCTGAAAACCCTAACTTAAGCGTAAAAGGCCATGAACAAGCTCGTCAGCTTTTAAAAATGGTGCAAGACAACGCGCTTCCAGTGCCTACTGTTTGTTTATATTCAGATAAAATCAGAACCAAAGAAACACTGAATGATTTAATCGAAAATTTTAAACCCAAACACGAAATCAAAAATGAATTAAACTTACGCGAGATGAACGAAACAGCTCAACAGTTTCGCGCCCGCGTTCAAAAATTAGTTAACCTTTACACCTACCAAGCTTCACAACCAGAAAATAAAAATCAAGTCGTTTATGCCTGCACTCACTATGACTGGGTCGAAGAAGCGATGACTGTCATCGACAGTGATAAAAATTTAACTTCTTTTGAATTCGCCGGCTGGTCACCTGCGCAATTTATTCAGTTTCAAATTGGTGAAGATGGGATCTGGATGTTCAAATCACGCGGAGCTGCTAATGGCTAACGAGAAAAATACTTTTCATTCAAATTTAATTCGTAACGTGTGGGCCGCAGGCCGTAACTACGCTGATCACGCCAAAGAAATGAAAGCCGAAGTTCCTGCAAATCCTGTGATTTTTTTAAAATCAGGAACAACAATTTCTTCAGGCAGCGTGATTCACTTACCCGCTTGGTCGAAAGAAATTCATCACGAATTAGAAATCGCGTTCTGGCTAAATGAAAATTTGGAATTTTCACACTTCACTTTAGCGCTTGATTTGACAGCACGCGATGCTCAATCTGATGCTAAAAAAAACGGCCTTCCGTGGACATTAGCTAAATCATTTACTGATTCCTGCCCGCTAGGCCCATGGCTAGAATTGAATAGTGTGCCTAATCTTGAATCACTGCAGCTCGAATTAAAAATTAATAACGAAACTAAACAATTAGGCAATGCTTCTGACATGATCTTTAGCCCCGAAACGCTTTTAAAATATGTTAAAACGCATTTCCCCGTAGCGCCGCACGATGTTCTTTTAACGGGCACCCCGTCAGGTGTCGGACAACTAAAATCTGGTGATAAATTAGAGGCGATTTTGAGAGACAAAACACGCTCTCATAACCAGCCGCTTTTAGTTTGCCAATGGGACGTGAACTAAGTAAAAACTTAGGCATGCAAGACAATCAGTTAAAAATCCAAACTAAGGGCGAAGAGATCCTACGTCGTATGGAATCTCAATCTAAAGGTTCACTATTTTCAAAAGACTTCTGGTACGGTTCAGTGATGGACTGGTCGATGAAGAATGAAAAATTCAAAACGAACATGTTTCGTTTCGTGGACGTGTTACCATCTCTTACAACTTCTGACGGCGTAGCCACTCACTTAAAAGAATATTTCTCTGAAGGTGGTAAAGCAGAACTTCCTTCAGTCTTCAACGTGGGCTTAGGCTTAGGTTCTTTAGCTCCGGGCTTAATGGCCGGCGCGATTAAAAAGAACGTAACTTCAATGGCTAAGATGTTCATCACTGGTGAAACGCCTGATGAAGCTTTAACTGTCTTGAAAAAAGCCCGTAAAAACAATTTAACTTTCACAGTTGATATTTTAGGTGAAGCCACTCTTTCTGAAAAAGAAGCTTTAGAATATCAAAAGCGTTATATCGAATTAATCGAATGGCTTGCTAAAGACGCTCTCAAATGGGAAGAGATTCCACTTTTAGACCGTGATGCTGATGGCGCGATTCCAAAAATCAACGTGTCAGTAAAAATGACTGCGGTTTATTCTCAGATTAACGACAAAGCCTGGGATGAATCTAAAACAATGTTGAAAGATCGTCTTCGTCCAATCTTCAAAAAAGGTATGGATCTTGGCGTGTTCGTAAACTTAGATATGGAACACTACGGAGTAAAACATTTAACTGTAGAAGTTTTCAAAGAGTTAATCTCTGAGCCTGAATTTGCTAGCTACCGTTTCTTCGGTTGCGTAGTACAAGCTTACTTACGTGATTCATACGCTGACGTAAAAGATTTAACTGAGTTCGCAAAAAAACGTGGCACACCATTTACTATTCGTTTAGTAAAAGGCGCTTACTGGGATTCTGAAACGATCGAAGCGAAACAAAAAAACTGGTCAATTCCAGTTTACTTAAATAAAGCTGAATCAGATGCGAACTACGAAATGTGCGCAGGCTACTTACTAGAAAACTACAAATTCATTCGTGTAGCTTTAGCTTCTCACAACGTTCGTACAATTTCTGCAGCGTTAGTTAAAGCTGAACAACTTGGCTTACCTAAAAACGCTTACGAAATCCAAATGTTATACGGAATGGCCGAGCCGATCAAAAAAGCTTTATCAGACATGGGTTACCGTGTTCGTGAATACGCTCCCGTGGGTGAATTAATTCCGGGTATGGCGTACCTTGTGCGTCGTTTATTAGAAAATACATCGAACGAATCTTGGTTACGTGGAAAATTTGCTGAAGGCAAAACAACAGCTGAATTATTAAAAGATCCAGCCATTGGCTTAACACCGACAAATCCAACTCCTGAAACTAAACCAACTGATTTCTACAATGAACCCTACTTAGACTTCGCTGTTGAAGAAGTTCGTACTGAAACTTTAAAAGCGATCGCTAATTTAAAATCTCAGTTACCAGTTAAAATTGAACCAATCATTGGTGGCAAAAAAGTTTCAACTGGTGAATCTTTTAAACGTGTGAACCCTTCTAACAACTCACAAGTTGTGGCTGATGTAACAATGGCTTCTACTGAAACAGCAGAACAAGCTATGCAAAAAGCGCAAGAAGGTTTTAAAACTTGGAAAAACGTTGATAGCTTCCGTCGCGCTAAATACTTAGACGACGTAGCTGATTTAATGGTGAAAAATAAATACAAATTAATGGCTCACCAAATCGTTGAAGTAGGTAAACCTTGGGCTGAAGCAGATGCTGACGTCGCTGAGGCGATCGACTTCTTACGTTACTACGCCCGTCACCAACGTGAATTAGCGCGTCCATTACGCGTGGGTCACGCTCCAGGTGAAGTGAGCCAATACATCTACAAACCTCGTGGTGTTGTAGCGGTTATCTCTCCATGGAACTTCCCGCTTGCGATCTTAGCTGGTCAAGTGGCTGCGGCCTTAGTAACTGGCAATACAGTTGTTATGAAACCGGCAGAGCAATCTTCATTAGTGGCTCAAGGTCTTTACGATTTATTTAAACAGGCTGGTCTTCCTGATGGCGCTCTTCAATTCTTACCAGGTTATGGTGAGATCGTGGGTGATTACATCGTGAAGCATGCTCATACAACAACGATCGCTTTCACAGGATCTAAAGTTGTGGGTTTATTAATCGCTAAAAACGCGGCCGTTGTTCAACCAGGCCAGCAGCACGTTAAGCGTTGTATTATCGAAATGGGCGGTAAAAATGCCGTGATCATTGATAGCGATGCAGATTTAGATGAAGCCGTAGATGGCGTTCTATACTCAGCATTTGGTTTTGCAGGTCAAAAATGTTCTGCAGCTTCTCGTGTGATCGTATTAGATGAAGTTTACGAAAAATTCACTCAACGTTTAGTTGAAGGTGCTAAATCAATCGAAATCTCTTCAGCTGAAAATCCAAAAGGATATTTCGGACCAGTTGTCGATGAAGAAGCTTACACGCGTTTAAACAATTCAATCGCGCAAGCTTCAGCAAAATATAAAGTGTTATTTAAAGGTGAATCTCCGCAAGGTGGCTTCTTCGTTCCGATCACAATCTTTGGTGATGTGAAAGGTTCTGACGATGTGGCTCAAAACGAATTCTTCGGCCCAATCGTGGCGATGATTCGCGCGAAAGATTTAACTCATGCTTTAGAAATCGCGAACTCTACTGAATACGCCTTAACTGGCGGTATCTTCTCAAGAAGCCCAGCTAACATTGAACGTGTTAAGCATGATCTTGAAGTGGGTAACATGTACATCAACCGCGGTATCACAGGTGCCATGGTCGATCGTCACCCGTTCGGTGGATACAAAATGTCAGGTATCGGTTCAAAAACCGGCGGCCCTGATTATTTAAAACAATTCACTGAGCCAATCGTTGTGACAGAAAACACAATGAGACGCGGTTTCGCTCCAGAAGAAAATCAATAGTCGTAGTAGTATTCATATACTTATAAAATAAAAAAAGGGACGGTAACGTCCCTTTTTTTATTTCTACCCGACTTTATCGCGAAGATCTGAATAGTCTTCGCGAGATAAAGCATGGCCCCATTCTTTTAAGATATGCTTTTTTACTCGCTGATCATACAGATAATACAAACCTAAAGTAAAACCCGTGATCGTACCACCGATGTGCGCTGAATGCGCAACTGAAGCCTGAATACCTGTGTTGTAGTAAAGTACTGTTGTAAAATCAGAAACTAAATAAACCGGAAAAAGTAAAAAAGCCGGCAAATAAATTACGCCGTAATAGCCGTTTAACGGCGATAAAAAGTAACTCCACTCAATGTTTCGCGTATTCGCCACAACGGCTAAGAAAGCCATTAAACCGCAAATAGCACCACTGGCGCCAAGTACCGCAATCTCATTAAATTGGTTCATAAACAGGTACGCAACACCGCCGCCTAAGCCACTTAACACATAAACGGAATAAACCCACGTGTGTGGGATATGTTTTTGCAACACCGTTAAAACTAAATACAAGAAAAATAAATTCATCGCTAAATGAAAAAATCCTGTGTGTAAAAACTGATAAGTTAACCACGCCCATAAAGACGTGGGTGATGGCGATAAACCAAAAGTGTATTGTGGAGATTTTAAATATTCTGAACGAAGCTCAGATAAAAATAACTTTGTATCTTCGATTTTTACCTGATCACCTTTAAACGGAAAATTTTGGGCACGTACCCAAAACCGTGAATCACGAATCATCACCTGCACATTACTTGGATCAAAAGTTTCTAATTCTACCGGATCTAATGTTTGACGATACATCTCTGAAAGCTTTGCAACTTTTTCTTGATAAACTTCATGGCGATAATTTCTACCCGGGTCAGAGAAGCCTATTAAAGTAAACAAATAGACAAAAACATTGACCGCAATCATCACCCACACCGGAGTCAGGCTTGGCTGAATTTTATGATGATAAATATCGCCAGGAAAAATCATAAATCCTCGATCAGCGTTTTAATTTCATCACTGTCTAAAAGCGGTTCTTTTTTTAGCGGTTCAAAATTAGCAGGACGACGTGATTTCGGGTCACGTAATTCTGTTCTTGAAGCTAACGCTTCTTGTTCTTTTGCTAAATCATTTAGATTTTCTAAAAGAAGATATTTTTTTACACTCTTAAACTCAGAATACTCTTTTAAATCATTAAATGCCTGAATACGTTTTTTTGTGTTTCCTTTAGAAGCAAATTCATACAGAAGCACTTTACCTAAAATCGTATTGGCCATTTCTGGACTTTTACGAATTTCAGAGAAGTTATTTTTAACAAATGTCGTAGCCCAGTAGCAGCCTTCAGATTTAGAATCCTCTATACAGGCTTGATCAAGGTATTTATCCTCAACAGTATCGTTTGAGCTTGTCACAAACTTGGCAAAATAAGCCAAAGCGCGGTCATCAGTAAAATTACGCCATAAAACAAAATCAGCTTCTTGATCTAAACACGCATCAGAAACCGTACCCACTAAGTTCATCGCAATCGCGTAACGTAAGCGATCAGTTGAATCTAAATGAACAAATTCAGTACACGATTTTTTCTTACTCTTCATTTTCGCGTAACTATCAGGAGACGTTAGAACAAATTGATAATTCTTCCAGAACATCACAAGACCTAAGAAAATTAAAAACGAACTGATTGTCGCAAGCGAAGCTGACCAGAACTTACGATCTACTTCAATCGCTTTGTAAAAATAAGAATGGCGATCCATAGGCCATTTTGAATACAACTGTGATTCGGTCATCTTTTCATAAAAGCACTGCCCGTTTTCATCAGCTAAGGCTTTTAAAAATGGAATACCCAAGAACAAAAAACTTAAAACAAAACCTAACTGACGAGCCCAAGCTTGTAAAAAAAGTGGATACTGTGTGTTTTTAAATTCAACATGAAGTTTTAAAAAAAATTGGCCCGGCGTTGCTCCCATAAAAGACATAAAAAGCGCCTGAAAGAACGTAGATAAAATCACATAGCCTACAACCAGATAACCAAACACCGATTGCGCTTCGGTAGATTTAGGAAAAGAACGGTAGATATCTACACCGCTGTGAAAAAATACTAGAATTAAAAAACTGATCACCGGTGCGAAGATAAAATAATCGATCACAGTTGATAGAATGCGAATCGGCACAAGTGGTTTATGTTTTTGCGAAGACAATTCAAATGAATTTAAATCTGGAAATACCATGATTTCTCATCGGTATTTAAGAGTGAAAAACAGAGTCTAAATTGTAAATATTAAGAATGAATTCAAGACCAATCCATCTGACCGCAGGAAGCGGTCAGAAAGGCCGGCTAGGAAAGCCAGCCAGCGCAGCGGCGTAAATTATTGAACAACGATTTCAGTGACACGACCTTGGTCGTTGCGGTTAAATAAGAAAGCTCCCGCATCGTGTCCCGAAGCATCGATAAGCTCGACGATATCTTGCTGAGAATCAACTTTTTTGATTTCAAATTTAGAAAATTTTTTAATTTTAGAGCCGTAGTCTTTCATAAATTGATTTACATCAATAGCAAAACCCTGGTGCTGCTCTTGTAAAGTAATACGATCAATCTGACCTTGTTTTACAGAAACATTGTATTGGCCACGTAAGAATTCATAAACAAAAACATCTTGCCAAGAAACTTGTGAACCTAACTGTGTTTTTACTTTTCCCGCTGATAAATCACGAGCTAAATTTTGTTCCCATTTGATTTGTTCAGCAGAATTTCTTTCACCAAAGCTTGCTACTTCACGCTCTTTATCTTCGATGTTTTTTACAAAGAAATAATGAGTTGCAAAAGCGATGGCGATGACACCTACAAGGGCTACAAAAATTTTGTTTTTATTCATTAGTTTCTCCGCTGGGTTACTTAATTATTCTCTCACACAAACGGCAAAAAAACGATACGGCCAGACCTAAGGTCCAGCCGTTCGTTTTAAATTGATTCAATTTAAGTTTTTAATATCGTTCGTAGGTGCGGCTACAACTTAGTCGAAGACTAAGCAGCAACTAACTTACGACGTCGAGCTTGGGAGGGGTCGATGTGATATTGTTTTACTTTACGATAAAGAGTCGCACGGCCGATACCTAATGCTTTCGCCGCTTCTGTTAAATTACCTTTGTATTGGTAAATAGCAGCTTCGATAGCACGAGCTTCCATGTCTTCCATCTTCTGAACTTTTTCTGTTTGTCCAGTTGATGCTGTAGGGAAAGAAACTACGTTTCCGCCACCTTCATTGTTAACTGGTGTTAAACCTGCAGTAAGAGCCGGAACACCGTTAGTTAATTGTGTTCTGAAGAATGGATTTTCCATTCCTTCTCTCCATTGCGGTCCCGAATAATTGAAAAAGCTAACATCTTGACCTTCGCAAGATTTTTTCACCTTCTCAACGACTTCAGGATTCTCTGATACAATGTATACAAATGATCGAGCCATTAGGCCTCCTCTTTAATCGTCGGCGTTACGCCATTAAATAAAAATCTAAAGTGTCTGCTTCTTAGAGAGAGTTTTTATTTCTCGTCTTGAATCAAACGACTCACAATGAATGTATCGGAATGAAATAAAAAACCTTTAGGGGTCAGTTGAAAAAAGATGACTGAATTCTTGCGTAAACGATTATAAGCGGTTTTAAGCGCCTCAAAACAGAATTTTCTGGCCTAAAGATGGAGGTCAAATTAAGGGCGAATAACTGTCCCAATCTGATTTAAAGCGTAAGATCAGAGACACTACGAAATGAAATTCGCAAATACAGAGTGAACAAATAAAAAAAGGATCATGTTTTACATGATCCTTTTCAAAATCGATATTCAATTTTTTACGGAGCGACTAGCGACGACCCGATTTGATTTTTAACTGTAACTTAGAAATTAAGTGCACAGCCATTTTCTCTTGTACACGGCACATTTTTAATTCGTCACGTTTGTAAGAACGTTGTGACGGAGTTAATGTTCCTGTCTCAAGTTCCATTTCGTAATCCATTTTAGATGCGCGGATACCTTCAAGCTCTTTCGTTTGTTGTTTGAAAAGCTTTTGTACGCCAGATAATGGAGCTACTTCGATCCACTCTTCTTTTTGACGATACCAACTTACCATACGTAAGAAACGCGCTTTATTTTTAGCTAAAGTGAATTTTGGAAATTCATTTTCAGGTAAATCTAAAATGTTTTCTACTGCATCGAAGTTAAAGTCTTCATCTTCTTCAGATAATAAGTTAACTGCATTTGAGTTATCTAAAGAGATATCATCATCACCACCGCCGAAACGGTCGTGAACTTTGTCTTGCTCCATATCCATGTCATCGCTGTCATGGTCTTCGTCTTTGGCAGCTTTCGTAACTACTACTTCTTTGATTTCTTTTTCTAGTGCACCATCTAATACATTAAGTGCTGCCGGAGTTGATTCCGCATTTGACATATAGTTCTTCCCCCAAGTCATTCGTACTGTGTCTGAAACGCCTACCTTTATACCCTAATTCAAGCGATGTCGCAATATGTCAAATTACTGTAAAAGGATTATCAAGTTAATTTTATAGGGCTTTCACTCTAATTTTTGTTTTTTTCATTCACCGAGAGTGACAGATCAAGGTTCTAAGGCATAGGTTCTTACCCAACTTACGCAAGTTTTCCAGGGGGGATACATGGTAAAACTTACAACTTTAATTCTGTCTTTATGTGTGGTGTTTTCACCACTGTTATTGAACGCCGGTGAATCTAAATTAGAAGCGGCCACGTTCGAAATGCCTACGGCCGAAGCCAATGTTAACAAAGTGTTAACAACAGACAAGCTTTCAGCCAGCACGAAACGCATCGTTGTGTTCGTTCCGGGCTTTTTCAACTCCTTTGCGCCAGAGTACTTCTCAAGCGACATCGTTTCAGCGATGCAAGCTAAAGGCTTTACTGTGGTTATCGCGCAAAAGCTTAACCCGGTTGGAACCATCGAAGAAAACGGCGAACGCGTTCTTTATTTATTCCAAAACCTTCGTAAACTAGCTCCGAACGCTCAATTAAACGTAGTTGGCCATAGCGCTGGTGGTTTATACGCCCTATACGCTATCAATAAAGGCGCTCGCGATGTGAAAACTCTTGTCACGGTAAGTACGCCATTTAATGGTGTTGAGTTCGTAGAGAACTGGCGCGAAAACTCTTGGTTATTTAAAACATTAATGGACTGGGCTCACTTAGATGGTCTTCGCCAACTAACAACTCCATTCACACAACAGTTTATTAAATCTGTGCGCGTGCCTTCGGCTTTAAAAATTATCGCTTACGGTGGATACCAACCAGTTAACTGGGATATCACAAACGCGGCCAACATGTCGGCGGTATTAAGTGTAACTGATAAGTTCATCACAGGTCCTTCTGATGGCGTAGTTAGTTATGAATCAGCTGTTCACACGACAGAAATTCCAACGACAGAAAAAACTTTAAATAAAGTTCGTGCTGATAGATCTGTTGTTTTAGGCTTAGAACACTGGGAACAGGTTTTAGACTACCGTCACTTCTACTTATTAGGTGTACGTAACCCTAAGCTTATCCGCGATCGCCAAATTCAGTTCTACTCGAATGTTGGCAACATGCTTTTACTTTTATAATTATAAAACCGAACGAATTTTGGGAGTGACAAACTCCCTAAAGTTTTTAATCGCTGGGGCATTTTCTTTATGCTCTGGCATCGCCCAGTAGATCGGAACCGCTGGCGTTTTATAAGACTCTAAAACAGCCGCTAACTTCCCTTGTTGAATTTCTGCTTTCACAAAAAAATCTGGAATAACGCCAAAACCTTGCGAAGCCATCACGATATTTTTTAATGACTCTAAGTTATTGATCGCAATACGTGGATCGTTCTTCACATCAAAACTGTCTTTACCGTTACTGAACTTGATCGCTCGGCCTAAACGGCTGAAATGCATATAGGTCAACTTGTCTAAATCAGCGGGCTTTTGGGGATACCCTCGGCGCTGCCAATAGTCGTGAGTTGCCACAATCGAAAATCCCGACTCCCCGATTTTTTTCATCTTAAGACGGCTGTCTTTCGGGGTGCCGATACGCAAAGCTAAATCAATTCCTTCGCGCACTAAGTTAATCACCTCATCAGAGTAATCAACTTCGATTTCAACACCGGGGTAAGCTTGTGTGAATTCGATAATGAATGGATTTAAGACCGCTACTCCTAAATCAAGAGGAGCCGTTACTCGAATAGTGCCTTGAGCACCCTTTTTGCTTTCTAAGAGTTGATTAACTTTAACTTCAAAGTCGCTAAGGAGGTGTCGGCAGTCGTGGTAGAATTTCTCACCCTGGTGAGTCATGCTGAATTGACGAGTCGTTCTAAGAATCAACTGTATTCCTAAGTCTTTTTCTAACTGACTGACCGAGCGAGACACCGTGGACTTTGGCAGGCGTAGCATGCGTGCCGCCCCGCTAAAGCTCTTATACTCGATCACTTTGACATAAATTTTAGCAAGGTTCAGATCTAAGCCCAATTGTTCAGTCATATAATTCCTCTATTACTATTGTTCCAATAGTGGAACAATTATTTCCAATTATTGGGTCTTTTGCAACACTGAATTTCGGGCGATACTAATTGTAATTTGAATAACCAAACATTGTTTTAAACAAGGAGTATGACAATGAACAAAAACACACTATTAATCGCACTAGCTATTTCAGCTTTCGGCTTTACAACTTATGCAGCCGACAAAAAAGATTCTAAGGCTGCTGCAGCTGCAACGAGCCAAGCTGGCAAATACGCCATCGACCCTGCCCACTCTAAAGTAGGTTTTGAAATCCCGCATTTAGTGATTTCGTCAGTTGAAGGCCGTTTTACAAAATTTGAAGGTGAAATTGAATTCGCTGAAAAATTCACAGATTCAAAAGTAACAGCTAAGATTGATACAGCATCCATCGACACCTCTAACGGTGACCGTGACAAACACTTAAAGAGCGCCGATTTCTTTGATGCAACTAAATACCCGAATATGACTTTCAAAAGTAAAAAAATCACTGGCTCTCCAGAAAAGTTCACAGTGGTGGGTGATTTAACAATCAAAGACAAAACTAGAGAAGTTTCTTTAGATGGTAAATTCTTAGGTATAGCTAAAGATGCTTACGGTAACGATAAAGCCGCTTTCACTGCGACAACTAAAATCAACCGTCAAGACTACGGTTTAAAATGGAGCAAAGCTGTTGAAGTCGGCCCCGTTGTTGGCGACGAAGTAACAATCACTCTAAAAGTACAAGGTGCGAAGGCGAAGTAGTTCGCCTTCGGCAAAACGGCGAAGTAATTCGCCCTTCCCTTTTTATCTAGCGAAAGGAGGTAGCCATGAGACAACCCGTTTTATTTATTGGCCACGGTTCCCCTATGAATGCGTTAGCTGATAATGAATACTCGCGAACATTAAATGCTTTAGGAGAACGTTTATTAAAGCACAGACCTAAAGCGATCTTAATGGTTTCGGCCCATTGGGAAACAGATCATGGCACTTACTTTACGGCAGATACAAATCCAAAACAGATCTATGATATGTATGGATTTCCGGATGAGCTGTATGAATTAAAATACCGCCCTGCCGGTTACCCGCAAATGTTTGATAAAAAATCAGACCTTGGAATTAAGCCTTCAGAAAACAACTGGGGTTTAGATCATGGAACTTGGTCGACTTTAGTTCACCTTTTTCCGAAGGCCGATATTCCGGTTGTGCAGTTAAGTTTAGATCGCAGCAAATCTTTTGTTGAACATTATCGTTTAGCCGAAAAACTTGCGGATTTACGCGAACAAAATATCTTGATCTTAGGTTCAGGTAATATTGTTCACAACCTACGTAACTTTGACTGGAAAGAAAAAGCTCCGGTTATGCCGTGGGCTGCCAACTTTGATGCTTGGGTAAATTCACAAGTGCGCGTGCGTGACGATAAAAATTTAATTGAACACTGGCGCGAACAACCGAATGCGAACATGGCTGTACCTACCCCAGAACACTTTTTACCCCTTGTGTACTGTTTAGGTGCTAGTTATGAAACCCACACAAAAGGACCAGAGGTTGTTTTTAACGAAATCCAAAATGGTTCAATCGCGATGCGTTCGTATTGGTTTGATTAATTGATTTTGCGATTCGCACAAACTAAAAGAGCTAGCAAGTTGCTAGCTCTTTTTTTATTTTAAGATTTAGAAAATTCAATCTTAGATTGAATTTAATTTCTTCAACAATTCAGCGTCGATTTTAGCAACTAAATCCATCGCCTTCATATTGTGTTGAACTTGTTCTAATTTCGAAGCTCCAGTGATGACTGTGCTTACATTTTTATTTTTCAAACACCAAGCTAAAGCCAACTGAGTTGGATCAAAAGAATATTCTTTGGCGATGTTTACAAACTTCTGAACTTTATTTGTTTTTTCAGAAGCAAGCGCTTCTTCACGTAACCAACCTAAAGATTCTAAAGCTAAACGTGAACCTTCAGGAACTTTTCCACCTAAGTATTTACCCGTTAGTAAACCAGACGCTAACGGTGACCAAGTTGTTAAACCCATGCCGTATTTTTCAAAAATAGGAGCGTATTCTTTTTCTACGCGATCACGCCATAATAAATTGTATTGAGGTTGTTCAACCACTGGTTTACGTAGGCGGTATTTTTCGGCGATTTGATAAGCTTGATCGATTTCAGCCGCACTCCACTCAGAAGTTCCCCAGTATAAAGCATAATCACGATCAATCATATCGTGCATAGCCCACACTGTTTCTTCAATCGGCGTGTTTGGGTCAGGACGATGACAGTACACAAGATCGACGTAATCCATTTGTAAACGTTTAAGTGAACCCGTAATACCGTTCATTAAATATTTACGGTTTAAAGTATTACGCTCATTCGGGCCATCTGTAATGCCCCAGTAAAATTTTGTTGACACAATATATTTTAAACGTGGCCATTCTAATTTTTTTAGAACTTCACCCATGATTTCTTCTGATTTACCGCCAGCATAAACTTCAGCGTTATCAAAAAAATTTACTCCGTGCTCATACGCAGCCGCCATGCAATTGGCAGCAAGCTTTGTATCCACCTGATTTGAAAATGTAACCCAAGAACCAAAAGACAGAGCAGAAACTTTAAGACCTGCCTGACCAAGACGACGATATTCCATAAAACTTTCCTCCGAAAATTCGGCTGTTCACCTATCGGTCTGACGACAGGAAGTCGTCAGAAGCAACAGCAGGATGCGAGCATCGCAAAGATCCTACTCTTCAAATCAATCAAATTCATCCCCTATTTTTGGAATATGATTAAATGAGATTTTAACTTTGGCCTGATCCGTCACATCAAGAAATTCAGCAGGTATTAAAGTATTCGCTCCATATTTTTTATTGATAATATCCATAACATGACCCAATTTTTGTGTTTTCGGGTCAGCAAATAAACTTAATTGTTCTTCATTCGTATTACTTAGTCCTGACACACCGACGCCGACTTTCACCGGACGTTCAGGCGATCCTTTTTCAGTCAGCTTTTTAACCTGTTGCAAAATAAAAAATGTATCATCTGTTTCGGCAAACGAAATTGTTTTATCTAAACTATCAAGGCCATATTGATCTTTCATATAAACGTGAAGCGATTTACATTTTTGCTTTCCTTCACGTAACCTTGCACTTAACTTCGTCGCAAGTTTTAATAAAATCTCTGTTCCACCTTGTGGATTACGTAACTGTGGCGGAAGAACATGTTCATGCGACATTCCTTTAGTTACGTTTTCAGCGCGCGGCACATCTCGCCCTGCGAGCTCTTCGCCCAAACGTAACCCGACAACTCCACCCCACACCGCTTTTAATTGGTGTGGATTTAAAGCGCGCAACTGACCGACCGTATGAAAACCTTTAGCGTTTAAATTTCGTTTCATGTTCGGCCCAATACCCGAAATGATTTCAATAGGGAGATGATCAAAAGTTTCACCGATTTTATGTGGAGGCACTGAAACTAAACCATTCGGCTTAACTAAATCAGACGCCATCTTAGCGATCATGATGTTCGGCCCCAGGCCAATTGATGTTGTTAAACATTCGCCGACAGTCGTTTCTATATGATGTTTAATTTTACGCGCAATTTCGATGGCGGTTGATTCAACCATTTCGCGGCCGATCAACTCACACACCATCTCATCTATAGATAAGACTTTTTCAACCGGACAGATTTCATCGACCGCTTTAACGATTTTATGGTGGTATTCGGTATACCGTTTATGATGACCTTCAACAAAGATAATTCCAGGACACAGTCTTTTGGCTTCGCCTACTTTAGTTAAAGTCTTTACGCCTTTTCGTTTAGCTTCAACACTTGAAGCAATAATAGTCGCACTATCAGTGACCATCGGAACCACCGCAATCGGCTTATTACGAAGCTTGGGGTTATCCTGCTGCTCACACGAAGCAAAGAAGGAGTTTAAATCCACCAGTAAATATTTAAGAAAATTCTGTGTTGAGCTCATCTCACTCTATATTTACATATAATTTACACATGTCAACCCAGATTCTTTAGCCTGGTCCGGCAATCGCAATCTAAATCCAGCGAAGAATAAAGACTCTATTTAAAAGGATATACCTATGAAACACAGGACGAATTTGTTTAAGGCTTTGACAGCTGCATTACTTTTAACCGCTAACATCGCTTTTGCCCAAACCGATGCTTCAAAAGAAGAGATTAAAAAAAGCGACGGCCTGTGGGGTGAGTTTTTAGATTCAATCCGTAACTCGAAGTTAAGTCAAAAAATCAGTTTACCATCTATTGAATTATTTCGCGGTATCGAAATCGGCGGAAAATACAATTTCGTTTCAGATACATCTGTGGCGCAAAACTATTCTGGTATTGATATCTGGGAAATTAAAGCCGGTGTTGATTCACGTATCTTTGGATATGATCTTCCGGTTCATGTAGGTGCCAATGCTTCTAAAAAAATCACTTACATCCAACAATTTTCAAACCGTAAAGATTCATTATTACGTGTACCCTATGATCCAATTACAAAAATCCCACGCTCAGCGGCTGATTTCTTTCGCCGCGATAAAGATAACAAACTCGTTTTTAAAACTGGCGATTTTATCGGTTACCGCATTCCCCTATCTTTTGAAACAAGTGTCGGTACAGCTAAAACTTTAGCTGGCGATTTATTACCAATTAATGTTGGTTACCGTTATTTCATCACCGGAGAGTTTGATATTCAGATCTTCCGTATGACTGAAAATCAAATCCGTTTAAAAATTATCGCCGTAAACGATAAAAACCGCGGCTGGTTCGGTGGTGTAAAAATTTACGCCCAAGATCCGGTAACGTCTTTAATTATCGAAAGATTATTAGATGACCGTGTGTTTTCTGGTTCTACAACAGACCGCAAGACAGATCTATACATTGGCGACTACGTTTTAAATCTTGAATCTACAGAAGCCCGCGCTTTATATGATTCTATCGTTGCGCAAAAGATGAAAATCTTAAATACCGATTTATTACGCCAATATGTTACAGCGACTCAATTCTTAAAAGACCGCAGACAATTTAACGAAAACTTATTTGCCGATCTTTCACAATTTAATGCCATCGCTGCTGAAGACAAAAATTTACCGGCAGAAAAACGCCGTGTGATCAAAATCATCAACGCCGAAAATCACACTGACGCCGATGAAAGTTCAAGCACATTTAACTTAATCCGTTTAGTAAAATATAAACGCGATAAAAATTCATCTGATGCGGAAATCGCAGTTGTTGGTGATAGCATTAATGATAAAGAACATTTTTTCTTACACTCTATCGGTAAAAATTCAAAATTTAGCCTATTTGACAACTGGAAAAAAGAAAAACGTTCTCAGTTAAACTTATTATTCAAAGCTGACCAACAAGGTAACAAAACTGAAGTTGTTGCCGTTCACTTTGCTAAATCGCGTGAACACTATCGTCTTCGCCAAAGCAAATACTTAGAGTTCTATGAAACAACTGGCCAACACATGCCGCAGGAAATTAAAAACAAAGTTCCGTTCCCTCATGTCGGTGGCAAGATCCGCGATAAGTACCACAATGCTTACTTAAATTATGAACTTTATGTAACAACTAAAATTTTTGAACTGAACCAAAATTTACCTCGCGAAGTGGTTGACCAACGTGTCTCTAAATTATTAAGCACGATCAGCTCATTAAACGGTAAAGTTGATGAAGATGAAAAGAATGAAATCGTTAAAAAATTAACGGCTATTTTCTCAAACCTTGTTGATTTAAATAACAAATTCAGACTTTTTGACGAGTTAACAATGAACAATGATATTTTCTCTGAATTCGGTTTACCGATCATGATTAACGTGATCAACCCAGAAACTGTTTCTCAGTGTGTATTAGTTCAGTTAGCTTACTCAAGCCATGAAACGGGTTCGGGCGTATTAAAATACCCTTCTGAAGAAGCTTTTAACCGTGTGAACTTATTTAAAAATATTATCGAGCAAAACAACTACATCTTAGACCGTTCGTACAACTTAAGAAACTTTCTTAAAGAAGATGGCAAGCCATACTCTTTACCTGAGCTTATGTTAAAAAACGAAACTCTAACGAAACAGCACTAAGAAGCTAGTTTCTTTTTCTGTCATTCCGTCGGGGCAATTTGGGCACGGAAAAGCCTAAATCACCCCGAGGGACATTTTGGTAGTGCCTCTCAAAGCCTGCTATGCTGGCACCGACTCTGCAATCTCCCCCACATCTAACCGCATTGTTCTAAGAGGGGGAATCTATGATTAAGAACGATCTTTTGGCTTTTTCTCAAACGCGTTGGGGCTTTGTCTATCAGCGTACACAACAACTACTTTCTCGCTATGCTAAACACCGCCGCGTGTTTTTTATCGAGGAACCGATCTTTGCGGATACAAATCAAATCAGCTATCGCAAGGTTTTCGCTGAAAGTGGAATTGAAGTTATTAAACCTATTCTTCCACAAGAATTAACTGAAAACGAACAGCACGAAGCTTTAAAGCGCGTTGTTGATGATTTGATTGAAGATGAATTTATCATTAACTTTTCTGTGTGGTACGACACGACAAAGGCCATTGATTATTCGCGCCACCTTTCACCGATCAGTACGATTTACGACTGTATCAGCGAATCAAGCCCTGAAAATCCAGCTGAATTATCAGTTCAAGAAATTGAACTTTTAGAAAAAGCTGATTTAGTTTTTGCGGCCAATGAAAAACTTTATTCTCACCGTAAAAGCAACCACCATAATATTCACAGCTTTCCAAATAGCATTGATCTAAGTCACTTTCGCCAAGCCCGCCAAGTCAACGAACCTTTAGATCAGAAGAAAATTACAGGACCCAAACTTGGATTCTGCGGTGATATCACTGAACATTTAAATTTTGATTTATTAACTGATATGGCTGACTTTCGCCCGAGCTGGAATTTTATTTTAGTGGGGCCTATGGTGGGAAATTGTTATAACGATCTTCCGCGCCGTCCGAATATTTATTTCTTCGGCAAAAAAGACTACAAATATTTACCTAACTATTTTGCTGGCTGGGATGTCACCATCGCTCCTTACAAAGAAGGAAGAAGCGGTCACACCACTTCACAAATGTACGAATACTTAGCCACTGGCCGCCCTGTCGTTGCGACTCCACATGAATCTTTAAAAGAAAAATATGAGCCGCTAGGCCTTGTAAAAACAGCTGCAACGGCCACTTGTTTTTTAGCAGCCTGTGAAGAAGCTATGCAAAGTAAACAAAGCCCTGAGTGGATTAAAAAAGTTGATGAATACTTAGATAGCAAATCATGGGATCAAACTTTTGAAGACATGAAAGAATTAGAGATAAAAACCCTAATGAGTTCACTACCTTACAAAAGAAGCAAGTTTACTGCAGATTCAATGATGCGCCTGTAAGAAGTAACCTATTCAAGAATACGCGTCATTGTCATGTACAGTGGCGCGGTTAAATCAACAAACTTATACAATTGGCTATTTTGAGTGACATACACAATACGTGATTCAGCAGTTTCAGCAACAAACACATTTCCAGAACGATCCGTAATAACACCAAACGCCCCATTTAAACCATTCACGATAACCTCTGGAGCATCAGAAGACGTTGGACCTAAGCGAATCACCCGCGAGTTAGAATCAGTTCCTTCAGAAACATAAATACGCCCCAAAACATCTCTTGTCATACTGATGGGCTTTAAAACAGAAATATCTGGTTGGCGATCTAAACCCCATTGCACCAGGTTTAAATTAAAAAAGCCAATCACCGGTTGATCACCTAAACCAAAGGTAAAAGCCGAGGCTGCACTCGAAAACGAAGCATACGTTGATGAGTCAGAAATCTTCGTAATACGATTTGCGCCCTCTTCAGCGACATAAACTTCGCCTTGAGAATCAACCGCGACCGCTGTAGGAACAGAAAGTCCTGTAGCTAACACCGTTTGAGTTTTCGTTGCTATATCATAACGTAATAGTCGTGAGTTACCTTGTTCAACCACGTACAGATTGCCTTTACCATCAGTGGCTAAACCTTGTGGTTCATTTAAACCTGTTAAAAATTCTGTTTTAGTTCCATCGCGAGCAATTTGCCAAACACGGCCAGTACCATCACCGACGGTGGCGTAAATCGGAAAATCTTCAGGATAAGCTTGTTGCAGACGTAAAAGTTCTGCGGGTCGTTTCCCGCAGCCAGCAATAACACCTAAGAATAAAACAAAAAGAATTATGTTTCTCAGAAACTCACTCCTACACCTAACAGTGGATACGAGTCAGTCTGAATAATAGGATCAGATAAAGCTGTGTCGTCTTGTTTTTTTAATTTGTGAACACGATGTTTGTACGTCAGGTTAAAGAAATATCTTTTACCAAAATTTACACGCCCGCCTAAACCGATATAATAACCATCACCGGTTTCTTTTTCATAAGTGCGATCGTCGTACACTCTTTCAACGGCTACAAGATAACCTAAATCAAGATACATCGCCTTGTAATTAACTTCTAATTTTAAACCAAGACCCGTGTCTTTTTGAAAGTCACCATGTTGATCGTATTGATAAACTAAACCGTAACCCCAAAAAGGTTTGTGCACGCCAAATTCAAATTGGCTCATGATCGTGCTGCCTTCAGGGCCATTACCTGCCTGCTTTGTCGAAGTTGCTAACGGAATAAAACTCAATGATGTGCGATACACATTCTTTGATTGCGCTATTGCTGATAGCGCAATCAATAAGCTTACGATAAAAATGCTGATATTAATTTTTTGTATTTTCATTATCGTAGTGTCCTAAAAACTTTGGCTCCTGAAATTGTTAGATTAGCACTGCCATCCTGTGATTTAACAACGTAAGTATAAAACTTGTACGGGCTTAAACCAGTAATAGTGACGCTATGAAAGATTGAAAGCGTTGAATCTAAAGTGCTGCTCGTATCGGTGTTACCAAGACCATAACCCACTTGTGTTGTAGCTGGTTCATTTGTTAACCACTGAATCGTGGCTGAGTTTTGCGTGATATTTACCACTTGAATTGAACTGATGATGGGACTTGCGCCATCTAATCCCGTTGGCACTTCACCATTATCATTTAATGGTGAATCTGGATTATTCGGCACCGCACAGATTTCAGTGTAGAATGTACCTTGTAAGTTAAGTTCTGGTCCTGCAACTGTGACCCCGTAAGTACGACCCGAAGTTGCCGCTTGGCCGTAAGCGGTTCCGAAACTTCCCGCTAAAGAAATATTTAACTTACCCTGAGATAGAAGTTCTTTAGTTGTGGCCGCACCATAAAGATCGACAAGATACAATTTTGTTGTTGTATCGGTATTTGTAGCTGAAACCGTATTTACATAATTTGTCCAACTTGAAATCACCGCTGGTGTATCAATCCATCTCTCTACAGCGACTGTGGCCGTGCTTCGGTCAAAGCCTGCTTCAGCAATACCAACACCGTTAACAACGATCGCGGCAGTTCCACTGGCCTGACGTTTTACACGCAAGTTAACTGTAGCTGAAGAGATTGTAATAAAATCCAGTGAACTAACGCGCGGAAGCTTTGGGTCGTAATAAAATTCAACCGAGCGAAAGCTCGTTTGACTTGTCGACCATGAAGTATTTGGCGCAACCACAGTTCCAGAAAAAGCTGCCTGGCCAATACTATTACCATCATTATGAATATAGACATTGGTGAACGAATAGGTCGGAGAATTCGAGCACGAAAGTGGTGTTTTAGAAATCGTAATTCCTTCTAATACTAACAGCGCTTGATACACTGGCGAATCGTCTCCAGTGACCACACGAACCACACCATCAGAAACAATACCCACCGGATTTAAAGTTGTTGGTACAAGTAAATCTTCTAAATCTAAGTCAAATGTATTTGTGGTCGCTTGCTTGTAATGCGTGAGCGACCAATCCATATAGTACGTGTTTGTAGGGCTTGCTGGTGCTGTAGCTCCGGCGCAGGCCTGTTGGGCACAGAAATAATGTCTGTGTGTGATCATTGGACTTGTGCCTACCATACTGCCAGGTACGCGGCCTGTAAACACGCCGTCGATAAAAATACCTTCAGTGTCAGAGCTATCACGTCGAGTGTCCATTAACATATGAGCGGTTGTTAATTTATAATTGTTGGGTGGATAAGTGTAAGTGAACTTAAATGGCGTTTGTGTATCTGAAAAGTTTTCTCCCATTTGTTGGCGCGCACGCGAGGGAGGCGCAAACGGAAGTTCAGCATTAGTCCATTCAGGAATATCAGACGTAGCCGATACAACCATTGTCACATTATAAATAGAACCTAAATCGCTACCATCGGTACGACTCCCATCATCAACAATTGTATCACCTAAAGACGACGCTCCCGACAGGTCAAGTTTTTGACCCTGACAGCTCATAAAGAAAATAGAAAAGATCGCCAGTAGCACATAATTCCATCTAAAATGCATAACTACTTATCGGAATTTTTAACAATAGCTTAACTATTTTGTCTCAGATTGAGACAGGATAAGTGATTAAAATTTTTAACGAATTTGATAAAATGAAAACTTATTTATCATTTAAAATCTGACTTAGACCTTCGGCCTCTTCGGCCAGTCTAGCTTCGAAGAATTTGTCTAACCAATCAGACGCTATTTTAGTATTTAAACGCACGTTTTTAAAACCGGTTCCCTGCCCGCTTAACGTTAACATCAGCACAAGTCCATAGTACACATGCATGCTTTTACGATTTTTCCATACCGAAGGCACAAACGGATAACCACGGTCATGAAAATAATTAAACGTAGAAAGTTCAATCGCTTCTTTTAATTCTTTATCTTGAATTAAACCTAAATGTTTTTTGTATTCTAAATACCATTTTTCCTGAAGCGAAGAAAACTTATGCCATTGTTCTAAGGTCATATCGTTTTTTTCCATAAAGCTTTTAATTTCTTGTTGGCGTGCTGATTCGTGACGAATATCGTGCATCCAAAAATCACCACTTGGACGCTTAAAACCATCAGCTTCGATAGATTCATGTGTTACACCCACTACAGAAATTTCTGTAGGCATATAGCGCATCAGAAATTCCCTTCCGATCGCATCATAAAGTGGAACGATAATCGCTTTTAATTCTTCTGTTGGAGCTTTTACTTCGGGATGTTGAAGCGCTTCTAAATATGATTTTTCAGAAATCACAAAACCATTTACGGCAGATTTTCTTTGAAAAATTTCAAATTTACGCTCTTGATATCTGGCAAATTCTTTCTCGATCGGTAATTGCTTATAACCCTGAAAGGCACGGTCAATACCTAAGTAAAAACGAGTCATAAACGGAAGCTTACGCGTTTCAAAATGCCCGTAGGCGCGTGAGAAGTAATACAAAAACTCGATACTTTTTTGGTAGCTGACTTTGTTTTGCGCAAGATAAAATCTCGCTTCGTTAGCTAAAGCTTTATAAAATTGTTCAGCAGCTTCATACTCTTTGACCTGCTTTTCTAAAATACGCTTTTTAAGAATACGTAATGACGAAACTTCTTCTAACATCATTTTAGTTTCACTGATTAAAATCGTTGTTTCGCTGATTTTCGTTTCAAGATGTTTAGCGCTATATTCAACCATCGGCATGGCTACATCGCTGTAATCAAACTCAAGGGCGTGCGCTGGATCTTTCAAACGCTGCTCTTTGTAACGTTCTTGAATCTCTTTGATAAAACCACGTGGATCTTTAGTCATGAATTCCAAGCGAGGATATCTTTTGGTTAATCTGGCGTTTAGTGTTTCGTAAGGCGTTTCAAATAACGAAACACAGGCCATTTGGGCTTGAGCCGTTACCGTAAACGCTAATAAAATTAACACTAAAAACTTTTTCATAGGTTTATGAAAGTGCAAGCCAAAGACCTGTCTCAAAATGAGAACGGCAATACAGTGCCTTTAGCGAGCACTAAAACCGTTCACCAGAGTGAGCCTTATGAATTTACATTTTTTGTTTTACATACCACGCAGCGAATTCACGAAGGCCATCAGCTGTTGATTGTTTTGGTTTGTAACCAAGCTTAGTTTTCGCTTTAGAAATATCAAGAGTCATCGAATAGGCCGCCACACCGACTTTCACCGGTAAAAGCGCTGGCTCTTGTTGAGTCTTTTTTAATTGATGAATGACTTCTGAAATTTTAGCCACGGTCATAGCTACGCTAAAAAAAACTTTTTTATGCTGTGACGAAAGCCCCACGGCTTTAAGTGATTCTTCAATCACCGTCCATAGTTTTTCAGGCATTCCGTTGGTGATATTATAAACTTCGCCCATATTTTTTTCTTCTGTCGTTAGGCAAAGTTCAATCGCGTCCATTAAATTCTCAACACAAGTAAAGTCAGCTAAGTTTTCACCTAAGCCTGGCTGCACTAAACTTCCGTTTTTTTGCATTTCGATAATGCGCGGAAGCCAGTTTTTATCTCCGGCGCCGATCACACCACGCGGGCGTAACGACACAGTTAAAAAATCTGGTGTATGTGCGGCCTGCACTAATTGTTCGGCCTGAAACTTTGTTAGCGCATAGGCGTTTGAAAATTTTTTGGGTCGATCAGTTTCTTTCAAATCAAATTGGTCTTTAAAAGCAAAATAAATCGAAGGCGAAGAAATATTGATAAAACGGCGCACTTTATTTTTCTGGGCTGAGGCTAGAATATTTTTTGTCGCAACTACATTGGCTTGCGTGTATTCAGCTAAACTTCCCCACACCCCGGCTTTACCGGCACAGTGAATAATAACATCGATATTTTGAGTGAACTGATCACACTGCGAAGACTTCGATAAATCGGCGGCGATAAAAGTATAATGCGGAAAATTTTCACCAGAAAAACTGCGAGCAGATCCTACGACCTCATGACCGTTCGCAGTTAGCCTTTGAACAAGTCGTTGACCGATAAAACCTGTAGCTCCGGTAATAAGTATTTTCATATGATGTGAGTTTTCCGCTATGAAAACGATAACGTTAAGGTATCGGAAACGAAAGCACAAACTTTGTGTGGCTGGCAGCGTTGTCAATCGTAAGCTTTCCGCCATGGTTTTCAACAAACCCGCGCGAAATACTTAAACCTAACCCCGTTCCTTTACCGATTTCTTTAGTCGTAAAAAATGGCTGCATCATCTTAGTTTGAATTTCTAAAGGAATTCCCGAACCACTATCTGAAACACAAAGAAAAATACCGTCTTGGTTTTTATAGGCTTCAACCTTAACCCATTTAGCGTTTAACTCTTGAACAGCATCATAGGCATTATTTAAAAGATTAAGTAGAACTTGCGAAATTTCACCGGGACGGCAATTTAATTGCAAACTTTCATCAACCGTCGAGCACTCCAGATGTATACCATGATTTGCGAAGCGCTCACGACACAAACCGAATGTGTCTTCAATTATTCTTTGCACCGGATAGAGAGATAACTCATCTTTACTGCCATCGCGCGCAAAAGAACGAAGAGCTTTTACAATTTGCCCTATGCGCTTCACAGTTATGTCAATAGCCATAAGTGATAATTTAAAAGTTTCCTTATCGAGCTCTTGATCGGTTAGGTTCTCTAACATTAAATCAGTGCGCATTTGAATCACCGCTAAAGGTGTATTTATCTCGTGAGCCACACCGCCCGCCATTTCCCCAAGCGCAGACATTTTAGAACTTAAAGCCAGACTCTGTTGCTGACCAGTGATAATCTTTTGCGACAAAACAAGTTCTTTTGTGCGGCTATCAACTCTTTGTTCCAGTGTTAGATTCGCTTTTTGTAATTCCCGCGCACCTTTCCAGATGTTTAAAACATTAAAGACAAAAATAAAGATAAGGGTCACGCAAAGGCCAAATAAAATATTCTGGTAGAATTCCGCTCGTTGAAATTCCTTTTGGTATTCTTGCAAATAAATGTTTCTTAATTTCACAAGCAGTTGCGACGACGTCGAGTTAACAATAAGTTCAACAGCTTCTCTTTTCGCCTCCTGCAAGCTCAGTAATTTTGTCGCATGGTCGATAACGATACGATCAGCCGATTTATGCCGTTTCAGCAAACGAATGCTTTGCTCAGCGTTGGTTTTAGACGTCGCATCTGAAAGAAGAGCGTAGGTCATGATGGCGTAAACCAATGTTTTTTCAGCTTCAGGTTCTACGCGGCCACGGCTAAAACTCCCAACCGAATGATCGTGCAAAAAAAGCAATGAATTTTTGTACGCTGAATTGATTGATTTAAAATCTTCAACAGCCGCGAGCTTAGCTTCTAAAGCGTAGCAATATTCAGAAAAAACAGTAAATACGTCGAATGAAATTTTATCTATTTTGTGGTCGTTATCTAGCGAACAGAATAACTCAAGTTTTTCACGAGCTACTGTCAAAGCGTCATAATCTGCTGCCAAAAAATCTCTTAATCTTAAAACATCTTTTTCAACTTCGACTTCACTTTGCTGGGCATCATTTAATAAATTAATAATTTTTTGATGGTGCTGCTGCAGCTGACTTCGCGAATGCGTGTATAGATAACCAACGCCGGCCAAACCAAAAATGCAAAAAAGACTTAAAGCTAAGTACTTTTTCATTTTTCGACCTTTTTCAGAACAGATGGTGTTTCACCCGTTAAGGTTTTTAAAAAAACAACAATGGAAGTAATATCCCGTTGCGAAAGTTTTTGCCCTAACTGGTAACGCCCCATAATATCTACGGCTTGATCTAAAGTTTTGGCATAGCCATCGTGAAAATACGGCGCCGTCATTTCAACATTACGAAGACTAGGAACACGAAAAACAAACTTATCACGATCGCGCTTAGTGACTAAATAGCGCCCGAGATCATCTTCGGTCTGCGGCATATCTTTACGGTCCTTAAAGTAATTGCCCATAACGCCCATAGTTTGAAACATATTGCCACCGATGTTTTGCCCTTGATGGCAAGATATACATCCTAAAGACTTAAAGCGCTTGTAACCATTTTCTTCCAGCTCAGAAAGAGTTTTTTCTCCTCGCAGATACCGGTCAAACTTTGAATTTGGCGTCGTAAGCTTACGTTCAAAATCAGCAATGGCATTTTTAACATTGGCCACCGTTATTCCATCACGGTAGATGGCAGAAAAAGCTTCACGGTATTTTTTATCTTGATTTAATTTGGCGACAGCTTGCGCCCACGAATTTCCCATTTCTTTGGGGTGTAATAACGGCCCGTCGATTTGTTCTTCCAGCGTTTTCGCCCGCCCATTCCAGAATTGAACAAAGTTTAGCCCACTATTAAATACCGTCGGCGCATTTATCGAGCCAATGCCTCCATGTATACCTACGGATTTCGCTAAACCATCAACACCGAATGCATTCAGCGCATGGCAACTCGCACAAGAAATCGTGTTATTAGCCGAAAGTTTCTTTTCATTAAAAAGTAAAAAACCTAGTTGCATTTTTTCGGGATTATTATCCTTCAGGTTTAGAGGTAAAGGACGAATAGGTTCAGAATTTTTCTCTATAGCGTGTGTCGTAACCGCGATGAAGAAAAGAATAACAATTTTTTTCATCGGGCATTCTCTAATTTATTTTAAATAAGTCTTTAAGAGCTTTTATACATTTAGGATCCATGCGCCCTGCATAAATACTTTCTAGATGAGCAATTGCTTCGGCAGCAGGCTTACCAGCAAAATTTGCGCCCGCTAAAGTCTGTTCAATAAAAATATTTGCACACTGAAGAATCTTCGAAAGCGGATGTTGATGAAATTTGTGCTTCTGCATCGGATATCCAAGATTTTGCTGATCTTCGTGGTGCTCAAGCACAAGTTGAATCACTTCCGATGGAATACTTTGCATGGCATTTAATATTTCCTGTCCACGCACGACGTGGCTTTCAATCGCTGCACGCTCTGCCTTAGAAACCAGATGCCGTGGTTTATCTAAAATCGCACGATCGATTTCTTTTTTTCCCACATCATGAAAAAGACCTGCCATACTTAATTTATACAAGGTTGTCGGAGATTCGATCTCAAGCTTTTTCGCTATCATTACGGCATACATAGCTACTCCTAAAGAGTGTGCGTATATATGATCTGAATGTGAATTTAACACATCTAAAAGTTCTAAGCTTTCATCAGATTCTGTGACAGCACTTAATGTCAGCTCTAAAAAAGACTTAGCATCTTTTAAAGAATCTTTATCAACACCATTAATAAAAGTTCTCTCTAATATAATTTCACCGGTGTATTTTAGAAAATTTAATTTTTTAGTTTCTGAAATTTCAGAACGGTCTTTCATAATTTTGGCAAGACCCAAATTAAAACTGATTAACTTATTGAAATCGCCTTTAAGAATATATAGATAACGCAAACCTTTTTCTTTATATTGAGCTAGTTTTTCGCGTGGAATTTCTTCACCTTTATGAGCCAGCTTGATAATTTTATCTTCGCCTAGTTTTATGTAAACATCAAAATCGATCTTGGGTTTCGCGACAAATTCATCAATCGAAACTTTACAGTAGTCTTTTTTAATATCACAAGTTGGAAACAGTTTATCATCTTGCGGATTTAGCACAGCGGCCAAAGTTGACATAAGATCGGCATTTTTAAAAGGTTTCGCTATAAAACCTTTAGCTCCTATCTCATAGGCGCTCTTGGTCTCTAAAACCGTCGAAAAACCGGTCATGATAACAAAAGGTACCGGTTTATGTTTCTTCGACCACTCTAAAAGTTCAATGCCATTGCAAACAGGCATTTGAATATCGCTCAAAACGATGTCGATATCCTCTTGCATAGATAAAATTTCTTTTGCAGATTGACCATTCGGCGCTTCAAGCACAGAATAATTTTTCTTAAGCAAATCTTTTAAAGCTTCACGAAAAAATTGATCATCTTCAACGATAAGTATTTTTTTATTCATCCACGCTTCCTGTTTTATTCAAGCGTAGTGAAAAACATTCTTTTATGAAATGATCTTTGGTCTAAAAAATATCTAGGTCTAGTAAAATGTGTAGCAATCTTAACTAAATAAATAAACATCTATAGGTTAAATTTTAAAAAATTAACCGCAGAAAACAAAAAACCCTTTCAGGATATCCGGAAAGGGTTTTAAAAATAAGTAAAAATTTGGAGCGGGAGACGGGGCTCAAACCCGCGACCTTCGCCTTGGCAAGGCGACGCTCTATCAACTGAGCTACTCCCGCGTTTAACACGCGTCTGTTCGTGAGGGATCAATCTAATGCCCCAACAGCTTATCGTCAAGCGATAAAATTAATATGGAAATGCCACGAAAATATCTTCGACAAAGGCTTTATATTCAGCAAAATTAAACCCTTCGCCTGCTAATTCGTAGGCAACTTCTGCTGGCATTGAAGCCTGATTTAAATAGCCCGTACTTGTGATTTTCACTGTATCAAACTGCTCATTTGCCGGACGAGAACGATAATCAATCCACGAGTTTACGACGAATAAATCAGCCTGATCTTCTCCCCACCCCGCCATATTCGCGTAGCCATAAAGGTTGAAAAAATGGCCACCCGTACGTTCCCAAATTTGTGTCGCGGGATTAAATTTATACCAACCGATGCCCATCAAAACAGCAGCCTGGTGAGCCACGTAATATTTAATTTCAGATAACCGAAGCACATGCTGAACAGCATCCAAAGGGCTTCCTGCGGGAGCATTAATCGAATGTGGTCCGATCATATAAGCCCACGAGTTATAATTACTTTGTTTGATAAAAGTATCCATGCAGCCGATGGCCTGACGGTAACGAGTGCCTTCGTTTCTATCTGTACTGCAGGTTTGAAAAAAATAACGAACGCGGTCTTTAAATGTATTTTCAATTCCGTCGTTATCCAAATCGGCCACAGCCGGAAGGTTTGCAAAACCTGGATTGCGGTAATTTTTTAAAAACTCAAAAGCATGCGTGATCGCCATGGGTGCACACAGCTGTGAAGTGCCATTATCAGCTAATAAATCCGTAAGCTCATAATCAATCTTCGACATATTAAACGCCGGAGCAAAGAAAGTACCTTCATCGTACTGAGTCTGATTCATTTGAAATTGGGCAAAAACGATTTGCGCAGAAAAAATCAGTGTTAAGAAATAAATAATACGCACGCCTTACTCCTATGAGTTGTTACGAGCGATAACAAATCATAGGAAAAAAAGGCTTTCAACAAAAAAAAGTTTTGGGGCATTATTGAATAAGTTCAATCGGCAAAGCACGGAACAAGGCACTTAACATTTCTGCACCGGCTTCAGGAACTACGCGGTCAGTAACATCGCCCATCGCTTCAGGAGCTACTCTTAACGAACCTGTATATGAACCCAGTGCAATCGCATGTGGACCATACACCGGAACGATATATTCTGTAAGACCTGTATCTGGTGGAAGTACAGACGCCGCACTTTCAACTAAGCCGTCCATCGGTGAAGCTTTGTCATTCCAACGGTAACTTGGCGTTTTTAAAAAACCTTCCCACATACTTAAGTGAGTAACACCTTCTGGGCCTTCAGGAATAGCTGGTAAACTTAACCACTTCATACGTGAAAATGATTGTTTCACCATCTTCGGATCATGGCCTTGCCATGGATTATGCGATAACGAGCCAACACCTTTGATCGTGTCACCTTTACCCGTTAAGTGTAAAAGACCACGAATCATTAAAGGCAGAGGGCGATTGCTGTTCGTTAAAAAATCAGCGACCATCGACGGGCGAATAACTCCACTTAAAGAAACCATTAATCTTACCTTATCACGTTGCTCTTGCGGAAAGTTTTGGCCTTGGTTTAAGAAGAAGGTAATAAAATCAGCTACACCCTTACTGGCCGCAACGAGAATAACTTTTTTAAGTTTTGGTAAACGCTGAGAAAGCATATCGTTTAACATCGCTGAATTATAATCACTTCCTAAATTTGCATCGACCTTTAACATTTCTGCTTGAAATCCTAGATGGCGAATTTGATCTGCAGCTTTTTGAATTAAAGCGGCATTCGCACTTTTCTCTCCACCGATACCTAACACAAGATAAACGCCGATATCTTTGCGTTCTTGTTGCGGAATTGTCGAAAAAGAATCTGGGTAAGTATAACTTATATCAGACGTTGTTTTTAAAATACGTTCTAATAATGCGCCTTGTGAAGCGTCTTTTTTAGCTAACTCCTGAACTAACACATCGCGAGCTACACGCAGCCCGTTTTCTTCAGAAACATAGCGGCTGTAAGCCAGAACATCTAATGTACCTTCAGCGGTATAATGTTCAGGTAATGGAGTAACCACAGGCTTACCGCACTCCCCGCCGCTGACAAAAATATTCCAACACTCACGAACATCTGCCGGAGTATCGCTTTTAAGTTTAACATCAGACCATCTCACGTAAGTGTCTTGCTGGTTCGATTTTCCTGATGGATGTTGTGGAACTCTGAAACGTCTTAAAAAAGTTGAGTTATGATCATACTCCATATAGCGGTTGTATTTAAAATACTTTGCATAGTATTCAGGAACATCACGCCAGTCTGAGCTTTTGCTTTTTCCGGCGAAAGCTGCAGATGTTGCCATTATTGTGATCATAGAAAATGAGGCTAACTTTTTAAGGACCATAAAAAACTCCGTTTAAATTACTTAGTAAATTCTCTCATCAAGACATTGTTAATTTTGATAAGCACTTTTCTTAAACCCGCTAAATCAAGTACGCGGTGGTGAATAGTTTCTTCTGTTTTAATCACGTTTAATTCAGCTTTGATATCTTGCATGCGCGAATACACCTTAGCCATTTTTACTTTCACTTCGTCTTCAATCGCCGCGCGTGAATGACGGGCTTGGCCTTCATCAAGGCGGCCGTTGGCTTGAACGTCTGCATCGTCTAAGTAAGGGTTTAAATCACTTAAGATTTTATCTTGGATTTCAAATAAAGTGCTGCCTTGAGAAAGTGTTTCAACCACTTCACCCATAGCTTCAAAGTACATACGTAATAACTTTTCATCACCGGCGACTTTGCGGTCGATACGGCTTTCGTAGTTATAGATCATTTGTTTTTGTGAATCTTCAGTTCTGTGAAAGTTAGCGCTTGTGAAAAAACCGCTAGCGTGCATTTTTTCTGAGAAAGAATCGTCCATATCCCACGGGCTTACATCAAATACGATTTCACCGGTTTGTGGGTTTGTTTTACCATAGAAGTAAACTTCGTCCGAATAGTCACCGTTTTTAACGATATAGTTAAACGCTAACCATTTAAGATAGTTTTTTAAATTTAAATTTTTCTCTAAGCGGGCGATAAGCTCATCACCACTTAGTTCACGGATAGATTTATGTACACTTTTTAAAGTCGCTTGGTATTGCTCAATTTGAGCTTGTGATAATTCTTTTTTAGCATCTTTAACTTCTAAAGCATCATTATAACGGCGGCGAAAAACGACTTCAGCATCTTGCTCTTTCATTAAGTTATCTGTTTGGTTTTCAGTTAACATATACAGACCTTGTGAAGATCCATTAATTTTAACTTCGGCAAATTGTGTTTTTAAAGAATGAATGCCGATCGCTTTTAATAAAGCGTATCCGATACTGTTTTTGACAAATAAATTATCCATCGCACCCGCAGACATTACGATGTTCTTGGATTTAAGGTCGCCAACTTTAACTTTCTTCTTTTCGCCACCTTCATCTTTTAAGGCATGAATACTGAAGTTTTTGCGGGGAAATTTAATAGAACTTTGCCCGCGTGTTGAGATTTCAACTTGTTCTTCGTCAGTTAATTGACCTGCAGAATAAACTTTCATGTTTACATTAGAAACTTGTGTTTTTTGGTCGGCTTTTAACGTTTCACGAGCGGCCTGATCCATTGTGATTTCAATGCGGTAAGATCCTTTGCCATTAACATGCGACCAAGCTGTTTGTGTGCTTGTGGCGATAAGGCTTAAAAGAACCAGATTTTTGATAATCACTGAATGTTTCATTTTGATACACCTTTGCTAATTAAAGTTGATGTAGAATGAAATCCAAAAAAAAAGCCAGCTTGTGCTGGCCTTATATTGATTTATGTCAGGATTGTGTTGGTAAACTTTTTGACAACGTATTGATGTTTAATCAGCGGGGGCAAATTTCAATCGTCGTGTTAACAGCTACTAATGAGAAAATCTCTTCGATTTCTTTGTCTGTGACAGCTACACAGCCTTGTGTCCAATTTAACTGTGGGTGTGTTTGCGAAAGCGCGTAACGCTGCAATTCTTTATTATCTGCAACTGGAAAACCGTGAATCATGATATCACCACCAGGATTTACACCGCTCGCTTTAGCAAAAGCTTTATCTCGCGCATTCGGATAAGAAACGCGCAGGGCTTTATAATAGGCTGATTGCGCATTTTTCAATTCGACTCTATAAATACCTTCAGGTGTGCGACCATCGCCCATTTGTACTTTGTTACCACCGTAAAAGCCAAAACCGAAAGCCACTTTATACGTTTTGTAAATACGGCCCTGGCTGATCAAATAAAGCTCACGGCTTTTTTTAGAAACAACGATGCGATCAATTTCGTTTCTTTCATCAAGGTGGGCGATTGAGCTTAAATTTTTAAGTTTAGTTTCATCTTTACAGTACTGAGTTCCGGTCAAATCGGCCTGCTTAACTGGGGCTGAAAATGCCAGCGAAGTTGAAAGCATCACAAACGACAAAGACAAAATAGATTTTAAATTTAAAAATTGCATAGGCTTCAAGCATGCACACTCTATTCCCGCTCTAAATTAAATATATTGAATATTACTGTCTAAACATATGACGCTAAGACAATTAGGTGGAGCACTTTGCGCGGTCAGACATCCTGTAAGTGCTTGTCTTTTTACAGTATTTTAATAGGCTTTATCTTATTTATCTACACAGTAGAGAGGAATATTTTATGATGGGAGAATTTAAAAAGTTTATCGCGCAAGGCAACGTAATGGATTTAGCTGTCGGTGTGATCATCGGGGCTGCCTTCGGTAAAATCGTTAATTCGTTAGTAAACGATATCTTAATGCCGTTAATCGGTCTTTTAATGAAAGGCGTAAACGTGGCTCAGCAATTTATCGCTTTAGATGGTAACACTTATCTAACAATCGAAGAGGCCAAATCAAAAGGCGCTGCTGTATTAGCTTACGGTAACTTCTTACAAGGTATTATCGACTTTTTAATTATTGCGTTTGTATTATTTATTATTGTTAAGCAGGCTAACAAGCTTAAAGCTCAAGCCCCTGCTGAAGTGAAGTAATTAGACAGCGATTTTTTTAAGCCACTGGTTCAGCTCTAACACGCGATCCGGTGTCATATCCAAGGGAGTAAAATAATATAAATTACTCTCTTTGCGATCGAACTTAATATCAATGACTAAATTTTTAGTGAATGCAATTTGCACCGTTTTGTTTTCAATAGACTCCGGTGCTTTTTCAAAACAGTTCACGATCAACTGATGGCTTGTTAGAGTCATCAGTCTTCCCCAAGGGCGATCTGCTCCGAAACTAAAAAAGATCTTCTTATACGATTTAAGATTTAAAATTTTTTCAACCGGACGACTGCCGCCACCAAGCACGAAATCACTGCCTGAGTTGACTGGCATTGCAGGCTCAATTGGTTTAGCTTCGGGTACAACGGCTTTAGCCACTAATGGTGTAGGTTCTGGGGTTGTTTTTGGCTTTGGTTTAAGCGCTGCTGCACGGGCCATCGCTTCAGCCATTAGCTCTTCTTTAGATTTAATACGCCAAACTAATTGATCGGCGATAAATAAAAACACGGAAAGATTAACAGCAAATGCTCCCCACCCGAGTGAGCCCTGCCATTCTTTTGATTTGTAATTGATAATTTGTAAAACCAGATGCGTTCCAACTAAGGCTAAGACCGCTTTCCACGCTTTGGTTGAACCACTTAACATGATACAGCCGATAATGATACTTCCTACAGCCAAAACATAGTTCGCGATAGATCCGCTCATTAAATAAGATGAAATGCTGATGTATCTCCAAGAGATACCCGATTTAGAATTTAAAACTAAAAATTGAATAAGGATATTTACAAACGGAGCAACGATCAGTCCCAGACCGAATAATTGGATAACCCATTTACGTTCTAGAAATCTGGTAACAATGATCATACATTAAACCACTTTTGAGGATTCGTCTTTAGTTGCTTTATCTTGCGTGGGTTCGTCTTTAAAGTTCATTTGAACGATCACATCATCATCAGTCGCTTGATTTTCTGGATTTACTGATTCAGTTTTCGCTTCAACTTTTACTTCTTCTGTTTTTACTTCTTCGGCTTTTGCTTCAGCTTCAACTTCAGCTTTAACCTGAGACTCTAAAGCTTTTGAATGCTCAGCTTCAATAGCCGCTGTTTCTTTTTGTTCAGTGACTACGGCATCAACGGCTTGTTGCACGTCAGCTTGTGCTGCAGCCTCAACGGTTGCTGTTGTTTGCGCAGCTGCGGCAGCAGCTTCTTCGATTTTCTTAGCAGCAGCTTGGCGAGCCACGGCAAGCTTAGCTTCTAACTCAGCCTCTTGCATTTGCTGCATGTGTTGCACTAAGTGTTTATTCTTACGAGTTTCAATCGAGTAAGTGGCAGCAACAACTAAACAGATCGCTAGCGGATCGAATACCGATACGAAAATTAAGATTAAGTACTGAACCACTTTATCAATCGGAATATTAAAGTTACGAGAAATGTAGATTAACGGTCCTACTTTTTTCTTAACTTCTAAGATATTTAAGTTTGATTCGGTAATTGTTTTTTCGTTATCAGCGTACTTTTTATTTAATTCTAAAATGCGAGGCTCAATCGCTTGACGTGCCGCTAACCTTTTTGAAATACGCTCTTCAGGAATTTCTTCAACAGAGTAGTTTAAACGTTCAATTTCTGTTGTAATCATTTCTTGTTGTTTTTTTACGTTCTCTAATTTGATAGTTTCACCTTCTAACACTGTAGAAGCTGATTGATAGGCATCAGATAAAAATCCGAATACACCGATTGACGTGATCGCTGATAAAGTAATAACCGCGAACGTCATATAAATTTTAAATGCAACGTTGATATTTTTCCAAGTTTGGTGAAGATAAGCCGCTAAAACGAACTTAGCGAACTCTAAAGATCCGGCCATCAAGCAAACAGCAACTAAGGCTCCGCTAAATAAAGCGCCGATCCCGATAATAGAGAAATAAGCACCCAATGTTGAAACGAGCGCAGCTGCAATCACAAGTCCGATGGTTATCCATAGTGAAACGATCATGCATTAATTATCGTGATTTTAAGTGTTTTATTAAACGAGCCCTAGGTCTTGAACAGGGCTCGAAATATCAAATCTAGACAGTCTAAATGACTTAAATGTTAAGAAGCAGGCTGGCCTTAAGGACGCCTGCGGCGAATTAACCTTTAAAAGCGATGTTTTCTAAATTCAACAAATGGCGCTTGAATGGTAATCCACCCGAGTAGCCACCCAATGTTCCATCGGCTGCAATCACACGGTGGCAAGGAATAATAATACAAAAATTATTACGGCCATTGGCGGTTCCCACTGCGCGCACGGCTTTTGGATTTTCAATGTTTTCGGCTAACTCTTTGTAAGACACTGATTTGCCGAATGGAATTTGCTGTAACTGACTCCACACCTGTTTTTGAAATGGCGTACCCACGATCTCAAGTTTAACTGAAAACGTTTTTCTTTTTCCAGCTAAGTATTCACGAATTTCTGCTTCAGCTTGTGCTAAATATTTTTTAGCTTCACCCGCTTCAGCTAATGATTTAACCATTGGTGATTTTTGTTTTTCAGTCAGACAGCTGCGAAGACCTGTTGCCGAAGCTTCAAGGTAAATATCGCCAACTTCAGATTCGAATTTATATTGAATAACGTCTGCTTTCATTATTTCACCAACTTTGTTTCTAGCCATTGACGAGAAGTTTCGGCTAACTCTTCCCAACCACGCGCTACCATTAAACAGTGGTCACGGCCTTGAGCTAAGTAAAACTCTGTGTATCCCGGAGTATCATAGTATTTTTGAAAGTTCGCGTAAGTTAATTTTGCCGGAATGATATGGTCTTCAGTTCCTGCAACTAACAATAACGGCCCACGCGCATTGTCGTAATTGAGCGAACCTGCTTTAGTTAATGGACCACGCCCTACACTTTTTGATTCAGGAACAGCGTAAGTTTCAAAAATTCTTTTTTGTTCAGATTCATTCTGCGCATTACAAAAAGCGTAATTAAAACTATCTTGATCTTGCACCAGAGGGCTTGAACTAAACGGATTTAAGATCGGCCAATTTGTACGTGTGAAAGACCAGCTGACAACAAATGTCCAACGTGGCGGAGCTGAATCAAGTACTACGGCTGCTGAAGCTAAGTTTTCGCTTAATAAAATTTGCGCCACTAGCCCACCCATTGAATGGCCAATAAGGATTGGTTTTACTGGTTTGTCGCGCAAAATAGCACGGTAATGATTTAATACGTCTTCTAAAGAAATTTCAGCTAAGGCCTCAAAGTTTTTCTTATCGCGCATTTCGGCCACAGGCTTATCATGTTGCGGCCATGCTGGAGCTGAAGTTTTATAACCGTGTAATGTGAAGTACTTCTGCCATTCTGTCCAATTATCCGACGTCATGAACATACCGTGAATAAACATCACTTCTTTAGGGTTAGTGACAGAGCCTTTAGCATTCGCTGAAAAAACTTCTTTCTGTGGTAAAGACGAACAACCTACAACAAGTAAGAAAAAAGCAGATAACAAAGAAACCTTAGCAAACCCTTTAGTCATGATATGACTCCTTTTTAAGCGAATAATCTAACTCTAGACCCGAATTGTTTTTGAGTAAAAGAGATTTTTTCGCTATGAGTGTGAGAGATGGCAAAAGCACTTGATGAATTACAATGGATTGAAGATCTGCTTCCTGAAAGCTTTAACCGCCGCGCTATGTTCGGCGGATTTGCCTATTATGACGGCCCTTTTTTAAAACTGGTGCTTTTTGAGGGCGGTTCTGAAAAGTGGGACGGCTGTATGTTTCCTGCAGAAAAAGAACACCATGAAAAGCTTCTTTCGCAATTTCCATTTTTAGTGAATCATTCAGTTCTACCAAAGTGGCTTTACCTTTCGTTAAATGATGAAAATTTTGAAGACCATGCTAAAAAAGTCGTGCGCGAGTTGGCTCGCCCGGGAACTTTGTGGGGTACAATCCCCGATCGTAAGAAAAAGGCCGATCAAAAAGCCACCGGCAAAGTTAAAAAAGCAAAGCCTGAAAAAATCGAAAAAGTTTCAGCTGAAGATATGCGAAAACCACGCATGTTCCGCGATGAGTCTTTAGCCGAGAAAATGGATAAATTAAAAACGATCCAAGACTTTAAAAATTTTGGACCAGCGACAGAAAAAATTTTTCTACAAGCGAAGATCAAAACACCAGCGCAATTTATCGCTCTAGGATGGAAAAAAACTTTTGCCAAGTTAGTTGAAGTTAATCCTAAGCATAACCATTCACTTTTTGCTTACGCGATCATCGGAGCATTAGAAAATATTGAATGGAATGCCATTAGCGAAGATTTAAAAAAAGAAGCGCAAGTTTTTGCCAAAGAACTGCGTGATAAAGTAAAGAAAAAATCAAAAGTTCGTAAATAGATAAAGCGCCGCTAAACCAAAAACAATCGTGGCCAATGTCGAACGAGTCACTGCACACAAGATTGTCGCTAAAACTAAAACAACCACGCGCTCTCTGCCAAAAACCCAGTCCACTGAGCCCTTATGAAAAAACACGGCAGGCGCAACAAAAGCTGGTAAAATCGCAGCTGGAATAAACGTAAACAATTCTTTAAGGCGATCAGAAATTTTAACTTTCGCAGATAAAGCGATAATCGAGCCGCGAATCGCTAACGTTCCAATCGCCAGTAATAAAACATTCACCCAGTAATAAGCTTGAGGAATCATACATTCCCCTTTTTACGCGTTAGAAAATACGCCAGCGCAATGCCTAAAAGAGCTGTGGCCATTAAACCCGTACGATAAGGTAAATCGTTTAATAAAAGTGATACCACCGAAGAAAACACAGCGACTAAAATATATTTTTTATTTTTAAGTGTGGGAATTAACAACGCCACAAAACTTAAAGGAATCGCGTAATCTAAAGAAATCGACTTCGGCGCGAAATTTCCGAAAATATATCCGGCAATCACCGAGGCGTGCCAGGTGATTAACATACACACGCACGAGCCTATGTAAAACTCAACGGCCTCATGATTGGTGCGAAACTTATCTTGTTCCGCTGACATCACCGCGTAACTTTGATCAGTCACACAAAAAGCACTAAAAAGTTTTTTAGTAAAAGGCTCTTGTTGAACCACCGGAGATAAGGCCGCACTGTAAAGTAAAAAGCGTAAATTAATAATTAAGCCTGTAGCGACCACAACCCAAATCGCCGCTTGGTATTTCATAAGTTCAACCGCTGCGATTTGTGAAGCACCGGCAAAAACAATCGCATTCATTGAAACTGTTTGAAAGAAACTCATGTGCGCATCAGCGCTGACTGTTCCCATAACCGCACCGAACGGAATAATTCCTGGCGCAATCGGAAGCATACTTTTAAACCCGCGACGAAACTGACTCATGGCATATGATTGTAAATGACTTTAAACCGAGTGCACAAGCAGGACTTACTCTAAACAAAATGTGTGTTAACAGCAAATTCTTGCGTTTTCATTTAACTTACAATAACTTAAGTGTTGTTAGGGAGTAGTCACTTATTCTTACGAATAAGAGCTGTGTCGACATACTGGGTATAACCCCCGGCACAGTTGGGTAGAAAAAACTGCAGTACAGTTTAACTTTCTCGACGAGACTGACATAGGTGTTAATTAACGCCCGTGTCGTCTTATGCTTTAGACCTCACGGCTATTTTTTGTGAGGAACTTCATGGAAGCCATTATCAATTCAACAATTTTAGTTTTTATCAGCGAAATGGGAGACAAAACCCAACTGCTCGCTTTAGTTTTAGCGGCTCGCTTTAAAAAACCAATTCCCATCTTACTCGGTATTTTTATCGCTACCTTAGCGAATCACTTTTTAGCAAGTTATGTCGGTGTCTTTATCACGCAATACTTTTCACCAACGATGTTACGCTTAATCTTAGCCACTACATTCATTGGATTTGGTTTGTGGATTTTAATTCCTGATAAAGATGAAGGCTTAAATGAAAACTACAAATGGGGCGCCTTTGTAACTACCCTGATCGCTTTTTTTATGGCCGAGATGGGAGACAAAACTCAGCTAGCCACTGTCGCTCTAGGCGCCAGATACGCCTCAACGACAGCGGTTACATTCGGAACTACATTGGGCATGTTATTAGCCAATGCTCCCGTCGTGTTTTTTGGTAAGTGGTTCACAGATCGTATTCCGATGAAATGGGTACACCGTATTGCCAGTGTACTCTTTATTGGTTTCGGAATCGCCTGCGCCTTCGTTTAATTACTGAGAAAGCCACAGTGGCGCAGACGTTGCGCAGGTTTCAGAGGTTTGGCCTTGCACACTTTGTTTGACAAGAAATGTGTTGGCTAAATCTTCTGAAGTTAAATCACTGATTGTACTTGAGTGAGCACTCACAACCCACAATTCAAGGCAACTCTGAGGTTTTGTTCTGTTATCATTATCAATCAGATCAATGGCTGCTAGCTTTCCTTTAGCTACAACTAAATGGTTAGCATTCGGTGACCACGCTGGAAAATGCTCTTCACTTTTTGATGTGGTAATTTGACGAAGAGTTTCAGAAGATAAATTAAGAATCCAAATATGCGAACCAGATCCTGACTTCATTCCAAAAGCTAAGTTAGCGCCATCAGGACTTACCGCTAATGAACTTAAAGTTCCTGCCATTTGACGATAGACTTTAAAAGTTTTTAAGTCAGCATCCATAATATAAATCGTTCCAAAACGTGAAAAGATCACGCGGCCATCAGGTAGCCAATCATAACTTGATACGTTTGTTCGTAGGTTTGTCACAACCTGGCCGTTTAAGTTATAAATTTTTGTGTCTCCAGCAATTCCACCGATTAAAACAAATTCTCCGTTGCGTGAAAGCTTCGGAGTGCCATCTGGATTTTCAGGAATCGCAATGCGAGTCACAGGTTCTTTATTTCTACCCATAATTAAAATTTCTGGGTAGCTTCGTGAACGTTTCACGGTCACAAAACGATCACCGCCGATCGAGGCTGAAGTCATTTTAGGGCCGCTAGCTAAAAAATTTTCACTTTGCCCGCTGTGCATATCAAGGCGCTGGTAGCTTTCTTTATTATCAAAATAAATAGCCCCGCTAAGTCCAGAGTTGAAGCCAGCCGTGACAACTTCTTCCGGTTCTTCTTTTTTGTTTTTAATTGGACCACAACCTGTGGCTAAAAAAACTAAAGCTAACGCCCCGATTAAAACTTTACGACCCATGTTGCCCCCTATTGGACAGTTTTGTTTAAAAACACTGTGGCATTTCAAAAGAAGTGCCATATAATATTTTGTATGTTCCAACACAAATTAGAAGATCAGGTCAGCCGCAAAACATACATCGATTGGTTCATTCTTAGCTTTTTAGCCGGAAGCATTAATACCGGCGGCTTCTTAGCCAGCCACCGTTTTGTTTCGCACGTCACAGGCTACGCCACTTTAGCAGGAATTTCTTTTGAACAAATGGATTGGTACGGCTTTGCCATGACCTTAATTATTCCCGCAGCTTTTATGGCGGGCGTGATGTTTTCAGCCTACTTAACCGAAAAGCAGTTCGCGCATTACCGCCACGGGCAGAAATATGCCCCGGTCATGCAGATCGTAGCTTTTCTTTTATTAGTTGTCGCTTTAGGTGGTTTTTTTGGATTCTTCGGTGAGTTCGGCGCCAACACTGATCTTAAAAATGATTATCTGTTATCAGCTATTCTGTGCATGGCTTGCGGTTTACAAAATGGCGCTATCACGATGTCATCAGGGGCCACTGTTCGCACCACTCATTTAACAGGACTTACCACTGATTTAGGATTAGGTTTAGTGCGCGCTGAAATCACAGCTAAAAATCCGGAACAAAAACAAAAAGAACGCCGCTCAAATAAATTACGCATGGGCACCGTCGCTTCGTTCACAGCTGGTGCAATTATTGGAGCTTTTGCTTTTATTAATTTTAAATTTGCCGGGTTTTTATTACCTGCTTCAATAGCTTTATATTTTTCTTACGTCGCAAGAACAACTCAAAGCGAATAATCTATTTTATTAAACTTTTTGGAAGAACAATTACAAAACGTGTATGTGAGCTTTGTTCATCTAAACTCAGGGCGCCGCCGTGATCCATCACAATACCTCGAGAAATACTTAAGCCAAGCCCTGTTCCTTTACCAACATCTTTTGTTGTGAAAAAAGGTTGTGCCAGTTTAGAGCGAAGAGCGGGAGCAATTCCCTGCCCGCTATCTGTCACACTCAGCTCAATTTGCTCACCTAAATCCAATACTTCAATTTTGATCCACTTTGGATTTAATGTCTCGATAGCATCAAATGAATTGTTCAATAAATTTAAAAGTACCTGCTCGATCTGAGTGGAGCGGCAAGAGAGAAACAAGGATTGTTCAGGCATGTTTACCTGAAGATCAACCCCACTGCGGCGAAACTTTTCACTGCAAAGATCAAGCGTGTCTTCGACAATAGATTTTATATCTGTGGTTTGAAAAGGATCTGAAGCTCCATCCCGCGCAAAGGCCCGAAGACCTGTGATAATTTTTGCGATTCGACTCGTGGTTCTTTCAATGATAACACAAGCATCTTCAACCACCTGACGGGCTGATGCCGTAAACTCTGAGGCCTGGGCGGCTTCTTTCAACAATTCGACTTTTAAAGCAATAACAGCTAACGGCGTATTGATTTCGTGCGCAATTCCACCCGCCATTTCTCCTAGAGATGACATTTTCGAAGTTAAAATCAAAAGCTCCTGCTGTTTGACAATTTGAGTTTTAGCTTCAAGTAAAGAAGCTGCCATTTTGTTGATAGCCTGGGACAGCGTCGAAACTTCATCACTGCCTTTTGTGGTTAGCGAAATGTTAAAATCGCCAGATGAAATTCTTTGTGCCGCTTTTTCAATGCCAGCTAATCTTCGACCGATCGAACGCGAAATAATTGTTGATAACAATAACGATAAAAGAACCGAAGCGCCGGCTGAAAATAACAGAATTCTTTGCAGCCAGTTAATACTTTGTTCTAATTTTTTTGATTCTAAAGCACTGACTTGCGCTTCTTTGTTAATAATGGCCGTAATCTTTTCAATAAAGCCTTTGTGAAATTTATTTTCACGCGCATCGATAAGCACGGCTTGTGCCTCTTTTGTTTTACCACTTTTAAAAAGCGCTACCCCATGATCGAGACTATTTTGAAGGTTTGTATAAGAATTAACAATATCGTCTAAATCGGCCCGATAGATGGCATCGACGGTTCCCGACTCGGTGAGAGTTTTCTCTAGAATAACGATTTTTTTTAAGACTTCTTCTTTGCCTTGGTTGATACGTTCTTCGTGTTTTTCAATTCCAGAAACGTATAAAACATCAAATGTTTCTAAAAGCTGATTTCTAACCTGGGCCCGTAAATAAGTGGCTGATAAAAGACGGCCCTCAACAGCCAGTGAACGATCACGAAAATACGAAACATTTGTCGTCGCTTTATAGGCAACTGCACCCACTAGAAGCACGAATAAAACAATGGCGAACAGGCAATAAAATATCTTCCACTGAATCTTCATTGCAGAGCCCTTTCTCTGCAATATGTTAAACTTACTTTAGTTTTTAAGTCAACTTACGACGTTTAAAGGCGATTTAACTTTTTTCAACTTTTGTTAAAAGACCGATCGTTATTAAAATACAAACTGTTCCGATCCAATCAAAAATACCAAAAGAAACTTTAAGCCACACTACAGCTACAGCTGCGGCAGACAACGGTTCAATGCACGCTAGAAGACTTGCCGTTGTGGCGCCGACCATTTTGACTGAGCGCAAATATAAATAAAATGGTAACGCTGTTCCAAAAAGCACAATCGCGCCCGTGAAAATAAACGCTGTACCATTCCAAATTCCTGGAACATCCCATGGTGTGTAGATAAAGCTTAATGAAATACCACCGACCAACATTCCCCAACCAACGACAATCGCTGCATTATGGCGGTTCATCAAATTAATCGGAAGAACTGAATACACCGCCAGTGCAACTGCTGAAGCGATCCCCCACCAAAAAGCTTGTGGCGTCACCGAAAGCGTTTCGAGGCTTCCATGCGTGACAATCAAAAAGGTTCCTAATAACGCAAAGGCAATCGCTATGATTTCTTTAACAACAGGAATTCTTTTTTCAATAAACGAATAGTAAATCGCAATAAATACAGGCCCCAGATACTGAAGAATCGTTGCCGTAGCGGCATTCGAATGTTTGATGGTTACAAAATAAGTGTATTGAACGGTGAGCATTCCAAAAATACCGAAAGCGATAATTCTAACACGGTCTTTTTTATCTTTCCAGGGAGCAAACACAGCCTTTGAATTTTGCATCAGTGGAAAAATCAATAACACAGCACTGGCCATCAACATACGAACTGTCACTAACCACTCTGGTGTAACTTCATGATGTTGAAACAGGTATTGTGCTAAGGTGCCTGACACACCCCAAAGAAGCGCTGCTGTTAAGGCAAATACGTATCCGATAACCATAGAGTTACTCTAACCGCTTTTCGTAAGCACGACAATGGTCTACTCCAACAATTACTGGACCTAATCACCTTCTGCTTATTTGCTATTATTTAACTATGAAAATTAAAAATACTTTTATTTATGCGTTTTCTGTTTTCTTGGCTTTATCAGCGCATGCTGATGAAAATTATTTAAATAACAAAGCTAAATCAGTCGTTGATTCAATCGATTATTACTTGCGCGCTAAAAAAAATTATCCAAAGCAGGATTCTTCGCGTAATTTGAGAAAAGCCCAGCGAGATGCCTTACAGTTTAATAATACTTTGGTTTACGGAGATAAAGGCACCCCAACTGATCAAAGTATTCGTTTAAATGCAGAAGCTGATATTGATTATTATGCGGATGAATGTGCTCGCAACAAAACGCTGACAACAATCTGCAAAGCTTCAACTGATCAAATAACAGCCTACAAAGCTAAATACAATGCAGACTACAAACCTAAAACACCCGCTTACCCTGAGATTGATTTAGAAAAATACACCTACAGCCTTAATGGCAAAACCTACGATCTAAAGAATAAAAAATATGTGACTGCAGCAGCTGAAACGCCAAAGGCTTCCACGCCTGTTGTAAAAACAACCGTATCGCCGACTGTGACTGTATCGCCAACAGTGGTTGCATCCCCAACTGCGACGACTAATGTATCGGAAGCCAAAGGTTATGAATACACTTGTGAATGGGACACAGCCCTTCCACCAAGAAAATTACTTTATGCTCCTGGTTGCAGCGGCAGCGGTAAAGTTTGCAGTGGTTTTGTGAAATGTACTAAAAATGGTTTTAAAATTAATCGCCTAGCCACTTGCGGTGCTGAATTCTGTACTGATGCCACACCTACTGAATGCGCGAAACAAAGAGGCTACGGTTCAAAAACAGTCACAGCTGACGGAAAAGCCGTACCTCATTCAAAATCTAGCGATCCACAAAGTAATGCTAAAGGAGTTAACTAATGACTTCTAAAATCATCATCGGTTTTTTATTATTCACCACAACAGCTTTCGCAGCTTTAGATGAAAATATTTTTATCCAAGGTAAGATCGGCAACGAAGCTGAGCATACCCGAGTGAAAGTTATTGATAGCCATGGGCAAAAATACTGGCTTCCGAAATCAGTTTTTCCAAAAAAATTTAAATTCGCAGAAGGGGCTATGTTTAATATCGAAGTGCCTGAATCTGTGATCGACAATGTTTTAAGTAAGAAGTAATTAGTTACAGTCGGAGCTGGCGACAACGGCTCCCGCTTCCATCTTAATTTTACATCCCAAAGATTCAGCTTTAGCCTTAGTTTTCATAACAACATTCGAATAAAAATCTCGAGTATCCACCTCAGCTGAATCTTTATAATCATACTGATCTAATTTAGCTGTGTTCTGCATCCATTTATCATCTGGAGTTAGAGTTTGTTTAACCATAATGTTGCAGCTGAGGGTCACTTCAGAGCTGCGACATTTACCCTGATAACGTAAAGTAAATTCTAAGTCTGGCCAAGCTGATTGTGCGAAGGAGTTTGAAGAAACTAAAAGAATAAACATAAGTAAAAACTTATAATTCATGAGCTTCACCCCTATTTGATTCTTATAAATTTACCACGATATCAAACAATGGAATAAAGCTTACTGGGTTCGTCTCAAAAAGAGTCGCTTCTTTTAGTTCTCACACTCTTTGATTTTTTTAAGAAGCACACCCAGTTCAAATGGCTTAGATACCCAACCCGTTGCATGTATATCTTTAGCTCGTTGTTCGCTGTCAGCGGCTGCGGTTACAACAACGATCGGTGTTGAGTTATTATAAGTTTTACGAAATTGGTCGGCAAATTCCCAACCATTCATCACGGGCATTTTCATATCTAAAAGAATTAAATTTGGCTTTGCTGAAGCTTTCAAAACATTTAAAGCCTCAAGTCCATTTTCAGCGGTTAAAACGTCATAGCCTTCAAGCTCTAAAATTTCTTTTAAAGAAGAACGGATATCGCTTTCATCTTCAACGACCATGATGGTTTTCTTCATTTTTCTTCCCCGTGCGGCAGTTTAAAAGTGAAAGTTGTTCCTTGACCCAGTTGGCTTGCAACTTCGATCTTACCCTGATGTAACTCGACCAGCGATTGGCAAATAAATAAACCTAACCCCAGACCGCCAGCCCGATCGACTAACTCTGAAGAACCGCGTGAAAAAATAGTGAATAAATTCGCTTTATGCTCGTCAGGAATTCCTGGGCCGTGATCGGTTACAGCAACACTGACTGAACTTGCTTCATCTTTTAGAGAGATTTCAATAGGTGAATTTTCAGGTGTATATTTACAAGCGTTATCTAGCAAATTAGAAATCACTTGGTAAATTCTGATCGGATCTACATTAATCGTCACTGGTGTGACGTGAGCAAAGATCATCTCGCGTTTTGGAAACCTTAACTTATACTCACTAATGCAATTAGAAATTAATTTAGAAATATCTGTTGCTTCGCGTTTGATTTTAAGTACACCGCGCTCAAGACGAGAAACATCTAAGAGATCGACCACTAAACGCGTAATGCGATCTGTCTGCATCTGAAGCCGCGTTAAAACATCAGCCCCAATGGCTTCGCCTTTTTCAAGTTTCTTCTGCGTCAGCTGCAAGATCAAATTAAACGCCGTCACCGGCGTACGAAGCTCGTGGGCGGCAATATCTAAAAAGCGTGATTTTAATAATATCGCGTTTTTATATTCAGTAATATCTTGATTGATGCCCATCATACGTGTTGTCACACCTTGAGCATTTTTCACTAGCCCCGCACTAGCATTTATATGCTTTACAGTGCCATCGGGCCAGACCACCCTAAACTCTGACTCGAATCTTGCACCAGCTATGGCTTCTTGAAACTCGCGGTAACTGCGCTCTAAATCATCCGGATGAAGACTTTCTTTCCAACCTGTAAAAGAAGGTTGATACGTTTCACGCTTTACACCATAAAGCTCGTACATGCGATCATTCCAACGAAGTGTATCAGCTTCTAAATCTAAATCCCAAACTCCAAGTTTGGCCGAGGTCGTTGCCATAAGTAAACGCTGCTCATTTTCTCTAAGCTCGTCTTCCATGCGTTTACGGTCGGTAATATCAACAATTTGCGAAATAAAATAAAGGGGGTCCCCTTTTTGATTACGCACAAGTGAAACACTTAAATGAGCCCAGACGATTTGTTTAGACTTAGTGAAGTAACGTTTCTCCATGCCGTAGGTTTTTATTTTTCCGTCAAGTAACATCCGCACATAATCCAAATCGCGCGCTAAATCGTCTGGATGAGTAATTTGTTGAAAGGTTAACTGCATCAACTCTGACTTCGTATACCCCAACAAATCACAAACTGATTGGTTAACCTTAATCCAACCGCCTTCAAGGGAAATCAGCGCCATACCTATCGCGGCGTATTCAAAAGCGTTCGTGAAGCGTTCTGCATTTTCACGAGAAATTTCTTTCTCTTTAATGCGCTCACTGATTTCGTTGATGGCTCCTGCGTAAGTGATCTTACCAGTTTGATCTTTTGAGGGATTCGCCTGTGCATTTACCCAAGTTACTTCACCATCAGAATGAAGAAAGCGAAATTCTTCTTGAAATGATATTTGTTTACTAGTCGCTGTCTTCCAAGCATGAGCTATTTTTTCCTGATCTTCGGGGTGAATGAAGTTAAGCCAATTTTTATAAAGAACATCATTCAATGACAGACCAGAAATATCTAACCATTTATTATTAGCGTATGAGCAAACACCAGCCTGATCAGCAAGAAAAATACCTACGGGTACAATTTCCGTTAAGGCTTTAAATTGATCTTTGTCATTCGGCTGCATACGTCATTTATCATGATTGTTTCTAGGCATCGTGACAATGAAATAGCTTAACTTAAAGCAAATTTGGGGCTGAAATACCTAAGGAAAAAGGCCTCTTCGTTAAAGCCTCGTTAAAAAGCTAAAAATTGCTCAAATTTGTTAAAAACAGCGCAAAAACGATAATGTCCGAAAACAGCCAGACAACGGGGCAAAGCAAGGTTATAGTCAGCCTTGTGAAGATTGAAGATATTTATTATGCAGCTATGAAGGCCCGGGATCACCGCTTTGACGGTAAGTTTTTTGTCGGAGTTAAAACCACAGGAATTTACTGCCGTCCGATTTGTCCGGCAAAGCCTAAAAGAGAAAATGTTGAATTTTTTCGAAGCCACATTGAAGCCGAAGCTGCAGGTTATCGCCCCTGCTTGAGATGCCGCCCAGAAAGCGCTCCAAGATCGCCGGCTTGGATTGGAAAATCAGCCATCGTTCAACGCGCGGTTAAGATTCTTCATTCTCAAGAAACCATAGAATTTAACGAAGACCGGTTTGCAAAAAAATTTGGGGTAACAGCCCGTCATTTACGAAGACTCTTTGTCGAAGAAATTGGTAAAACACCTAAGCAACTCTCTTTTGAAAATCGTTTGAACTTAGCGCGAAAACTCATCACCGAAACTGCTCTGTCGATCACAGATATAGCTTTTGCCTCGGGATTTACTTCCATTCGACGTTTTAACGATGCTTTTAAAGATCGTTTTAAAAAAAGTCCGCGCGAAATCAGAAGAGATAAAATATCTCCAGACTCTGCATTAACGGTTTCTCTTCCGTACAGGCCGCCCTTTGATTTTTCTGGACTCATGAAATCCTATGAAAACCACCGTATCGGAAATCTTGAATGGTTTAAAGATGGAAAAATGTATCGTGTGGTTTCGCTAAACAATAAAGTAGGTCATATTGCCATTGCGAATGATCCAGAATCTTCTAGCCTGCTTGTTGAAATTGATTTTCCGGATACTTCTGCTCTGCATTTGATTATTTCAAGAGTTAGAAATCTTTTCGATCTTGATTCTGATCCTGTAGTTATCGCCAATGTTTTAGAAAATGATCCGAAAATAAAAAAACTTCTTAAACAGTATTCAGGAATCAGACTTCCTTCTGGATGGGACCCTTTTGAGATCTCTATCGCTGCTATTTTAGGACAACTTGTCAGCATCGAGCACGGTAGATCTTTGGTTCATGATTTGATTGAATTGATCGGTAATGATTCTGCATTTATTGTAAATGATAAAGCCGTGAAGTTATTTCCGACGCCAGAGCAGATTGCGAAAGCTGATCTTTCAAAACTAAAAACAACAAGAATTCGTAAGCAGACACTGATTGATTTTTCAAAAGCTGTAGCCAGCGGTGAAATTTCACTAGAGCCCACACAAAATGTCGAAGAATTTTTAAAAAAAGTTTTAGCGATTAAAGGTATTGGCCCGTGGACAGCCCAGTACATGGCACTTAAAGTTTTACGCGACACCGATACGTTTCCAGGAACTGATTTGATTTTGGCCCGCTCGTACGAACTTCACTCGAAAGAAGTTGTTAACTCGATGCACCCGTGGCGAGGCTATGTGGCCGCTCTTTTTTGGCGGGCTTATGCGGGGTCACTGCAAAAAAAGAAAGTGAGAAAAAATGACAACAACAAAAGTTCAAAGAAAAATAGATTCTAAAGTCGGCCCACTTTTTCTGGTAGCTTCAGAAGAAGCTCTTTATGGTGTTTTCTGGAAAGATCAAAAGCTAGCAAAAGAACAACCAGGCTCAAGACAAGAAAAACTGCTTGCTAAGGCTGAACGCCAGATTAACGAATACTTAGCAGGAAAAAGAAAAACTTTTGATATCCCTTTAAAACTTGAAGGAACAGCTTTTCAAAAAAGAGTTTGGGCTGAGCTTTTAAAAATTCCTTATGGCACAACAAAGTCTTATAAAGAAATTGCTGTGTCTCTAAAAAATCCGAACGCTTGCCGAGCTGTCGGAACCGCGAATGGAAGAAACCCAATCAGCCTGATCGTGCCTTGCCACCGCGTAATCAATGAGGGTGGTAAATTGGGTGGTTACGCTGGTGGACTACCAATTAAAAAACTGCTTTTAACGCTAGAGAAGCGATAAGAATATTTAAAATGGTGCAGGCTGCCACAAGCTACAAGAACCCGGGAGGCTTGTAGTTTCGCAGACTTATTGCATGTCTTGGGATCGGATATATCTAAATTTAACAGAAGTTGCAAGACTTCGCTGGGTCGAGCATTGGAGCCTTGATGCTATCGCTCTGCATTTCGCGACGACGAAGACAGCAATCTCGGAGCGGCTTAAGACCGCAAAGCTGAATCCGTCACGTATTGATTGGACCGTGATTGACCCCAAACATTGCGTGAGAAGGAAAACGAAAAAACGCTCGGTTGCCTGAGCGTTTTTTGACGATGGTTATTTTTTATTGAAGTGTTAGTAATCAGTGATATGCTTCGTTTTCAGTCTTGGTTTTCGGAAGACTGAAATAAAATGTTGAGCCACTGCCGGGTTTTGATTCTGCCCAAATCTTTCCTCCATGAAGTTCAACAACTTTTCTACAAGTAGCAAGACCAATTCCTGCCCCTTGATATTTAGACCCATGAAGTTTTTTATAAAGTGCAAAGATATCCTCTCGGTCCTTTGGGTCAAAACCAACTCCATTGTCACGTACTGAAAAAATCCACATATTATCTTTCTCTTCTAATTCAATTTGAATCTCCAGAGGAGTTTTGCTGTGGAATTTTATACTGTTTGCTATCAGATTCTGGAAAAGCTGAACAAGTAAATCAAATTCACCCAAAATAATTGGTAGGGATTTGTAGGTCACCTTTGCATTCATTTTTTTAATGGCATCATCAAGGTTTTGGATAACTGCTTTAACAACGTCCGTAGTATTGACTGCTTTAAATGTTATATCCACTTTTGTAAGACGTGCGTACTCCAAAAGATGATCGATAAGATTGAGCATCCGCTCCGAAGCTTTCATCATAAGCTGAACATGTTTAAGGCCATCGTCGCCCAATTTAATTTTAAATTCATCATTCAACAGAGCTAGGTAGCCAGAAATAGTAGCTAATGGTGATTTCAGGTCATGAGCAGCAACTGCAGCGAAATGCTCTAAATCTCGATTGCTCATTTCAGCTCTGAGAAGAGCAGTTTCTGTTTTTTCATTTTGAACTTTAGCAAACTCAGTCGCAGCTAGAGAAGTGGACAAATCAATAGTTCTGTCTATAACTCCGCGAACATCATAGGTCAAAACTCCTTTGGCTTGCAAAACCTCAACCAGCACTTCTCGTAAAATACTAAATTCTTTCAGAAGTTGCGGTAAATAATAACCAGAGAAATGCGCGCGTTCTCCGCCATGAGTTTTCCCCATTCCCACGGCTTCTGAAAATATTTCCAGTGAAACAATTTTTTGCTCCAAAGATATCGCCAGTTTATCAAGAAAAAGACTCAGTGAATTGACCATGACAATGGAAGACTTAGCCTCCGCAGCTAAAATTTTCTCTCGTACTCTTTCTTCCCAAAATTCTTTTATTATGTTTTTACTGACCTTGAGAGCTTCAGCAGCGCGTAAGTAATCAGATTCCATAGAGGCATTGTGCCCTTTCAAAATCTCATCTGAGTCTTCCGCTTGTCGGTTTTTCTCCATGTTTAAATCTCCCTCGAGTTAAAAAGCATCGATGATGCAAAAAATGCACCTTACTGAGTATCGATGGAGCATCCGCGTTGTATTTCTCTATGCGTGTCCATATGACTAATAAATTGCGGCCACGATAAGATCGTTTTTGTAGAGCTAAAATTGAAGGTGCTGTTATATTCGATTTGGCAGTGTTTGACCCATTTTTAACAGCTTTTGTCCCGAAGCCAATAAAGTGGGCTTTGTCGACCACAGCCCAAGCTTCTAGCTTGATGGTCTATATAATGTCGTCCGCAAGCCTATTAAAAAAGATTAGTTTGGTTTACAAGGTTTATCGAATGTTCTAGGCTGGAATAATTGAATCAGGGAGTCTCTATGAAATTTTTAATTGTTTCTTTCATATTTTTTTCTTCAGCGGCATTTGCAGAGTCAAACATTACAAGCCTAATTAATTCTAAGGGAGATTTGGTAGTTGTTATTGTTGATAAACCGAATGAGGGCCCATATGACGGCGCTACCCTTTGGTCATCTATGGTTGGATCGGACGCAACAAAACAAATTAAAGTTCCAACATTTTCATTAACTTGTGCAACTACGGTAACTGAGCCGCTTAAGGAACGTTTTGGATCTTGTAGAATTGTTCTAAGCAAAGAAAGAGTGAACTATGGAAATGGTTATTATGGAGGAATTGTCTCTGACGAGAAAGTCCTTGAATCTTTAATTGATAGTAACCATTCTTTTGTTGATGGAAAATTATTGATAACCGTAGATCATTCTCAAAAAGCTTTAGGGATAAAAATTGATGAGTCTCTAGTAAGTAGCCAGTAAACACTTATTAAATTAACAGTTCACGCTACATTTTACAGACGATTTTGGAAGAACCAAAATCGTCTGTTCATTTAAGATACTGTAGTTATACAAATTCGACTGCGGGTTCAGTTTTTTCAGTAGCCTGCTGCGAACTATGCTGCTTCACAAGATCAGCAAGACTAAATTCATCATGCGCCGAAATCAATGACCTGTTTTCAATGCCGTTAGCAGTTTTGATTCTATAACAAGGATGAGCTGTTTCCATCGAAGGTAAATGCACAAGCCCCCTATAGATATAAAATCTTTTTTGATGTTTGGTGTAATGTTTGTACGGCTCAAGACTTGAAAATTCAGGAAAAGCATTTCTAAATTTTAAAATCACACCAACTTCACGGTCACGAACTGAATCAAATGAAATTCCAAGTTCTGCGGCTGCCTTTTGATAAGTTAAAGTTGGCGTTTTCAAGTAAAGTAATTCTACGACTTGGGTTTGCTTTAGTGTCAGGTTATTGCGAACCTCGAAAAATCTTTTCCAGATATTGTGTAATAACACTGATCCAGCTTGTGCAGGTAAATTTAAATTTTTGGCTGCGATTTTCTGTAAATCGAATCTATCTTGGAATTGAAGTTTTATAAACTTAGAAAGTAAGCTTTCAATAATTGACTGATGGGTATAGAAATCGTGAGTTGTGTATATTCCGGAAAATAAAACTGCCACTTCGGGGTAAAACTTTTTTAGACCCAAACATTCTGTATTAAAAATTTCAACAGCATCTTCAGCGTTGCGTAAACCTTTAGTAAGTAAAAACGCTGTAACTCTAAATTTAAATGGAAATTCATCAAAGCTACCAGTTTCATATAAATCAGAAATTAACGACTGCTTTAAATCGTTGGGCTGTGCGCACATAAGTTCAGTCATTGGGTTTATTGAATTTAGCCTATCAAACTTAAGCTGCTGATTTAGGGCGTAATTTAGCTCTGTATCTACGTTTGATTCGGGATAGCTTAGGTGTAATTCCGTTGCATGATGATCTAAAATTCCAAGCCAATACTTTTTTTTCTCAGGCTTTATGCCGTTTTTAAAATAATCAATTTTGGGCTTCATGGATTCAGATTCGGGTTTAAAAAGCCCTTGGGATTGTAATTCCTGATTTAAGTTTTTCTCTTTTTCATTAGACCAGCCAGAAACGGTATCTAAGTTTTCAGGGAATTTATATTTAGGTTCAAGCTTATGGTTAATCCAACTTTTAAAAGGCGCAGCCGCAATAACGCGACCTCGTAGCTCAACGTCAACAACAATACGTCTTCGGCCAGATTTCGGGTCAATTGAGCCTGTGACAATTTTATCTTCCGGCTCGTCATCAGTTATTTGGCCTTTTGCGATTATAACCCTTACTTGCGGTTTATAATCAAATTTAAGGAGGATTGCGTCTTCGTCACGGTCAAAGCCTGCAATGGACGTAATAAAGGGTTTAAAGCCCTGCCATTTGTCATTCCACTTGGCTGCTAAAACGTAACTGCCGCTATATGCATGCGGCAAAGAGATCATCTGATCAGCCAATTGGATTAAATTTTGTTTTTCAGTCATGGATAGAATCTTATCCATAAAAAGTGCCCCCACCTTTTAGTTAAAGCGGAGCATACAATTAAAAATCAATTAGAGGGGGTCAAAAAAATACTTTTGTAGAGGTTTCATAACGTTAGACAAAACAAAGCCCTGAAATTACCCCCAAAAGCTACATCTAATGTAAAGGAGGTCATTGTTTTCAAGTCTTGTGCCAGAGATTTTATTTTTTATGATTGGTATAAAAAGATTTAATACTGATTTAGTTTTTGATCGAAACTTAAATCAAAGTATCAAATTTTTTTCAATCTGTAAAGAGTTTTCTCTCTGAAATTCAAGATTTAATCCAAAAAAACAAAAATAAATACATTTTAAGTCCCAGAGAAATACGTCACGCGAAGTTCACGCGTCTGTACGTGTTTACGAACAGCAATTTTTAAAACTTGCACGGCGTGGTCTAACTTTTAACTGAAGTTAGCAGCACCTGTGCCAAACTTTTTAGGAGAATTTTATCAAAAAAATTCTAAGAAAAATGAAAACAGAAGCAATTCAACAACAATTTTACAGAGGAGGTCTTTTATGACAGATAAAAATAATTCAAATAATCCAAGTGATGCGTCAATCATGATGCTTGTTATGGTCTTAATGCTCGGGGTGCTCGCTAAAAATATTGATTACCTTGAACAATGGGTCATACAGCACTGGTTTGTGCTTTCAGTATTTGGCATCGGTATCATTTATGCGATCACAAGATACATGAAATGGAAGTTTAAAATGAAACATCCAGAAATGTATGAGCGCGAAATGGCGATTAAGCAAATGCAGAATAAGCGAGATCATAATGATTACAGATAAATCAATTTATATCGGCAGAACATTACGGGGGGATAACCCCCTTTTTCTAACCGAAAAAATGAGATGTGGTCATGTGCAAATCATCGGAGCTACAGGGCGCGGTAAAACCGCCTCTGTGGTTCTTCCGTGGTTTATTCGTGATTTAATGGCTGGAAACATTCCGATCCTAATTGATGGTAAGGGTGATGAGTCAATACTCTATGAAATGCAGTCAAAACTAAGTGTTGATGAGTTTCAAAGAATAGCGGTATTTGATTTATCAAATCCAAATTCACTAAGTCTAAATCCATTGATCGGAGGCACGCCCTCTGAAATTGCAGATCGGCTGATTCAGTCTTTAGAATTTGAAAGTCAGTATTTTAAAGATATTCAACATGCAGCAGTACTTATGGTGCTTGAGGTCTTAGATGTGTGCGATGAAGCACCAACTCTACCGCGACTTTACGAGCTCTTATCAGATTCAGGAAAAATTTTAGATTTAACTAAGAAAATAAAATATTTCCCAGAACATCTGCTGAATGAGGTAACGAAGTTTTCACAAACTAGGTCAGACACCAGAGAAGAAAGGCTATCTGGTATTTTATCACAGCTAAAGCCGTTTAATACGGCTAGCTTTAAAAATTTAGTGAGCGGAAACGAAATTGACCTCAAAGCCATTTTGGAACAGTCAGAATCCACAAACTATCGCGCAGCAGTTATTTTACTAAACACTTTGCAATTTCAAAAAACAGCTAAGGTTTTTGGTAAAATGGTGATGCAGCTTATGGCGTGGATTACAGCCACCCGCAATCCAAAGTCAAACTTTGCTCCGGTATTTATTGATGAGTTCTCAGCCTTTGTGTTTGAAGGGTTTGAGCAATTCTTAAATAAAGCAAGGTCTAGAAATATTGGCCTTCATTTATCGCATCAAAGTTTAGGGGATTTGGAAGCCGTTTCACCAAGTTTTGCAAAAACCGTAAACGTGAATACCAATGTTAAGGTTTTACTTGGGTTAAATGATCCAGATACGGCTGATTACATGGCAAGGCATCTTGGCACACGGACAAAACTAAAATCCACAGAGCGTGCCAAAAAAGATGATTGGGGTGATGTTGAAGCCAGCGGCGAAATATCACTTCGGGAAACTGAAAACTATAAAATCCATCCCAATAAACTTAAAAACTTTTCCCGTGGCCAAGGAGTTTTAAGTTTATTGGTGAATGGCTATCCATTTACAGAGGAGGTGCAATTTGACAGATACAAGTAAAAAACTAAACGTGCTTTTAACAGATCGTGATTGTTTGCTGTTACTTACGCTTTATGAAAATGTCACAACCAGTTTTTATCAAATCCAGAACTTATTTTTTCGTGGCAAAAACCATGCGACCGCGATGAACAGGCTGCGGCAACTTGAGGATGCAGGATATTTAAGCCGCACACGAATTCCACGAATCAGGTCATGGAATGGGGGCCGCGAAGTTGGTGTGGTATTTCAAGTGACAACAAAATCACTGCGAATGCTGCAAATGAAATATCAGAGTGAAAACTTTGTTGATAAAATCCCAGCCATTAACCCTTTAAGTCTAGACCATGATTTACTGATCAATGACATAAAGCCGTGTATCCAACGGCAGTTTGATAATGGCAAATGGATTAACGGCAGGCATTTATTAGACAGTCGTGGCTATAAAAAAATCCCAGATGCTGTTATCGAATTTGCAAATTCAGATCGTGTTATTGCCATAGAACTAGAGCTTCACACTAAGAGTTCTATCAGGTATCGGCAGATAATTTCTGAATTTCGTGCAAGTTCTAAGATTGAAAAAGTCATTTATGTCACAGCCAGTGCGCAAATTGATCGAAAAATTATATCTGAGCTTGAAGGGTTTCAAGTGCCAAATGGGTACAAAACAAAATCAGAAATTTTTAGTTTTATACAGCTTGCAGAACTGCTGGGCCAAACAACACATCAATCGGAATGTTTGATTTAAAGTTTGGGTTGTCAAAACTCGTAACTCATTGAAATCAAACAGCCTGCCTGATTATTTATTTCCCTGATCCCGTCGCTTAAATTTGCAGACCACTCCCCCTCTACGATGGAAAGTGGTCTGCAAAGCGCTACGGGGGTAAATAAATAATCAGGCATAGGAAGAGGAGGTAGGTATTATATATATTAAGGTATTAGGAACTAAGAAGACAGAAAACAGGAATCAAAAAATCAACAAAACACAACTAAACATGAAAGGTCGGTGTCACATGAAAATAAAAATTCAACTTAACAAATTAAATGAATCAACTCTTAATCAATTTACAAAGGAGGTGGTATGTCAAAACGTGATCAGTGGAAATGCGTATCGATTACACGAAAACTCCATGCGTTAACGGAGTCAGATTATTCCAATGTACTTGCAGAACTTTGGGATTTATTGGTAAAACAAAAACATCCGATCTCAGAAGTTCTAGTTCCTGCGAAAATACATAGCTCCCGGTTGAGTAAACCTAACAGGAGTTATGACAAATGAAACGTTCATACAAAAAATCGAATATCCGTAGTCCTAAGTCAAACGTGGCTAAAATATTTAGAATTGCGATCTACACCCGTGTCAGCACCGAAGAACAAGCTGAAAATCCCGAAGGGTCTATAAAAAATCAAGAACAGCGCTTACGTGAGTATGTAAACCTTAAAAACTTGGTTGAACCTTTCGGTGAAATCACGACTGTGTACTCAGACCCCGGCGTATCGGCAAAAGATATGAAGCGTCCTGCATTTCAGAAAATGCTTAGAGCTATTGAAAATCACGAAATTGATTTAGTGCTAGTGACAGAACTTTCAAGGTTTTCAAGATCGACGAAAGATTTTGCCCTGCTTCAAGATTTTCTAAAGGAACATGATTGCAAGTTCATGTCGATTCGTGAAAATTTTGATACAAGTGGCGCTGCGGGTTCAATGGTACTAAATTTGATGGCATCAATCGCAGAATTTGAGCGTAGGCAAACTGCTGAAAGGGTGTCGAATTCATTTCTAGCTCGTGCAAAACGCGGGCTTTATAATGGCGGAAGCATTCCGCTAGGCTACATGGCAGGACCCGATAAATCTGGGACTTTGGTTATCATTCCCGAAGAAGCTGAACTTGTGAATTTGATGTTTAAAACTTATTTGAAAGAAAAAACACTGGCTGCAACTTGTAAGTGGCTTACATCAAATAAAGTTCAAATTCCAAAAGAAGTGCGTGGCGGCGGTGGCCCAAGGGCTAAGTATTTGCGACTTGAAAATGTTTACCGGATCTTAAGCAATAAAGCTTATATTGGCGTTCGGGTGTTTCAAACTAAAAATGGCACAGACGAAGTCAAAGCTGTTTGGAAACCAATCATTGATACAGCAACCTTTGATAAAGTTCAAAAGCTGCTTAAGGAAAACTGTGGTCACAGAAAAACTCATGACAACAAATATCCTTTTCTGCTTTCAGGAATCACTTTCTGCAAAGAATGCGGCGAACGAATGTCAGGAGCTAGTGCCACAAGTCATACGGGTAAAAAGTTTGGCTACTACGAACATCTTGCAACCAAGAAAAATGAATCTGTTTTAGAAGAAAAACTTTTAAAACATTCACCGCGCAGAGTTCCTGCTGAAAAACTTGAAATCGCAGTCTGGGCCGAAGTTAAAAAATTCATTTTAGATCAAGCGTTTACTGAAAATCTTTTAGCCAGAGCCAAAGCTATTTCTGAAAATGTCCAAACTCATGATGAATCTAAGGAGCTTGCTTTAAAAATTGGGGTTTTAGAACGTCAGATTACGGTATTAGCTGAAAGGCTAAGTAAATTGCCCGAAGATATGGATATGCAGCCGATAGTCGATCAGATGAAAGAGCTTCAGGTCAAGAAGTTGGGATTTGTAGCTAAATCAAAAGAGGTCAAAGAAAAAGTTGAAGTTTTAGAACCTCTAAAACTTGAAACGTACGAAGTTTTTAAAAGCGGTTTAGAAAGCTTAATTGTGAAAGGAGAAAACGACCCGAAGATGAGGTCTGATATCATAAAATTAATCGTTCATAAAATCGAAATCTTAAAAGATGGTTTTGAAATTCATTTCCACGTGGGCCAAGCTCACTATAATAACGCACTCAAGGGTCAAACCTTGGGTGCGATTTTTTTCGTTGGTAGCAAAAAGACAAAAGAAAACCCTTCGGTCCATGGTGGACCTAGTCAGAATTTAAATTTTTTTAAGGGTGTGGGTTCGTCTCGCTTGACAAATGGTGCAGTCGGCAGGACTCGAACCTGCAACCTACCGGTTCGAAGCCGGGAATTCTATCCATTGAACTACGACTGCATTAGGTGCGTTGTGACAACGCTATCATCGCGTTATCATAAAAATCGTAAATGATAGCTAAAATCAAATCAACTTGTAATGCACTTATGTATTCCTTTAAAATGACCCTGATTTAGCCAAAAGGAGTTCTGAATGGCCTCACCAGATTTAAAAGTTAAAAGCACAATCACTAACGAACAAGTTGCCCGTTACGTGGTCGAAAAAATCACTGTAGAAAACGATATCGAAGCTCAATTACGTAAAGACACCACTCGCCTCTCTCAAGGCGGCATGATTTCAAGCTCTGATGTAGGAAGTTTTTTAAGTCTTATGGCTCAAACGGTAAACGCCAAAAAAGCCATCGAAGTCGGAACTTTTACAGGCTACACGGCCTTAAAAATTGCTAAAGCCTTGCCTGCCGATGGCAAAATCATTTCTTGCGACATCAGCACAGAATGGACTGATATGGGTAAACCATATTGGTCAGCGGCTGGCGTTGATAAAAAAATTGATTTAAGAATTGCGCCAGCTATGGAAACTTTAAATTCTTTAAATGCCACTGAAGCCGGAACTTTTGATTTCGCTTTTATCGATGCCGATAAATTAAATTACCACAACTACTTTGAAGCCTGTTTAAAACTCTTACGCCCAGGTGGTGTGATTATTTTAGATAATATGCTTTGGAGTGGCGATGTGGCTGATAATTCAGTTCAAGACGAAACCACAGTGGCGCTTAGAAATTTAAATTTAAAAATTAGCCAAGATACACGCGTTGATAGCTGTCTATTAACTGTGGGCGATGGCTTAATGTTTGTTAGAAAAAAATAATTACTCGTCCCACCAGATCAACTTATTTGGAAGTTGATTGCCGTGGGTACTTGTTTTTGGATATTTCGGGCTTAAGGTCTTTTTTAGATGCTCAATCGCTTCTAAAAGACCTAGTTCGTAGCTTCCCGCTTTGAAATCATCTTGTAGAATTTTAAGAATTTCTTCGCTTATTTTTTTTGAATCTGCAAAGTCAGAACGCATATCCGGAAGAATAACAATTCTGTGTTCCATTAAAGAAATAAATAACAGTAAACCTTGATGCGCTTTTGTTTCGAATAAATGCTTTTTTAAGAACACTTGTTCAGCTTCAAGTTGCGCAAACTGATGACGATACTTCGCTGGTGTTAAAAGCCTACGAACTACATTAAAGCGGGCTAAGATAAACCCAATCACCAGTGTGATTGCAAACAATGTCGCTAACACATGAATAATCATCGAAGCTTCCCAGTCATGCCACTGAGAAAGATAATAGGCCTCAAAGCCAAAGAACACGAACACCATTAAAAGTGCACTGATCACAAACGGCACATGTAAGGTCGGTGTTGAGCTTTTTGCAATCACAGGAACTAATTCAAAATCAACCGCTTGCTCGAAGTCGGCAATAGCTGATTCAATTTTTGCGGCATCAATTTTAATTTTACCCATGATCAACTCCTACCAATCACCCGAGGCGCCACCGCCGGAAGAGCTTCCTCCTCCGCCGGACCAGCCACCGCCGCCACCGCCACGGTAACCACCACCGCCTCCGCGGCCGCCACTTAATAAATTAAGCAAAATCCAAAGCGCTGTTGACGGACTGAACATAAAAATAATAAGCCAAAGAACGCCTAAGATTAAAAAAACCTTGGTCATTGAAAGCTTTTTATCTGACGAACCTTGTTCATGACGATCCGCTAAATTACCGCGATCGCGTTTTGACAACGCAACAGACGGATTATTTAAAATTTCTTCTTTAAATTTATAAACATCAAAAATCTGACCGTCAGGAGTATTAGCTGCCTGATTAATCGCTTCGGTTGTTAAAAATATTCCGGCAAAATAATTACCGGCTTTAAAGATCGGTCTGGTGATTTCGCTCACAATACGTTTTGCGATAATATCCGGAATATTACCTTCAAGGCCCTGACCCACTTCAATACGAAGTTTGCGGTCATTTGTGACTATTACAAATAAAACACCGTTATCTTTTTTCTCATCGCCTAGTTTCCATTTATCAAAAACTTGAATCGAAACCTGTTCAATGGCTTCGCCTTCAAGGCTTGGAATAATTAAAACTTGGATCTGAGCTCCGCCTTGCGCTTTGATGGCGTGAAGACGTTCAGAGATCTGCGCTGATTCATTCGACGAAAGAATACCCGCCCGATCAACGACAGGACCAGTTAAAGAAGGAACCTCAAAGGCTGACGCGAATGTCAGCCAGAAAAATCCCAAGGCAAAAAGAAGGGTTCTAAAATGAGTTATCACTTAACGCTTAAAATTAGAATTTAACTTCTGGAGCTTTTTCGTTAGTTGTTTTTTCAGCTTCTGAAACATCCCACTGAGGCATTTTTTCATAACGATAGATAATCATGTTCGTGATGTTCGTTGGCGGAACCGACACTAAGTTATTAAAACCTTTAATGTGTTCGATGTAACGGTTACGAGCCACAGTGATGCGGTTTTCAGTGCCTTCTAACTGCGCTTGTAAATCACGAAAGTTTTGATCAGCTTTAAGGTTAGGATAGTTTTCGCTCACAACCATTAAACGACCTAAAGCCTGTGATAATTCACCTTGAGCTTTTGAAAACTCAGCTAATTTTTCAGCTGAAACTTTAGATGGATCGATTTGTACTGAAGTGGCTTTAGCACGCGCTTCAACAACATCAGTTAATGTTTTGCTTTCATGACTTGCATAACCTTTAACAACGTTAACTAAATTAGGAATTAAATCCGCACGACGTTTATATTGGTTAGTGATTTCAGCTAAAGCGGCGTCTACTTCGTTCTTTTGTTGAGGAATGCTTTGGATACCACAACCTGTAAGAAATAAAGCCATAGCTAATACGATAATTTTTTTCATAGTTCTCCCCTTTAGGAAAAGGCCAATCTGAGTTGGTGAAAACAATCTATCAAGCTGCTTGCTTGAAATAAAGGAAACAGCTAATCTTTAACTCTATGCAAAATACTGGCAGCCCCTACAATCTACGTTTTACCGACCTGCCTGATTTCGTCGTTTTCAACAAAAGATCTGGCTTTCGCACCCACAGAGTGAATGAGAACCAGTTGGGGTTAGTTGAAGTATTATCGAGCAAAATTAAACAAGAATTATTTGTAGTTCACCGCCTTGACAAAGAAACAAGCGGACTCATCCTGTTCGCTAAAAATAAAACTGCGGCAGCAGCGTTAGCGCAACAGTTTGAAAGCCGTGACGTTAAAAAAACTTACTTCTTTTTAACCGATCAAACTTTAAAAAAATCTGACGAAGCCATCACTGTTAAATCGCATATCGACAAAGTTGATAAAAAGTTCGCGAATGTTTTGGGTAAAGAAGATAACTCAGAAACGAAATTCACTTTCGTTAAAAAAATCTCTGATTCGATTTACTTATGGAAAGCTGAACCCATCACAGGTAAACCGCACCAAATTCGCCTGCACGCTGAAAAAATCGGTATTCCGGTTTTAGGTGATCACGAACACGGCGGAAGCCCGTGGTTTCGTTTAGCGCTTCATGCCGCTGAAATTACTTTTTCCTTTGATGGCAAAACTCAAAACTTTAAAGCTCCACTTCCCTACTGTTTTGAAAACAGAGTTGAGCTTTTAGGTGAATTTGTTGCTAACGAATATTCAGATTTAAATGCGTTTATGCCTTTAGAAAAAGGTCAGACTTACCGTTTATACCACCGCACCAACCAAGAGGTTGAAATCAGAGCCGATCTTTACGGCTCGATCATCTGGGTTTACTGGTATAAAAAAGATGCGCCAACAGAAGATGATCTTTCGTCGTTATCAGAGTTTTGTAAAAAGCATGAGTTAGATTATGTGGTTCGCCATATGATCAATCGTGGAACTGGCGTTGGTGGCAAAGAACAAAAAGATCTATACTACGAGGCAGCGCCAGAAAAATGGACCGCAAAAGAACATAGTCTGATCGCTGAACTTCGCCGTGACCAAGGTTTTTCTCCAGGGTTATTTTTAGATCAACGTGATAACCGCCAATTTATTAAAGACCACAGTAAAGGTAAAACAGCGTTAAACCTGTTTTCTTACACGTCACTATTTTCTGTAGCTGCGGGTGTTGGCGGAGCTAAACAAATCACAACCGTTGATGCCAGTCGCACATTTTTAGATTGGTCGAAAGATAATTTTAAACACAACAATCTCGATCCTGAAAAGCATGAATTCTTCGCGCAGGATTCATTGTTATTCTTAGAGGGCTCAATCAAACGTAACCGCAAGTGGGATATCATTATCTGTGACCCACCGTCATTTGGCCGAACAAAGACGACTACTTGGAAGTTAGATAAAGACTTTCCAAAGTTAGCCAAACTGATGTGGTCTTGCTTAAACGGCAAAGGCTTAATTCTTTTTACCTGCAATTATGAAAAATGGTCTTTAAACGACATTCAAAAGCAATTTGAAAAAGCTTTACCTAAGGGCCAATTTAAATTTCAAGAATTACCAACACCGGATTTAGATTTTGAATTTCCGGATGCTTACGACAATCTTTTAAAAGGTTTGATCGTCAAAAAAAATTAGCCGCAAGGATTTTGGCTCGCGGCTAACTTACTAGATTTTAAAAATCTAATTATTTAGAAAGAGCGTATTCACAACGTTGAACTTCAACGTCATTTCCAACTTTATAAGCTCTGTAAAGTTCCATATTGATGAATGTACCGATGATCTCACCACGTGAATCATAGTCCATATAAGCCGTTTCGATTTCTAGATAGGCAGAAATTTTCTTGCTGCTAAAAGATAAACCTAAGTGAGTATCCACATCAGAATCATGATCAACTGTTGATCCCGTTGAAGCCATTTTTAAAGATCTGCCGCTGGCATCAGTTAAAACTAATGAGTCACCTTTAATCTTCTCATCAACACGAGCATTATCGTCTTGCTGAAAGCCTTTCACGCAGATTTTTGCCACATCACCGCAGCTCATGCCTGGGCGAGAATTTTCAGTTAGTTTTGCGTTTAAACACACTGTTTCGGCAAAAGCCGATGTTGCTGCGATCGTAGTAACTAATAAAGCCATAGCGAATTTCATAAACACTCCTAAAGGGTTGGGTTATTTTGTTTTGCTTCAAACAGGAGTGTTTATACCACCAGCGGGCATTTATACGGGTCAGTTTTTGGTTAAGGCAGGGTTTTGCGAGATAGCCGCTACTTTTTTTCAGCGGCTAGGCGTAAAATGTCTTCGGCTGAATCCAGGGTTCTTAAGGCATAAGATGCCTTTAAAATCGAGATCTGTTCAGGCGTAATATCTTCGTTTTTGCCAAGTCGATGTAAACGGCTTTGGAAGATCTGATAAAGACATAAAGCACCGGCTACCGAGATGTTAAAACTTTGTACAAAGCCCGGCATCGGAATAATCACACGTTCGTCGGCAGCCTCTAACATTTCTTTAGAAACCCCGTCTTTTTCATTACCCAAGACAAGCGCTAAAGGCGTTGAAAAATCCACTTCATGAAGGGGTTTAGCCGCTTCTAATGAAGTCACACAGATACGAATTTTATTATCTTTAAAATATTTAACCGCTTCAGAAGTTGATTTCCACTTTTTAGTTTCTACCCACTTATCAGCACCTTGAGTGACTCGCTGAGAATTTTTAAATTTTTCTTGGGTTTCGATAATGTGAAAGTTAGCAAAACCTAAACCTTCCGCTGTACGCATCACCGCAGAAATATTTCCGCGGTCATAAATACTTTCTAAAACCACCGGAATTGAAAAGCAGCGTTTAGCCGCTACGTTTTCAATTTTTCTTTGGCGCTCTGGAGTAAGCAGTGGCCAAATTTTTTCCATGATGGTTTCAACCGAAGCAGAGTGCCCCGGTTTGTATTCTAAAGGAGTCGTTAACGGAAAGTGATTGTTCATTTAAAATTAGAAACCTAAACGAGATAAATCGCGTGTGATATTTTTTTGGTGCGCTTCTAGCGTACCGCCACCGATTTCTAATAATTTAGAATCTCTCCATAGACGTTCAACAACGTATTCGCCCACATAACCAAAACCACCAAGAACTTGGATCGCACGGTCAGCAACGTTTTTAGCCATTGTTGTAGCTACTAGTTTCACGCCGTCTGAATCTAAACGGTTACCTTCTTTATGAAGATCATGCTTACGAGCTGTATCATACACGTAAGCAGAACTTGCTTTGTATTCAGCATAAGAATCAGCCACATACTTTTGAATTTGGCCGTAGAAGCTTAAAGGTTTACCGAAAGATTTACGCTCGTTTGCGTATTTATTCATAATTTCAATTGAACGACGAGCAATACCTAAAGACATTGCTGCTAAGCCGATGCGCTCAAGCTCAAGGTTACGCATCATATGTAACATTGAATCACCTTCATGACCTACTAGGCGGTCAGCTGGGATTTCGCAGTTTTCAAAAACTAATTCAGCCGTGTTAGATGCACGCATTCCAAGTTTGTCGTGGATTTTTTGACCCACGTAGAAACCCATGTCGCCTTTTTCAACGATGAATGTTGATAATTGCGCACGACCGTTTTTCTCGCCTGTTTTAGCGTAAACCCAAACTACGTCACATGATGTGCGGTTTTCATCTATTGCACCGTTTGTGATCCACATTTTGCGGCCGTTTAAAACGTACTTGTCGCCTTTTTTAGTTGCTGTCGTTTGCATACCCATAACATCTGTACCGTAATCTGGTTCAGACATGGCCATCGCACCTACGAATTCACCAGAAGAAAGTTTTGGTAAGTATTTTTGTTTTTGCGCTTCAGAACCGTTAACCGCTAAGTTGTTTACGCAAAGTAAAGCGTGCGCAAGGTAAGCTAAAGCAAAACCTGGATCAGAAGCAGATAATTCTTCATGAACTAAAACAACAGCCGAAGCGTCTAAGCCTGATCCGCCGTATTGTTCAGGAACTGTGATTCCTAATAAACCTAATTCACCTAATTTTCTAAATAACGGTAAATTGAACTGTTCTTTTTTATCAAACTCGTGAGCTTGTGGCTCAACTTCAGCTTGTACAAAAGATTTTAAAGTATCACGCAACATTTGGTGCGTTTCAGTTGGATTAGTTAAATCAAAAGTTTTTAAATCAACAGTGTTCATATCTCTACCTCTAAAATTTGAATGGCTTGACTGTAGCAAAGGAGTTTGGCTTGATAAAGGTCAAAATAAGGATTTAGCTATGAAAAAAGGGTCGAAAAAAGCCACTATTTTAGGCGTTGGCACTGAATTAACCACCGGACAAATCACTAATAAGAACGCCTCTTGGATTTCTGACAAACTTATTCCCTTTGGCCTTGAAACAGCGATGCAGCTTACGGTTCCGGACGATCGTGCTTTAATCCTTAAAGCTTTAGACTATTGCGCCCAAAATTCTGATTATATTTTCGTAACTGGCGGCCTTGGCCCTACCAGTGATGACTTTACCCGCGATCTGATCAGCGAGTGGTCTAAAAAGAAAATGCAGTTTGATGAAAAATCTTGGCAGTCAATCCAAGTGCGTATGACAAGCCGTAATCTTCCGGTTAAAGATATTCAAAAACAACAATGCTACTTTCCTGAAGGTGCCGTGGTTTTAAATAATTCACAAGGCACTGCTAACGGCTTTCAAATGGAAGTTGAAACAACCCATGGTTTAAAAGATGTTTTTATCTTACCTGGCCCGCCAAAAGAAATCGAAGCGATCTGGAGTGAATCCATTGCAAAATGGTTATTTGTTGAAACACAACTGTTCGATAAAAAATTAACAAAAGCTTGGGATACATTAGGCTTACCAGAATCAGAAGTGGCTGAAATGGTTGAACCTTGTTTTGAAGGCCGCTGGCCCGATTTAAAATACGATGTCGGTTATCGCGTTCATCACCCGTACGTTGAAGTGAAATTTTCTTATTACAAATCACAAGAAAACTTTGCCAAAGCCATCGTTGAAAAAATCGATAAGGTTTTAGAAAAAGCCACAGCTTTAAAAAACTTTGCTGATATCACACAGGCGTTTGCTAAATTAACTTCAAACGCTGAGTTTGGTTTTTACGATTTCGTGAGCGGCGGATTTTTACATCACCGTTTATCAAATGAATTAAAAAAATATAAAAACTGGGTTTGGAAAGAATCACAGCAGCCGTTAGATACTGACTTCTTCGCGCATGAAGAAAACTTTATCGCGTTATTCCCGCAGGATGAAAATTTAGAGCGCGCCGTGGTGATGGGTAACTTTAACGGTCAAAGCTTCACCGTTGAACTTGAAGCTTCGCTTAAATCACCTTTAATGATCGAACGCCGCAAGCAATACTTTGCTGAAATGGCGCTGATCACTTTTGTAAAAAACGTAACTAACGCGTAAAAATATAAAACGATAGCTCTTCGCAGATCGAATTAATTTTATTCGTCTGCATAACATCAAGTGCTGCGAACTCTAGCCCCACTTCTGCGGGTTTTCCGTTTTTCTGTTTTACGTAACGAACAGTTCCCTGAACAGCAAAACCAGCACTTTGTTCTGGCTTAATTAACGCGTGCACAGGATTACCTTTTTTAAAAATCGTTTGATCTTCGCCTAAACGAAGACTGGCTCCCGCTGTTGAAATATTTAAAAGCTGGCCTGACACTTTGGCTTTACCGTCGTTAGAAACAACCACGGAACAGTATATCGGAAATTTAGGGTGTGCCTCAAAACGAATATGTTTTCTTCTCGCCAGCACATACGTCTGATCATTAGGAGCTTCGACATAAAAACCGCGCTGGTTAAATCTAATTCGCGCTTTAAAGAAATACATCTGTGTACCGATTTTAAAACTAAAAGCACATAACTTATCTTTAAGATCTTCAACTTCTTGGGGAAGAATATAAATTCTTTTAAACTTATCTTCTGGAATTGTGGCTAGTTTTACCTTAATAACCTTTTGTGAATTGGCAAAATTCAGGCTGAGCTGGCATTTCTGAAATACTCCATGGGTTAAAATCCGGTCAACTTCCAGGCGAGTTACCTTTTTAAATTGGTTATTAGTCATCTAAACCTCATATAATTAGTTTTAGATAAAAAGCTCTATGAAGCAATGAATAATCCCAAAACTATTTAGACCATACCCTCTTGCGAAATGCCCCACTCCGCGATAGCCTGATGTCCGTGGATTGATTTGTTAGAGTTTTATTATTCTACAAGCTTTCCCTCTCACAATTTTAACTTTCTAAGAGCAGATGTTCTTAGAGACTGAAGGAGCCCTGTTATGCAAACTCAAAATGAGTCTGCAGCGTCTACTGCTGCAAACGCGCGCCTAAATGCTTTCAAAAGCGCTATCGAAACAAGAACAAACTCAATCGCAAAAATCAAAGATCAGTTCGGAAAAGAATCTCCGATTTCTGAATACTTTGGTTGTATGACTTTTGGTCTTGCACAGATGCGCGAGAAACTTCCTAAGGATGCTTACAGCAATTTATTAAAAACTTTAGAGCAAGGTAAAAAACTTCCAAAAGAAACAGCTGAAGCTGTGGCCTCTGCTATTAAAGAATGGGCGATCACTAAAGGTGTTACTCACTACTGTCACTGGTTCCAACCGATGACGGGTTCAACAGCTGAAAAACATGATGCCTTCATCACAATCCAACACTCTAATCACTCAGAACTTCGCGTCATCGAAAGATTCACTGGCGGACAATTAATCCAAGGTGAACCAGATGCATCGTCATTTCCTTCAGGCGGCATGCGTTCAACTTTCGAAGCGCGTGGTTATACAGCTTGGGATCCATCTTCTCCATTATTTATCATTGAAGAAGGTAACGGTAAAACATTATGTATTCCGACAGTATTCTTCGGATACCATGGCCAAGCATTAGATAACAAAACGCCTTTATTACGTTCAACAGAAGCAATTTCAACAGCTGGTTGTGAGTTCTTAAAATTATTAGGTGATGTAGATGTAAAAAAAATCTCTACAACTTTAGGCGCTGAACAAGAGTACTTCTTAGTTGATAAAAACTTCGTAGCCTTACGCCCAGACTTAATCATGACTGGTAGAACATTAGTTGGTTCCCCGGCAGCTCGTGGCCAACAATTAGAAGATCACTACTTCGGAGCTATTCCTTCTCGCATTACTCAGTTCATGCAAGAAGTTGAATTTGAATTATATAAATTAGGTGTACCTATTAAAACTCGCCATAACGAAGTGGCTCCAAGCCAATTCGAATTAGCACCGATCTTTGAAGATATGAATATCGCTTCAGATCACAACTTATTAACAATGGAAGTTTTAAAGCGTACAGCTTTAAAACACGGTTTAGTGTGCTTATTGCACGAAAAACCATTCGCCGGCGTTAATGGATCAGGCAAACACAACAACTGGTCAATGGCGAACGACAAAGGTGAAAACTTACTTGAACCAGGAAATACACCTCACCAAAACTTACGTTTCTTAGCTTGTTTAGCTGTGACATTAAAAGCCGTTCATGACAATGCAGCCGTATTACGCGCAGCGATTGCTTCTCCTGGTAATGATCACCGTTTAGGAGCAAATGAAGCTCCTCCAGCGATCATTTCAGCGTTCTTAGGAAGTTTATTAGAAGACATCTTAAATACGATTGATGCCGGCAAAACTTTAAAAGCCACTGAACAGTCTATTATTGATTTAGGCGTTAACAAAATTCCTAATGTTTCTAAAGACTACACTGACCGCAACCGCACTTCGCCATTTGCTTTCACTGGAAACAAATTCGAATTCCGCGCCGTCGGTTCAACTCAAAACGTAGCTGTTCCAATGTCGATCTTAAATGCTGCGGTAGCTGCTTCTTTCAAAGAGTGCTCTGCAAGATTAAAAGACCTTCTTAAAAAGAAAAAACGCGATGAAGCTGTTATGGAACTAGTTCGCCAAGTGGTGAAAGAAACTAAACATATTCGTTTCAGCGGCAACGGTTACTCTGACGAATGGAAAGCTGAAGCTAAAAAACGTGGTCTTCCGATTTTAAACACAACTCCAGCCGCTTTAGAGATGTTTAAAGACAAAAAGAAAACACAGTTCTTAGTTGATACAAATGTATTAACTCAAGAAGAGATCGGTTCTCGTTACCACATCGCGGTTGAACGTTATGTGAAAACTTTAGATATCGAGCATTTAGCTTTAATCGAATTAGCTGAAACTTATGTTGTACCGGCGATTGAAAAACAATTTGCAGCGTTAGCAGCAGCTCACGCAGCGATTCCTTCAAAAGCTACAGCGAAACTTCATGAGACACGTTTAAATACGTTAGACACTGTCTTAGGCAATGTGCTTATGGAATTAGAAAAATTCAAAGGTATGATTGATAAATCGAAAAAATCACACGACGAAGAAAAACGTATGCGTGATATCGTAGATCAATTACAGCCACAAAGCTTTAAGTTACGTGCGGCTTGTGACCAAGCTGAAAACATCGTTGCCGATGAATTCTGGCCACTTCCAAAATACCGCGAAATGCTTTTAGCTAATACGTTAGCTTAGGTCGGCGGACGCCGAAGATGCGAAGCCTTCGGGCTTCGCTGGATTAATCCAAAAAAAAAGAGGCGATCTTTCGATCGCCTCTTTTAGTTTTAAGAGAGACTGTAAGTCAGACAACAACTACTGAGTTACAGGGCCACTTTCTTTAAAATAATTAAATGTTAATGTAGAATAGTGAATTTCAACTTTATCTAATTCAGAATCTAAAGTTGTGTCTTTTAAATCCACTTGAACATCAGCTGTATAAATCATTTCGCAAACTGATTTAGAAAAATCTTTAATACGTACTTGAGCGAAACGACGTTGGTTTTTCATAAAACGGCTACCAACTTCAACGTTATTAGAAACAAAAGTTTGAATGCCGCAAGCATCAGTTTCAACATGCTTAAGAGTGTATGTCGCATTTAAAATTGTCGTAGGCATTGCTAAACAAGAAATACCGCCTTCGATTTTAGGGCAAAGATTACTAAAAATTAGCAAGTGAGCCACTTCGCGGTTTTTAGATAATGAAAAATTCACGCTCATGTTATTAGATGTATAAAGATCCTTATTTAAACTTTCTTTAACCAGCGCCATGTTCTCTGGCATGTACTGCCAAGATTGTGCTTTTGCTGTTTGAGCTAAAGCCATAACTGCGATGACCATTAATAAGTATTTCATAAGTTATCTTTCTGCGCGCCTTTGGCGCGACTCCTAAAATTAGGTAAATAAAATAAAATTGACAGACTTTTTCTAAACAATCTCACTCTGTCCGTCTATTTTTTTCGTCGTCAAATTTTGAACAAGGAAGTTTTTATCCCATCAGTTCCATTTCGGACTTGATTATATTTGGTTTTATTTTTCGAAGGTTCCAATGTGGGTCTGGCCGACCGCATCTAACGAATCGGCGTTTTATCAGAATCCGCAGGAAGTCTGCGTCCCTTAACTCGCCCGCCCTTAGCGGATTTGGACTTATGATTTCTTGCTGGACCGCGGTTTTCATCCCCACCATAGGCCGTTCTAATATCATCGCGAGGGCGGCTGGTTGGCGTAGCTTTCGACATGTCGTCTTTATTCATGTGACTTTTACGTGTGACCTGGCTTTTGCTTGTCTGCGTTTGAGGCATGTTGTCCTTCTTATCTGGAATTTAAGTTGCGTTCGTGTTTCGTTAAGCAATTAAAGCGCCATACGCCATGACTTCCAGATTAGAAAAGGCCCAAACCTTCCGGGAATTATTCCCCGTAACCTAAATTAGTGAGGCACAATGGGCAAACTTTCTTACTCTAGTAGTTTTTCACTGCGATTTTGCGCAAAACTGATGGTGTTATCAAACTTACGATCAAGCTCATCACGTTTATTTTCTAGCGCAGACCAGAAAGCATCCGAAGTATTTAGAACCACGTTATCGTGCTTAATTTTAAAAGGTAAATTAAGAGCTACTGTCTTTTCTTTATCATTTTTTAAAATCCAGTTTCCGACAGCTGCGGCAGCTTCGATAACGAAATGCCTGCCCGATTTTAACTTTTGTGGATTTGAGACTACGTCAATGTCATCAAAAAATAGTTTTGCATAGCCATTGCTGTGACCTTTTTCACTGGCTGCTTCGATATAAGTCGAAAATTTTCCGCGTGTTAAATCCATCGGAAGAATTTTCAAAAGTAAGCCATTTAAAGTTTTTAAATCAAAATCAACAATTGAAAAATTCATGTCGGCCAATACGGGGTCAGCTAAAGGCTGGGTTTGTCCCGTTAACAACATGCGGCCCTGGCCTTGTAAGTACGATTCAATCTTAACACGAGCTAACTGCCAATTCTTCGCTGGAGATAAATGTACATTAGAAATATCGATGGCAATGCGATTTACCGATAAAGGCACTTTCGCTTCTGGCACGACAAATTTAACGTTCGCATTGCGCACAGAAAATTGAGAAATCTCTGAAGACCATTTTGAATCGGCTAGAAGTTTTCTAATCTTAGTAAAACTCATCTCGTCAGGCTTAGGGGGCTTCACTTTAGGAATTTCAGTCATCACTATATTCGCACCATCAATAGCAATTATAGCGACAGCGTTTTTATTCCAAAGCTTTTGCCACGAGTAATTTACTTTTGTATTTGCTACATCAATCTGCAAAGCCTGAGGTTTATTTTTCTTTTCGATATGCAGATTTTTAAGAGTAATCTGCCCGCGCAGAATCGCCAAATCTAGATCTTTTAAATGCCCGGTATAGTCTTCGTTTTTATGGCGTAGGGCGTAGTTAATTCCTGTCAATGCTGCAACAGGAATAAGTAACCGAATAGCCCCCAGAATCAAAACAATAATTAAAAGTTTACGGATGAATTTCATAGAAGAAATTCGAGCAAGAACTAAACCAGCTTTGAAAATGTTTTATCGATTTCTTTGGAAATATCGCCGCCGGCTTCGTAGGTTTCGCGCCACACGTCAGTCTCGGCTAAGATTTCGGTTAGGCCCTGAAGCTTTAACAGTGAACGACGCAAACGTTCAACTGTTTCTATTTCTTCAGGGTTACGCGATTCAATAAGAGTCGCGCATAAATTAATAACTTGTAACGGCGAATTCGCGCGGTCACGCACCGCTAAGAATAATCTGGCTGCACGCTCAAAAGCTTCAGCTTCAGCACGGCTTTTCTCTAAGTTTTGAATAAGGCGCTTACGGTAAGCACGCGCCCCTAACATCATGAGTGAAATAAGGCCGTAAGTTAATGTGGCCCAAGGCTCCCCTGTTACACCCGTTAACGGAAATTGGTCTTTTAGAAAAAACCAAAACGCGACGGCAAAAACTAATGAAACAAAAATTTCACAAGCGGCAATCCACACCCGACCCGGTGATAACACCGCAATGTAAATACATAAAAACTGAAATGGAACTAACGGCTGGCGCAACTGCCCCAGTTGTAAACCTAACGACTCGCCCATCCACGTCGTAATAATAAATGGAGCCGATAAAATAAAAAATCCAATTTCTAAAGATTTTGTCGATGGAATATTACGACGATTTGCATACAACCAAACTCCGATAGCTACAGCTAGGGCTGCATGAGTAGCATTGAGTAAAATCATGATTTCGCCAATCGCGGCCCCGTCGATAAAAACAAAAATTGTCTGAACAAAAAATGAAGCAATGGTTGCAAAGACCATTGTGCGATAAGCTTCCATATGAGATTCAGAAACTCGTTTGATCATTAAGCGTGAATTCCTTCAACAAAACCTAATAACTGCGGAAGCCCAATAGGCTTGGCCACAACCTTCGTGTTAGGCATACGTGTCGCCGCCAACACTTCAGGGTCAGAAACCGCATGGCCTGTCAAAAAAACGATTTTACCTTTGAAGCCATTAGCACGTAACCATTCGGCGACATTAACGCCTGAAGGTCTCTCCGCACCTAAGTTCACGTCAAGAATAGCCAATTCGCAGTTTAGGATTTTATCTTTCTGCTGTTGAACAGACTCCATAGATGTTGCAGTAATCACCTGATCAACTTTACATAAAGTGACAAGTGTTTCTTGAAGTACTTCAAGTAAATCAATGTCATCATCCATAACTAGAATTGTTGGTCCGGCTTGCATGCCGACTGAAATACCACAACTATAAACGCTTTCCTAGAACTAGCTCCTAGGGTTCACGTAATTTCATAGTAACAAATGGGGCATTTTAACCATACCTTAACAGCTTTTGTTAAGATTAGCTTGAACAGGCCGTTGTTGTTCCGCAATTTAGACAACGATAACAACCCGATTCAAGCACCGTAGGGCTTCCGCACTCAGTACAAGCTGGGAACTCTGATTTATTTCGATTTAACGGTTGTACAAATTTACTTCCATCGCGGTAAATAGCCACAGCCTTTAAATTCAATCGCCACGCTTTATGGTAAACTTCGGCAATATCTTTTTCCGTAGCCGAGTTAGGAAGGTTCACTGTTTTTGAAATGGCTCCTGAAATAAACGGCTGAACAGCGGCCATCATCAGAATATGCGCATCAGGAGACAACACATCATCACCCGTATGAGTTGTGCCTGCGGCGGTAAAAAATATTTTCTTATGTTCAGGTTTTAAAATATTGCTAGCGATAAAGTCTTCGCCGCTTTCGATTTGAAATAATATTTTATCACGGTCAACTTCAGAATAGCCTAAATTATCCAAAGCGATTTTCACAGATTGGTTAACGATTTTAAGCTGCCCGCCACCAGATAGTTTTTTATGTTTGATCAATGAAAAATCAGGCTCAATACCTGTGGTATCACAATCCATCACAAGTCCGATTGTACCCGTTGGGGCAATCACTGTAACTTGGGCATTTCTAAAGCCGTGCTTTTCACCCATCTCAATCACGTCGGCCCAAAGCTCATGACAGATTTCTTTATACGATGAAGGAAGCAAATCCCACTGGATATCTTTTAAAGCTTTTTGGTGAAGCTTCATCACACCCATCATCGATTTTTTATTTTTCTTAAAACCTGGAAATGGCTTTAATTTCGCCGCAAGCTCGCTACTCGTGTAATAAGCCATACCTGTCATCATCGCCGTCACTGCACCGGCAAAAGCTCTAGCGTGATCACTGTCATAACCTAAACCCATTTGCATGATTAAACTTCCAAGGTTGGCATAACCTAAACCTAACGGACGGTAATCATGTGAGTTCTTAGCGATTTTTTCAGTTGGGTAACTCGCGTAATCAACTAAAAATTCTTGCGCTAAGATAAACGTTTTTACGGTAATTAGAAATTCATGAATTTTAAATTTTTCATCATTAGCTTTTGATTGATCGAAAAATTTAACCAGGTTAAGTGAAGCTAAATTACAAGCCGAATCATCCAAGAACATATATTCTGAACATGGATTACTCGCGTTGATTGGTGCTGTTTCTTTACATGTATGAAATTTATTAATCGTATCGCTAAACTGCACTCCAGGATCGGCGCAGTTCCAAGCGGCTTTACAAAGCTGCTGCCATAACTGATCAGAACTTACTTCAGAAACGGGTTTGCCATTCACGCGTGACCGCAATGACCACTGGGCATTCTTTTCTAAAGCGTGCATGAATTTATTAGAAATACGAACTGAGTTATTCGCATTTTGGCCAGAAACTGTGTGATACGACTCCCCGTCAAGTTCCGCCGAATAACCTTGGGCAATTAAAGCATGGGCCTTTTTTTCTTCTTTCATTTTCCATGAAATGAATTCAGAAATTTCAGGATGATCCATATCGACACAAACCATTTTAGCGGCTCTGCGGGTTGTGCCGCCTGACTTAATCGCTCCTGCTGATTTATCTAAGATCTCTAAGAATGAAATCAAACCTGAGCTTGTGCCACCAGAATTTAAATTTTCGTATTTACTTCTTAAAGTCGAAAAATTTGTACCTGAACCAGAACCGTATTTAAAAAGTTTGGCTTCAGTTTTTACTAAGTCGAAAATAGATTCTAAAGAGTCATCGACCGATTGAATAAAACAGGCCGAACACTGTGGGCGCTTAAAAGCATCTGTGATTTCAGCGATTTTTTTAGATTTATAATCCCAGGCAAAGTGATGGCTTTTCGATGAAACTTTATAAGCCTCATAAAGACCACAGTTAAACCACACTGGAGAGTTAAAGGCGGCTGATTGGTTTAAAAGATGAAACTTAATTTCAGAAATAAATGATTCTAATTCTTTTGAGCTTTTAAAAAGTTTGGCGTTTTGGCTTGCGGTTTTTAGCCCCGCAGCGATTCGGTTTACAAGGGCAAATATGGAGTTTTCGCCCTTTTCAGATTTACGAAAATACTTACTGGCAGCGATATCCACCGCTGTTTGTGACCAATGTTCGGGAGCTGCCACACCGTGTTTTTCAAAATAGATGCGATTTTGCTGATCTTTGATCACAGCCTCGTAAGATTTCGCTTTAAAATACGGAGACTTACGGTTCGCAGTGAAATACGGTTGAAAAAACGGGAGTGATTTGGCCATAAAAATATTGAAGCACAATATCTTTGTTGGACAAAGGTAAAAAAAGTTGATGCAATTTAGTAAATATATATCGGCTTAGCCGAACACCACTTGTGAAAGGGATTTCATATGACAAAATTTATTTTAGCTATTGCAGCTACTCTTTGCTTAACTCAAGCAGTTCATGCTGCAGTTCAGATCGAAGTAACTCCTGAAGTAGAATCTGTTTCTGCACAAGATTACACCTCGCACTGGTTTGGCCGTGTATTTGTAAACTCTTACAATCCTGTTCGTTGGACGATCTCAAACACTGGTGACGAAAATCTTGATTATGTAAGCTTTAATGCATTCGGAAGTTTTGATTTCAGAGGTCGCACTAGCTGCACTGGTACATTGGCTCCGGGTCAACGCTGCCAAATCGAAATTGTGTACTGGCCAGCATTTGAAGGTTCAGATTCGGGCGATTTCATGCTGAACTTCAAACAAGACTCAGTTCAAATCCATGTTTGGGGCGAAGCTATTAAACACTTCTAATTCGATATAATCTATTTAAAGTCTATATGGGTCCTAGCCAAAGCCTCTATCTTGGGGTATAGTGGACCCATGATTCAAATTTCAGAATCCGCAGCATCCAAATTAGCCGCCCTCAAAAAAGAGGAAGGCAAACCTGAATCTGCCGCCTTACGAGTCGAAGTAAAAAAAGGCGGTTGCTCTGGTTTATCGTATAAAATGGATTTCGGTACTGAGGCCAAAGAGGGCGACCAAGTCTTTGAATCAAACGGACAAAAACTCATTGTTGATGGCCAAAGTCTTCTGTATTTAATTGGGATGACGCTGGATTTTTCTGGCGGACTAAACGGAAAAGGCTTTGTATTCAATAACCCGAACGCCACGAAGAATTGTGGTTGCGGTTCAAGCTTCAACGTATAACGATTCCCTAATCTAAAGGTTTCCTCTTCTACGACGTCCACATACATTTAAAATCCTGCCGGATGCAGGAACTGTATAACTATTACACCAAAGCGGCTTAAAATCGTTTTGAGCTACGCATTGCTTTACTAATAAGCAATTTGGTGCGACTGTGTGCCCTCAATAAACAGCAGATATTGCGAAAGCAAATGCAAGACGTCGTGCCCTCGGCACGCAAGAAGGAAAATTGTGAACGACACAGAAAACGTGATCGCGCCTACAGATGTAGACGCATCAAAGAAAAATATCGAGCCACTTATTGAACAAGACAGCAACGAAGGTAACGAAATCGAACAAAATGATTTCTTGGAATTTGCCTTATCTGCTGAAGTTCAAAAAGCTCTAGAAAAACTTAAATTTACGAAAGCAACACCGGTTCAAAAAGCCTGTATTCCGCTTTTGTTAGAAAACGAAACAGACATCGTAGCATTAGCTAAAACTGGTACTGGTAAAACGGCTGCATTCGGTCTTCCGATCGTTGAGCGTTTAGAAGCTGGTGCCGGCTTACAAGCGTTAGTTCTTTGCCCGACTCGCGAATTAGCTCAGCAAGTTGCTGGTAATTTACGTAGCTTTGGTGAATTCAAAAAATTAAAAGTTACAACAGTTGTTGGTGGTGAATCGTACGATCGCCAAATTAAATCCATCAGAGCAAATCCAGAGATTTTGGTTTCTACTCCGGGCCGCTTAGTGGATTTAATGGAGCAAAATATTGTTGAATTAGCTGACGTTAAATACCTAGTGTTAGACGAAGCTGATGAAATGTTATCTTTCGGTTTCGAAGAAGCTTTAGAAACTATCTGGAAAGCTTCTGCTAAAACTGAATTACGTACTTGGTTATTCTCGGCAACAATGTCGAAACAAATCAAATCATTATCTAACAAGTATTTAAAGGACGCTGAAGAAGTAACTTTAAATACGCACACTGAAAAAACAAATGTTGAATCATTTGCTTGCGTGATTTTTGAAGAAGATAAAGAAGATGCTTTATCTTTATTAATCAAAAACACTCCGGAATTCTACGGCATCATCTTCGCAACGACTAAAAAACAAGTTGCTGAATTAGAATTACGTTTACGCAATTTAGGCTTAGACGTTGATTCATTACATGGTGATAAGGTTCAGGCTGACCGTACTCGTACGATCGAGCGTATGAAAAGAAAAGCTACAAAAATTCTTGTTGCAACTGACGTAGCAGCCCGCGGTTTAGATATCCAGGATTTAACTCACGTTGTGAATTTCGAAATCCCTTGGGACACTGAAACTTACACTCACCGTATTGGTCGTACAGGCCGTGCTGGTAAAGCCGGTACAGTTTGGACAATGGTTAAACCTAAAGAATCTGGCAAGTTAGTGCGTTTTGAGCGCGCTTTAAATTTCAAATTCAAAGGTTTACAAATTCCTTTAGTTGAAGATGTTCAAATCAACATGAAAATGAATTGGTTAAAACAAATCGCAGCTATCAAAATGCACGAAAAAGATTCTGCTAAATTTGAAAAAGCAATTGATCAATTAGAAGGTATGTCTGATTTATCTACTGAGACTAAAACTTGGTTAGCAAAAGCTTTAAACTACATTGGTCAAGGCGAAGATCTTCGTATGAAACAACCTCGTTCATTAGAATTACGTGAGCGTGGCGAAGGCACTGGCCGTCGTTCTGAAGGCCAATTTGATGATCGTGGCGGCGAAGGCCGTGGCGAACGTCGTGGTTTTGGTGGCGATCGCGGTTTCCGCGGTGGCCGTGGCGGTGGTGGCGGATTCTCACGTCGTGACCGTGATGGTGGTGGCGACCGTTCTGAAGGCCGTTCTTGGGGTTTCCGTGGTCGTGATGATCGTGGCGAAGCACGTGGTGATAGAAGTGATCGCTCTGAGCGCGGTGATCGTCCGGAGCGTAGCTTCGGTGGCGATCGCGGCGAAGCACGCGGTGAACGTTCTGACCGTGGTGAATCACGTGGTGGCGGCGAAGGTCGTGGCTTCCGTGGTGGACGCGGTGGTGAAGGCCGTTCTGCTGGTGGCGGATCACGCGGTGGATTCCGTGGTGGCCGTGATGGCGCAAGATCAGGTGGCCGTTCTGAAAGACGCGCCCGCGATTAATTTTTAATTACATATTAAAAATAAAAAAGGAGAGTTAACTACTCTCCTTTTTTTATTGCATGACTCAATACTAAGATTTTAAGTTTGCACCTGGAAATCTAAAAGAAATAATGGCCCCTTTGATCACACCGGCTTCATCGATTCGGTTATCAGCTCTTAATTCACCACCGTGAACTTCGCAGATCTTTTTCATAATCACTGAACCAAGCCCCACCGATACCCGGCCTTGCCCACCACCATCAATAATTTGGCGTGTGATTCGGCGTTCTCCAAAATGAGATAAATCATCTGGTCTAAACCCTTGGCCATTATCTGCCACAGTAATACTGTAACTACTGTTACCTAAATCATTGATAGAAACCCAAAGTTCACTTCGGGCAAATGAAACTGAGTTTTCTAAAGCATTTCGTAACATACGCTTTAAAAGTTTTGCATCACCTTGAATCAGGGGCTCACCTTCTGCAAAGTCAGATTTAAAGTTGATCTTTTTTAAAGGGTTTTTAAGTTCTATATCGTAGATTTCTTCTTGCAGAAGCTGTGCTACCGGAACACCGTTTGTGGCTGAACTATACTTCGGCTCATCGACTTGTGATAACACTAATAAGTCTTCTACAAGGCGTGCGAAATAATTAATTTCTTTATTTGAAAGCGATAAAAGTTCAGACTTTGTTTTTTCATCTAACTTAGCACTGCTCATTTCAAGGGTTTCAAGTAAAGTTTTAAGTGACGCGATCGGCGTTCTTAAATCGTGCGCCAACTCCTGAAGTAACTTACGACGAGACACCTCAACACTTTTTAAATGACTGACTAAATGTTCGATTTCATCGGCCATTTGGTTAAAGCGAAGCATCGCTTGACCGAACTCATCGTTTCTATCGATAGCAAAACGCGCTTTTAAATTTCCTTTATGTAATTCTGAAATCACAAAATCAGCATCGTGAACTTTTTTTCGCACTGATAAGTAAATCACAAATAAAGTTAATCCCACACCGATCAATAACGATAAAACTAAAGAACCAATACCAAGAATCGGCATCACACGTGCCATGCCTTTTGGCGGTTCGAACATTTTTGGTGTTGGTGGTAAAATAATTAAATAATATTTGCGCGAATCATTTGCCACGTCTTTAAGTTTGATCACCGATTTTTGCTTCGGCATCATCGGACCACCAGGGCCTCCGGGACCACCCGGCCCGCCGCCTGGAGGTGGACCTGGGGGGCCACCAAAACCAGGGCCTGGCCCTGGGCCTCCGGGACCATCTAAGCCTGGAGGTGGCGGACGGTGTTCGATTTTTTCGCCGTAGAATTTAAAATCATAATCATTCACTAACGAAGCTAAGATTTCTACTGAGGGAAGATCAGCTTTTGAAATTTCAGCTTCACCAAATAAAATTTCACGTTGATCGTTAATTAAGATCAAACTTGGTTTTGGCCCCATATTTTTATCATGAAAGGATTCCATCGCACGAATCGCTTCTAACTTTGTCGGATAATTTAGATGATCTATGGTCTTACCTAAAAATAACGGAGGCATCATTTCTCGCTGTGCCTGCTGGCGCTCTGGCTTAAAACTTTCAGCCACAAAGCGAGAAATAAAAAATCCTAAAAATATCGTTAAGATCAAAATCACCGAAGCTAAAAGAAAATATTCGCGAAAGACCTTATGTTTAATCATTTTTTTCCAATCTGTAGCCTAAACCATAGACTGATGAAATCTTAATACTATCAACGGCGTGTTTTTTTAAATTTTTACGTAAGTGACTGATATGAGAATCAATCGTGCGGTCAAAAATTTCTGACTCTTTATCTAAAAACTGTAACAACGAATCACGTGAAATGATGCGCTCAGCGTTTTTCATCATATAAAAGAAAATATCAAATTCACGGCGGTTAAAATCGATCACGACATCATTGTATTTAACCAAACGGTCTTGTTCGAAAACTTTGACTCCACCAAATTCAACCACATTTGTTTTTGCCGCTGGCTTTTTTAAAACCACTTGCATACGTGCTGCTAACTCTTTGTAGCTATAAGGTTTTTTAACGAAGTCATTGGCTCCCATTGTTAAGCCTTTAACCACTGAATCTTCATCAGACTGAGCTGACAAGATAATGACCGGAATATGTGAAAACTCGTTTTTAACTTTTTCTAAATAACTAAAACCTGATCCGTCAGGTAAACCTAAATCTAAAATCACAAAATCCAACGACGAGTCCTGCAATTGTTTTTTTGCAGATTCTAGCGTGTTGTTAAGAACAACACGGTGGCCTTCAAGTTCTAGATTCACTTGTAAGGCTCTAGCTAAAATGGGATCGTCTTCAACAATTTGTACAAACATAAAAACCTAATTAGCGCCCGTTAACTGTTGTTGTCGTGGTATTGTAATAAGTTGGCGTTGTAGAATAAATCGTGCTTGTCGAACCTGGAATCCACGTTGGCGCTGTTGTGGTTCCGTAAGTTGTGCCGTATGTTGTTCCGTAATAGCCACCGGTTGCCGTCAAACCACTTGTTGACGTTCCATTATTATAGTAACTGCCCGTATACAGATTTTGCAAACGCATCTGTAAGTTATAAATTTCTTGCTGCAACTGCTGTGATTGTTGGGTTACCTGCTGCTGTTGTTGATACTGTTGCATTTGCGCTTGATATTGCTGTTGATAATATTGCATTTGATACTGCGACATATGCTGTTGGTACTGGAGCGCTAACATTTGACTTTGGTAGTTGTTGCTCATCGTACCTAAGCCGTAGTTCGACATATTCCCGTAGCCTGTCATAGTTCCATAGTTGGCCATTCCACCTGTCATCGTGCCGTAACCGTTCATCATAGTGCCATAGCCATTCATCATACCGTTCGCCATCATTCCATAACCATTACTTCCGTAAAGATTTTGGTTTCCGTAGCCGTTCATGTAAGGGTTGTAACCCATCGTGTACATGCCACCACCATAAGGATTTTGGCCGTACATACTTTGTGGATAACCGAATGCACCACTCATTTGCCCCATGCCATTCATGTTACCCATGCCATTCATGTTACCCATGCCGTACATGTTATTACCCATGCCATTCATCATCGACATTGAATTTCCACAGCCCATTGAACCTTGGCCGTTTGATCCATTCACTGAACCGTACACGCCGTTAAGAATATAAGGTAAACCTAACGATACCGCTGTTGGATAACCTGTTTGTGGCGGGTAACCTAATTGCGCCGAATATTCAGCGTTACGATCATCATATTGTTTACCTACATAAGCTAAACCAAGACCGATACCGATGTTTCCTAAAGTGCTTACCCAGTCACGATTTGATTTTTTCTCGCCACCACCGCCATCACGGTCCATCATGCCGCACTCTTCGCAGTCGGCTTCTGTTTTTGCCATACGGCTTTGACCATCTAAAGACGCGCGCTCTTTTTCATCGGCAATCGCGTACTGGCGATCTTCGATTTCGTCTTCAATATGCTCAATTTTTGCCTGAGCTTCGTCACGCTTAATACGAAATTTTCTATAATTAGCTAATTGCTTACTGCAATCTGAAGATTGGGCCGTGCTTTTACGATCACTATTTCTAAGTGAAGCATCACTACAAATCGCTGCTGATACGGAACCACCTGAGCTACGCGTGTTAGCATTACAATACCCGCCACCTTGTCTTGTCCATTTAGCTTGTAATTTTTCAGGAACTTCTTCTTTACCTTCACAATCAACTGTCGATACAACTTGAGTGGCTGGCGTAATCACTTGGCTTCCATCTTCACTCACTGTGCCTTCACCCACCGCTGTCGATCCTGTTTGTGAAACTTGTTGTTGGCCGCAACGATTACCCGGAAAAGTTTTATAATCTGCACACGTATTACCTTTTTCGATATGCACTTCTAATAAAAAATCTAAAATTTCTGAATCAAAAACTCTTTCAAGTTTTTTGGCAGCTAATTCCATTTCTTTTTCAGCACGCTTTTTATCAAGCTCTTTAGCAGATTTTTCTTTTTTCAGCTCTGTTAAGCGGCTGTCTGTTTTTTCTTTTTGTTGGCCCTGCGATTTGCCACCGGTATTTTGACTGACTTGATAACCGCAGTTTTGTTGACCACCCCAATAACCAGAACCTTGAAGGCCTGCATTGGCGTAACCATAGGCGCTATATCCATATTGCGCCACGCTTGTTAAAGGAAACATCAGCATGATTGAAGTGATCCATTTATTCATAAACTTTCCCATCGTTAATAGACGCCTACAGATTACGAAAACAATGTGGAAGAATTGTGAATTCTAAAAAGATTTGAATTTCGTCTCAAAATGGTCCTGATTTTCTGGACCTAAGTTTTTGTTTTCTCCATATTCCTTCAACAATCAGGCTTTATTCTGGACCTACAACAACCAAAGGAGTTTTAGATGAAATCATTCATCACACAAACACTATTAGCTTCATGCTTAATGTTATCTCTTGCTTATGCACGCGATCACAAAGGTCCACATATGGACGAAGAAACAAAAGCCGCATTTGAAGCTTGCGCGGAAGAAGTTGGAATGCCAGAGCGTGAATCTGGCGAGCGTCCAACGAAAGAACAACACGAGGCTATGAAAACATGCCTTGAAGGCAAAGGCATAAAACCTCCGAAAGGTGGCAGACCCGGTGGTCCTCCTCCAGAGTTCCGCAATGAATCCGATGCTAGCGAATAAATAAAAAGGGAGCTTAACAAGCTCCCTTTTTATTTTTGTTTTTTAGTTTGAAATTAAAATAAACTTTGAATCGCCATTGTGAATTGGTTTAAGCCATCAAAGAAAGAATGAACCACATCTGGATGAGCTTCTAAATATTTATTACCCATGTACCCAGCCACATAACTGCCTAAGATAATTTTACCGAAAGAGTTAGCGCCTGATTCTTGGTAATACAATGGAAATGCCTCTTTTGTTAAAGCCGCTTTATCGGCTTCCATGATCTGTTCATGAAATAGCTTGTAGCGCTCATTTTCTGTGGCTTTAGTTGCAGATACTGATTTAATCGCTTCCCACTCTTCTGTATTTTCAACTACGCGTGAGAATAATTCGATAAGCTCATTAGGTCTTTCTGATTTTACATTCAGCGAGCGTAACAATTCATATTGTTCTACTGGCGATTTCGCTTCGATAATCATTTCAATATCTTCTAAATAAGTGCTGCGTAAGTGTTTCGTATAACCCACTTGAAACGCCTCAGAAATAACTTTACGGGCCGGAACCATAAATGGACCCATCACGATTTTTTCCGGGATTTTATATAACACCGATTTTAAGCCGTTTACGATCGGTCCACTGAACGTCATTAAACGTAACATTAAGAAAAACTCATCCACCGCAGCTTTTTTAAGTAACGCATGCTGTGTTCTGATATTTGACTGTACATAGCGCTTTACTTCTTCGACAGAGAATTTTTTAAATTGCATGTTGTACGATAAAGCATGGTTTGTAGCTAGTGCTTCAAGCTCTGCTAACACGGTTTGCGCGCGCTCAGACACCACTTGAAGTTTTGAATTCGACATTTGGTTTAAAGCTTCTTTTAAAGAAATATAACGGTAGTAGTTTTGACCAATATGTTTATCTAAAACATTTTTCTCGGCCTGTTTGCCTCTGATCATTTTCTGAATTTCTTCTTTTTTTTCTGGTGAAGCTTCGCGAGCTTCGTACTGGCGTAAATAAGCGATTTCGTTTCTTAGTTTTTCAGCCAGACGAATATCAACTTCGTAGCGTTTAAATAATGGTCCAACTTTTTCTAAAACTTTCGCTGTTAAACCTAAACGAACTTGGTCTTTGATTTTACCGGCATAGTTTTCAGCTTCAACCATTGAACGGTTTGTTTCAGAACCTGTTAGTTCGCTGTATTTACGAATACGTTTTTCTAAATTACGAATTTTTTGGTCAAACTTTTTAAATTCAGCGGTGTATTCACTGCGCTCGATCTCAGACATTTTAGCAAAAATACCTGCGGCTGGATCTTGTGGAAATAGATCCACACACATCGCTTGTGCCTGCGCTTGTTGAGTGAAACCGATTAAGGCTACGAAACTGTAAACAACTGATAATAATGCTAATTTACCCATAGGATCATTCATTAGAGCAATCCATCGACCCACTCTAAACCCTATAAATTGCTTATAACGCCAAAATATTGTTTAGCTCATGATAGGACGACGTCGAATGTCACTTCCCGTTAGGTGGTCAGTCGACTTATAATGAGACTTATGGAAGAGGTAGAGAAGTTTTTTAAATGTCCGTACTGTCTGGAAAAAATCTCGATGTTATTGGATGTTTCTGAAGAGGGGGCACAAACCTATGTTGAAGACTGCGAAGTCTGCTGTAACCCGATCCAACTCACCTACGAGGCAATCAACGGCAAAATCAAAAATTTCACCATCGATAAAGCCTACGGCTAACTAAACGTTATGCCAGTTTTGGTTTCCTAAATAATCACCTTTACCTAGCTCTACACCATGCGAACGTAAGATCGCGTAAGCCGTAGTCACATGAAAGTAATAATTCGGAAGTGCATGCTGAATTAAATAATCTTTACCTTGAAGGTATTTACCTGGGTACCAAGGGAATTCAGCTTTTTTGGCTTCAAAACCTTGAAAGTTTTCAGGCTTAATTGTTTCTAAGTAAGAAATCGTTTTTTGAATACGCTCTTGCAACTCTTGAAAATTTTGTTCGTTATCTTCAAACGTCGGAGCTGTCACACCCGTTAAGCGAGCCGCACAACCTTTAGCATTGTCGGTTGCGATTTGCACTTGGCGATAGAACGGAAACATATCTAAAGCTAAACGTGATTGTAAGATCACCGAAGGTTTAATCTTCTTAGCTTCAGCATGTTTTTCAGCTTTTTGTAAAATATGACCTAAAGCTTTAAGTGAAAGAACAAATTGTGGAATTGTTGCTTCAAAAACTGAAATCGTCATAATTACTTCCTACTTTTTTTGATCCTTTGATTCCGTCAGAATCATTGTATCTTGCTTAGCATGAATCTCTTTTTGATCTTTGATTTTCATACCTTTAATTTTCTTTTGTGTGTCAGCTTTATTTAACTGTTCTGTCAAATCTACAGTGATCGAACCAAAACAACGAACCTGGCAAGCTAAACGGCGGCCATCTAAAAAGTATGATGTACCGATTAAATTTAATTCAGCTTTAGACGGTTCTGGCACACAGTGCGTACCTTCAACGATTTTTACGCGGCATTCAGAACATGAAGCCACGCCACCGCAAATTGATTTAATCTTAACGCCGTTTTCAGTCGCTAACTGTAATAAACTTTTTGAAGGATCTACTGGAATTTCAACGCCCGAAGGTAAAAACTTGATACGCATCTATTCCACCACGATCTTAATAAACTTTTTCTTACCCGCGCGAAGAACGAATGATTCTCCGACTTTAAGATCTAGTTTAAGTTTAGAGTCTGACACTTTTTCTTGGTCGATACTAACACCACCACCGGCAACTAAACGAGTGGCTTCGCCGTTAGAAGCTGTCATTCCAGTTAAAGTCATTAACTGAACTAAACCAATACTTTGTGTTTTAATTTTAAAATCATCGATTTGATCAGGTAGACCTTTATCAACGAAAATTCTGTTAAATTCATCTTCAGCAGCTTGCGCTGCGGCTTGTGAGTGAAAACGCGCCACTAAAAATTTAGCCAGGTTTACTTTCACTTCGCGTGGATGTTTTTTCTTAGATTCAACATCAGCTTTTAACTGCGCTACTTCACTCGGGCGTAAATCAGTTAAAAGTTCGTAGTATCTAAACATCAACTCATCAGACACACGCATCGTTTTACCGAACATGTCCTTCGGCGACTCATCTACACCGATATAGTTATCTAAAGACTTAGACATTTTGTTAACGCCGTCTAAACCTTCTAAAATAGGCATCGTTAAAATACATTGGGGTTCTTGATTGTAAGAACCTTGTAAAGTACGACCCATTAATAAGTTAAATTTTTGATCTGTACCACCAAGCTCTAAATCTGTTTTCATAGCCACAGAGTCGTAACCTTGGCAAAGTGGATACATAAATTCGTGCAATGAAATCGGTGTTCCGGCTTTATAACGTTTCGTGAAATCATCACGTTCGATCATTTGCGCTACCGTACACTGAGCCGCTAGTTTAATAAAATCAATCGAAGTTAATTTTAATAACCAAGCTGAGTTGTAAACGATTTCAGTTTTATCTGGATCTAAGATTTTAAAAATTTGCGTCGCGTACGACTTACCATTTTCTTCGATCTCTTCACGAGATAAAATAGGACGTGTTGTGTTTTTACCTGTTGGATCTCCGATTAACGCCGTGAAATCCCCAATTAAAAACTGAATATGATGGCCAAGATCTTGAAGGATCTTAAGCTTGTTGATCACCACCGTGTGACCTAAATGAATATCTGGACGGTTTGGATCTGCGCCCAACTTAATACGAAGCGGTTTATTTGTTTCTTTCGACTTTTTAAGTTTTTTTAAAAAGTCGGCTTCCGAAATAAAATCAACTGTTCCGTGCTTGATAAGCTCTAACTGTTCTTGCGGATCTAAGAAAGACATTAACTATCTCGCAATCTCAACCGCGCGTGACTCACGAACCACAGTCACTTTTACACCACCAGCATGTGGCATTTCGCGTTCGATTTTTTTGATAATATCACGAGCTAACATCACTGATTGATCATCAGTTACACGTGAACTTTCAACTAACACGCGCACTTCGCGACCAGCTTGTAACGCCACAGATTTGATAACGCCATCGAAAGAATTTGAAATAGATTCTAATTCTTTTAAACGGTTAATAAAGCTATCCATTTGTGGACGACGAGCACCCGGACGAGCATTTGATAAAATGTTTGCTGCGTGAACAATCCAAGCTAGAACTGATTGGTGTTTGTCATCATTGTGCGAAGCAATCGCGTGGCAAACTTCTTCGTTTTCACCTAATTTTTTCGCGATCTCAGAACCCACTTGTGAGTAGCTTCCTTCTATCGAGTGATCAGCCGCTAAGCCGATGCCGTGTAACACACCGGCACGTTTGGCCAATTTCACGTTGTAACCTAACTCAGCAGCAAGAAGTCCTGAGATATGAGCTACTTCTAAAGAATGATTTAAAGCGTTTTGCGCGTGTAAGTTACGGTACTTCAACGCACCCACGTATTTTACAAGCTCGCCGTGCATACCTGCAAGACCAAGCTCATTGATCACTTTATCGCCTTCTTCTTTCATTGATTTTTGTAATTCAGATTTTTGTTTCTCAACAACTTCTTCGATACGGGCTGGATGAACGCGACCGTCTTCCATTAACTTATCGATTGTACGACGAGCTAACTCACGGCGAACCGGATCAAAACCAGAGATCACAATTGTTTCTGGAGTATCATCAACGATTAAATCCACACCGCACATAGCTTCAAGAGTTCTGATGTTACGACCTTCACGACCGATGATTTTACCTTTCATCTCGTCAGAAGTTAATTGCATCACAGTTACCGTTCTTTCTGACGTGTACTCAGAAGCAAAACGCGCTAACGCACGCGCAATGATATTTCTTGTTTTACGGTCAGATTCTTTCATTGCTTGTTCTTCGATTTCAGCAATCTTAGCTGCCGCTTCTTTTTTTGCAGACTCTTCAAGAACTTGGAATAATTCACGTTTAGCTTGTTCTTGCGACATACCTGCAACGTTTTCTAATTTCTTTTGTACGAATTGGATTTGATCTTGAGTTGTTTTTTCAGCTTCACGTAAACGCGCTTCTGAAATATGAATTCTTTCTTGGCGGTCTTTTAGAGATTGTTCAAACTTAACGTTCTCTTCGTTTCTGTGTTTGTGCTGGTCTTCGATTTCTTTAAGACGACGCTCTAATTGCGTTTCTTTGTTTTTTAATTGCGCTTTTTGTTTGTTGATTTCAGTTTCAACAGTTTTACGCGCTTTTGTTTCAAAATCTTTAGATTTTGTTTCAGAATCTTTTTTGATTTTAGAAGCTTCTGATTTTGCTTTATTAATGATTTTGTCAGCTTCGCCTTTAGCTGTCTTTTTTGTGCTTGCTTCGTGCATGCGGATTGCTGCAAACACTGCAAACGCGCCAATAAGTAATCCTACGACGGCGGCAATAACTAGTTCCATGATCTTTGATCTCCTGTATTTCCTTGGGGAGCTACGCTCCCACGAGGTTGAATAATTTTTTCATCGGTAATGATATAATCCATACCCACATCATGACTTTCAGTCGGTACGGATTTTAAAATATTAAATTGATAACAAACGCCTACTTTAGGACCTGTGAAGTCAGCTAAAGTACGGTCGTAAAATCCCTTGCCGCGCCCTAAACGGTGGCCATCGGCATGAAACGCTAATGCGGGAACAAAAATGCCTGATAGCTCAGACAGTTTTACTTTTGTGCCGTTAGCTGGTTCTTGCACATGCAGGCCAGATTTATTCCACTGATCAACATCAGCGTAAAATTCCAGATCATCGCCCGTTACTTTGGGATAACAGCATTTGATATTAGAATTCAACTGGTCGAAGTTTACTTGTGGTTCAGACGGTAAAGGTTTAAACGCTCCCCAAAAGCCAGATTGTTCTTGGGCAAACTGTGATAACTGGTTTTGGATTTTTCCCGATAAGAGTGCACGTTCACCTTCACTGCGTGAAAGTGTTTCGGCAATAACAGCAGTTCGTAAATCTTTTTTTAAAGATTTCGTCTGTTGGGACATTTGTAAAACCTCAAAACGTATATTAGGTTCGCTTACGGCGAAACATTTAGCGTCTTGTTGGCTTTGGTATTTTCGATTTCTTGTGCGAGCTTAAGGGCTTTTTGTTCTAGTTTTTCTAGTTCGGCTTGGGCTCTGCGTTTAAGAAGAATCATTTCTTCGGCGATATTAAGGGATGCAAGAACAGCTGCATTTTGAAAAGAAGAATTTTTTGTCGCTTTCATGGCTTCAGATACTTTACCATCAACGTACTCAACAAGTTGTTGAAGAGTTTGTTCGTCGTGTGAAGTTTTAATTTTATAAGAAACACCTGCGATTTTAAAATCGAAAGTGGGCTTAGCTGATTCGCTAGCATTATTCTTAACTGATGAGTCCTTTTTTGCGTCGTGCTTCATGCTGTATGTATTTCCGTTAGTCGCTTTAAAAATTTGGAAAATTCCAAAGTAAACAATGACTTACATCAATAAGTATAAGGAGCTAAAGAAGCCCTACGCAAGTGGTTTTTATTCACATTATTTAAGGCAAAAACAAACTTCAGAATCGCTCTTCACTTTGCAATCTAAAATTTGCTTAGTTTTCGTCAGATTGATTTTCATCTGACTGATTTTAGAATTACGGATACTGTATTCGATCTGAACCCCGTTTTCACGTTGCTCAAAATACTGGCCCCAATCTTCTTCGATTTTTGCATTCAGTGTAAGCTGTTTAACTTTGCCTTTTACAGTCGTAATCTTCTGCTTTGCATCAATAGGTTTGGGAATATCGATGTTCGTAGGAATTACGCGGTCTTCTTCACCTAAACGAAACAGCGACATAATGTCGTTATTCACGCGCAATTTATAGTTTTCGCCTTTAGAACGGTAACGGATTTCACGCTCAACGATCTTCTCAGCAAACAGCAGATATTTTTTATCCAAAGCTGCATACAGCTGATTGTAATTTGAAATCTTATTTAGGTTAGGAAAAGTTAAACCGCAGTTACTGATCTGGGTTTGCAATACTGAAAGTTTTGGCCCTGCAGTCACAACCGGAGCCGGCATGGGCTCCAGATCTTCAGCAAAAGTACAAAACGTAAATAAAAAGACGAACCAAAAAGTTTTTAACATCTAGTTAGATATTAAACCCTTATCCTAAGATGGAATCAATGTACTCTTTGGGTTCAAACACTTTTAAATCACCAATTTTTTCACCAAGACCTACTAAACGGATCGGTTTAGCTAATTGATCCACAACACCAAGGGCGACACCACCCTTTGCTGTTCCATCCATTTTAGTTAACACCACACCGGTTACCTCTAGGGCTTTATTGAATTCGACCGCTTGGTTTAGGGCATTTTGTCCAGAATTAGCGTCTAACACGATCCAAGTTTCATGAGGCGCATCGGCGATCACTTTCGTCATCACACGTTTTACTTTTTTAAGCTCTTCCATCAAGTGACCTTGAGTATGAAGACGTCCTGCCGTATCTAAAATTACAAAATCATAAGCGCCAGCTTTACCTTTATTAACAGCATCAAACGCCACCGCCGCTGGATCAGTTACATTTTCAGGCCAGAAAATTTCAACATGGCCATTCGTGTTTTGCGCACGCTCTGTCCAAACTTTTAACTGACCACCAGCTGCCGCACGGAAAGTATCGCCCGCAGCCACTAAAACTTTAAAACCTTGATGCGCTAATTGCGCTGTGATTTTACCGATTGAAGTTGTTTTACCAGCACCATTCACGCCTACGATCATTAATACCGTTGGGCCATCAGATTGTTTTTTCACTAATTCAGAAACTAGTTTTGAATCTTTTTGCGAAGCATGAATGTCTAATAAAATTTCCTGCATTTGCGCAGATAAAGCATTTTTCACTTTACCGATATCAGCCATATCTGAATTTGACAATTCAGCGTCGACTTTATCTAAAAGCTTTTGCACGGTTTTAGGACCAAGATCGCTGGTGTATAAAACTTCTTCGATCTCTTCTAAAACTTTTTTCTTATCTGGATTTGAAAACGCATTTTTAATACGGCCAAAAAAGCTGTCTTTGGTTTTTGTTAACGCCTGATGAATATTCGCTTTTGATTCAAACTCATCAACCGATACAGCTTTCGCCGACGTTGGTTCTTCATGTGTTACAGCTGTCGACGCGGTAAATTCAGCCAGCTCCGTGTGCGGCGTTGGCTCAGATTTATGTAACGGTTCCTTATCGGCAAAAGGCGTCTCTAACGGCGGAGGCGTGTAAGGCTTTTTCTTTTTTAAGACAGATAAAAGGACTGGAACAAAAATAGCCAGCGCAAGAACCACGATGGCTATTAATAAGATATTCATTTGATAAGAATGCGACTCAGACATAGAGCCGCATTTTTAGCACTGCTATTTAATATCGGCAAGACTTACAGAAACCATGGTAGAAACGCCACGTTCCTGCATTGTTACACCGTATAATTTTTGTGCAACTTCCATTGTATGCTTATTATGCGTCACAACGATGATTTGTGAACGTTTCGCCATCTCACGAACTAAGTCGTTGAAACGGAACACGTTGGCATCATCAAGTGGCGCGTCAACCTCATCCAGTAAGCAGTACGGAGACGGCTTAACTAAGAAGATCGAGAATACAAGCGCAACCGCAGTCAGGGCTTTTTCACCACCCGACATAAGCGTTACGTTTTGCATTTTCTTACCTGGAGGCTTAGCAATGATTTCAATTCCCATTTCGCCTTTTTCTTCGTTTTCTACGATTTGAAGTAACGCTTCACCACCGCCGAATAATACAGGGAATACTTTTTGGAATCTTTCATTTACTAAATCAAAAGTCTCTTTGAAACGTTTCGAGCAGATTTTGTTGATACGATCGATCACTTTACGAAGTTGTTCTTTCGCTTCAGTTAGATCTTCATGCTGCTTCGTTAAGAACGCATAACGTTCTTGAGTTTCAGAGAATTCAGCAATCGCTGATAAGTTCACTTCACCGATTTTAGCTAATTTTTCACGTAATTCTTTTAATTCTTCAACAGCTGCAATCGGATCACCTTCGCGGCCAATGTATTTTTCAACAACGTCAGCAAGGTTAACCATGTACTTCTCGCGCGTTTGCTCGACTAAGTACTGCTCTTTCATCTTAGCTTGTTCAAGTTTTAATTGTGACTCGTTCATGCGCGCTAAACGTTCATTACGCTCACGTTGAGTTGTAACAACTTTTTCATCTAAAGCACGGATATCAGCTGTTTCAATTTCAAATTGGTTTTTGAATTGAGCTAAATCTAAACGTTTTTGCTCGATGTCGGCGACCATTCTTTCGAAATCGATCTTCGCTTGCTCTAAAGCGTAAGAACCTTCTGTCATTTGTGAAGAGTAACCTTCAGCTTCTTCAGACATACGGTTTAATTGATGCGAAAGCTCATTAACTTGTTTAGTTACCATTTCTAACTGGCGCACTAAACCAGTGTATTCTTGTGATTTAGAAGCTGACTTGATTTGTAAATCAGTCACTTCAGCTTGCTGAGTTTCAAAACCATCTTTCATCGCATCGTATTCGTTAGATAACGAGTTGATAGAAGTTTCTAATTCAACTTTGCTCAAACGTAAGTTCTCAAGATTTTCTGTCATTTCAGAAATCTTTTCGTCTAACATCGCTAACTGTTCTGTTAAACGGCGAACTTCTTTATCTTGTCTTTCAACAGCGTTAGCCGCCTGTTGAAGTTCATTATCAGCACGCTCTAAGTCTTTACGAAGTTCAGCAACTTTGATTTCTTGCTCTACGCGACGTTTTTGCGCGCCTTCGAAATCATTTAATACGTTAGCTAATTGCTCTTCAGTTTTCTTTAAAGCGGCATTAGCTAAAGCAAGTTTTCCAGCCCATTCGTTTTTCTTATCAGTTAATTCTTTAATTTCGCGGCGGCGTTTTAAAACACCTGACTCAGCTGAATCTTTCGATCCACCTGTTAATACGCCATCAGCTGATAACGTATCACCATCTTGAGTTACGAAAGTCCAACCCGCGTAATTCGGACGTAAAGCTAATGCTGTACGGATAGAATCTACAATCGCCACACCTGATAAGATGTTTTCTACTGATTGCGAGAATTGTTCGTCAGAACGAACTACTTTATTTAATAAACCGATAACGCCAGATTCGTTTTCTGGGTTTCCAGCAGGAGCCATAGCTTTTTCGCCTTGGCCAGCAAAGAAAGATGAACGACCTGTGTTGTTTGATTTTAAGTAATCAACAGCTTCTAAAGCTGTTTCTTGTTTGCTTGATAAAAGCATTTGTAACTTAGAACCTAACGCTGCTTCCATCGCGATTTCGAATTCGCTTGGAACTTCGATCACTTCTGATACTGGATGGAATGTTTCATTCACAGTACCGTCAGCGTTCATCGACTGTTCAGTTCTAGCTTTTGACCAAAGCATAACTTGCTTAACACCTTCTTCGAAACCTTCGAAGTTTTGCGCTAAGTTTTCTAAGCCGTAAAGGCGTGAAGCTGTTTCATTTAAATTATCTTTAAACTCTTGAACTTCAACTTGTTTACGTTGAACTGATTCAGTCAAAATCTTTTTATTCGCTTCGAATGATTCAGCATCATTTGAAAGGTCTAATTGAAGTTGGCGTTGTTGGTCTAATTCATTTGTTACTTTACGACGACGAGTTTCGAACTCATGGTGCGTTTCACGTAATTCAGCTAATTTAATTTCTTCATCAGCTACACGGTCAGCAACTTCTGAACGTTGGCCATTGAATGAATTTAATTTTGCATCTAAAGCCGACTCAGATTGACCTAAAGCAAATTGCTCACGGCGTTTTACTGTTAAGTCTTCATCGATTTCAGTAAAACGTTTTTGGTTTGTACTGAACGCTAAAGCTTTAGTTAATGATTCTTCAGCTAAGTATTCTGATTCAGCTTTTAACTCATCAGCTTGAGCCTGAAGATTTTCTTGGTCACGAGCTAATAAATCATAACGAGCTTGCTGTTCGCTTAAAATATTACCCGTCATTTGTTCATTACGTTTAGCTTGTTCAAGCGTAAAGCGTAATTCTTGAATTTCTAATTCTTTCTTTTGAACAGAACCTTGGTGATTGAAGAATTCTTGTTGGCGGTCTTCAACAGCTTTTTCTTGCTCAAGCACAGACAACTTCATTGTTTCAAGTTGCGACTGCATGGCTGCAAGATCAGCTTCTGAACCCACTTCTAAAGATTGGGCTTCATCAAAGATCTTTTGCGCTTCATTCGCTGCGCGAGCTAACTCTACGTATTGAGCTGATGATAACCATAACTCTAAATCTTCGATTTGAGATTTGATGTTACGGTAACGTTCAGCACGCTGAGCTTGGCGTTGCAAAGAATCAATCTGGCGTTTTAATTCGCCGATGATGTCTTGTAAACGCACTAAATTTTGGTCAGTGTTTTGTAATTTACGTTGAGATTCTTTTTTACGAGCTTTGAACTTCGTAATACCCGCCGCTTCTTCGATTAACATACGGCGATCTTCTGGTTTAGAAGTAATGATTTTACCGATCATACCTTGGGCGATGATCGAGAAACCTTTAGATCCGGCCCCTGTATCCATAAAGATCTCTTGCACGTCTTTTAAACGAGCTGGTTCTTTATTGATAAAGTATTCACCTTCACCGTTTCTGTGAAGACGACGAGTCACCATAATCTCAGAGTGTTTTAAGTATTTGGCAGGAAATGGACCGCCATCATTTTCTAAAGTTAAAGAAACTTCGCATAATCCTAATGGAGCGTAGTTTTCGGCACCGGCAAAGATAACGTCTGTCATTTGGGATGCACGTAAGTCTTTGGCTGATTGGTCACCCATTACCCACATTAAGGCATCTACGATGTTTGATTTACCGCAACCGTTGGGTCCAACGATACCTGTGATTCCAGCGTCGAATTGAATAACTGTACGATCTTTAAATGATTTAAAACCGATAAGTTCTAGTTTTTTAATTCTCAAAGCAAAACTCCTTTTGCGAAGAAAATGGGTTATAATCTCTGGCTCGGCCAAAGATAAGGGATAGAACGGATAACTATATATAACTGTCCTTTGGTCTGGTGAGTTGAGTCAATGATGAAAATCGCTGGACTTGAGAGTTTTACCCCAACATGCCGCAATGCTGCATGTCTATATATAAGGGTGCTGAATTCCTGTTCTGAGACAGCTACTTATCTAGACAAAGCTGCAAAGATATCGAACACATAGATCAAACAAACTTAGTTATGTAGTAAACTACATTGACGGCTGACAGCAAATACACACCATTGGTCGATACTGTATGCATATGCGTACTTATAAAATTTTGCTTATTGAAGATAACCCGTTTGTTTTACAAGTTTGGCGTGCGATTTTAGCGCAAGCACTGTGGTCACATAAACTGGATTGGGCAACGAGCGAAAAAGCAGCCACCAAATTTTTAGGAAAGTCTGATTATGACATTATTATTTCAGATTTTCCATTAACGAAAAAAACCCATCAGGAACATTGCAGTTACATCCTCACCTATACTGATAAAGCTCCAAGCATTGTCGGCAGCGAAGACCAGCCCCACTACTTCTTGCAAAAACCACTTAATATGGCCAAAGGCATGCAACTCATTCACCAGCTAGTTACGGCTGAAGAAAACTATGATGCTTTGTAGACAACGGAGATTGGCATAATGGATATTTTCAAAATTTTACTGATCGAAGATAACCCCTTCTTCAAAGGCATTTGGGATTCTATCATCGGTCGTGCAACGAAATCTTCTTATCAGTTGGATTGGGCTGTTAATGATTTTATGGCCTCAGAATTATTAGAAAAAAACGATTATGATTTAATTATTTCAGATATTATTCTTGCGGGTTCCAAAACCGGAATAGATCTTTGGATAGAACACGATTGTAAAGATAGTACCTATATTTTTACTTCAAGTATTCCGCAAGACGTCTTTCTTGAATTTATGAAACAAACCGACAAAGCGCCGGTTCCCTTTATTGCAAAACCTTTAAACTTAAATTACTGCATCGATTTTCTATCGCAGGTCATACTTAAAGGGCAAAGAACTAAAGCCACTAAGGATTAATTAATAAACGGTAACCGCTACGAATTACCGTGTCGATTTTAACTTTTGATTTGTGAATCTTCTTACGCAAATGAGCGACATGCGTATCCACACTTCGTAAAGTCACAGATAAATCATTCCCCCACACTTCGGCCAACAAATACTCACGCGAATAAACGCGCTCTGGGTGTTTAGCAAGTGCTAGTAATAATTTAAATTCTAAAGTTGTTAAATCGACCGGAAGCTGTTCAGCATTACTTCCTTGAATCACGACTTTTTGCTTACTAACCGTAATCACTAAATCACCTACTCGCATTGTGTCTGAGTTGGATTTAGCTTGTTCTAACTTTTTAAGCTTGGCAGCAACACGCGCTTTTAACTCGATAGGATCAAATGGCTTTGAAATAAAATCTTCGGCACCAAAAGAGAATGCGGTCACTTTATTGGCGATATCTGTTTTACCACTAATAATAATTACTGGCGTCTGCGTTCCCGAAGATGAACTTAACTGATTTAAAAAAGCTAAGCCATCCCCGTCTGGCAATCCGATATCTAAAAGAATCAAATCAAAAGTGTTATTTTGCATTAAAGATTGGGCTTCTTTTAAAGTCGAAGCCATTGAGAGCGAAAACTCTTTAAGAGTGTTAGCCGCTAACACTCTCATTACTTCATTATCTTCAACTAATAACAACTTTTGCACTTTCATCGCCTCCAGCTACTTTTTCTTTCTCTTAAGATGAGCTTTCGCGGCCGCAAGCCTAGCAATAGGCACGCGGAATGGCGAACAACTTACATAGTCTAAATTAACATTCTCAAAGAATTCAATAGAATCCGGATCACCGCCATGCTCTCCGCATACACCGACTTTTAATTGACCTTTCGCCTGACGGCCAAGATCAACACCGGTTTTCACCAAAGTACCCACACCCACTTGATCAATTGATACAAATGGATCTTTGGCAAAAATACCTTGGCTTACATAACTGCCTAAGAATCTTCCCGAATCATCACGTGAAAGACCTAACGTTGTTTGCGTTAAATCGTTTGTTCCGAAACTGAAGAAATCAGCGTGTTTTGCAATTTCATGAGCTGTTACGGCCGCACGCGGAAGTTCGATCATTGTACCTACTTGGTAATCAAACTTCGTTTTTGTTTCTTTCATCACAGTTTCAACAACCGCTACAGTTTGCGCACGTAACATTTCTAATTCTTTCGCTGTCGCAATTAACGGAATCATAATTTCAGGAACAAGTTTCATTCCTTCAGAAGTTAACTTTGCAGCCGCTTCTGCAATCGCACGTGATTGCATTTGGTAAATTTCTGGGAATGTAACAGCTAAACGGCAACCACGGTGACCTAACATCGGGTTAAACTCGTGAAGCGCTTGGATCTTCGCTTTTACACGGTTCGCATCCATTTTCACACGTTGTGCGAAATGCTGAATTTCTTCATCCGTGTGAGGCACGAACTCGTGCAATGGAGGATCAAGTAAACGGATTGTTACCGGAAAGCCTTCCATGATTTTAAACAACTGATAAAAGTCATCACGTTGCATTGGTAATAACTTTTCTAAAGCACGTTCACGCTCAGATTTTGTTTCAGCGATAATCATTTCACGAACGGCATCGATACGATCAGCCCCGAAGAACATATGTTCTGTACGACATAAACCAATACCTTCAGCCCCGAAGTTACGCGCTGTTTGCGCATCTTTCGGAGTATCTGCGTTTGTTCTAACTTTAAGACGACGTACACCATCAGCCATTTTCATTAGACGATCAAAAGCGCCGTCTAATTTTGGCTCGATCGTTTTAACTTCGCCTAAGTAAATTTCGCCTGTGCTACCATCTAAAGTGATCACATCCCCTTTTTTAAGGTTGTAACCTTTAGCGCGCATTTGCTCATTTGTGTAATCAACTTCAACTTCAGAACAACCAGCTACGCAGCATTTACCCATACCACGAGCCACAACGGCCGCGTGCGATGTCATACCGCCACGCGAAGTCAAGATACCTTGAGCGGCAACCATACCGGCGATGTCTTCAGGAGATGTTTCGATACGAACTAAGATAACTTTTTTACCTTGTTCCTTCCATTCAACAGCATCTTCAGGAGTGAATACGATTTGTCCGCATACGCCACCCGGGCTTGCAGGTAAACCTTTTGCCAAAATTGTTTTTGCAGCTTTTGGATCAAGCGTTGGATGTAATAATTGGTCTAATGAAGACGGATCTAGACGTAAGATCGCTTCTTCTTCAGTAATTAATTTTTCATCGATCATGTCACAAGCGATTTGTAACGCAGCTTTTGCTGTGCGCTTACCGTTACGCGTTTGCAACATCCACAATTTATTTTTTTCGATTGTGAACTCGATGTCTTGCATGTCTTTGAAGTAAGTTTCTAATTTTTTATAGATTGTTTCTAAATCTTTGTAAGGTTCAGGCATGATTTCAGAAAGTAATGAAATCGGCTGTGGCGTACGGATTCCGGCAACCACGTCTTCTCCTTGAGCGTTCACTAAAAATTCACCATAGAATTTTTTAGCGCCTGTCGATGGATCACGCGTAAAAGCCACACCTGTAGCTGAATCATCACCTAAGTTACCAAACACCATCGATTGAACGTTTACAGCAGTACCCCAAGCAGCAGGAATATCGTGTAATTCACGGTAAGTGATCGCACGTGCTGTATTCCAAGATTTAAATACGGCGTTGATCGCCCCCCAAAGTTGTTCCATCGGATCAGAGGGAAAACTTTGGCCGGTCATTTGTTGAACCATGTCTTTGAATTTTTTAACTAATTTTTTTAAGTCATCAGTTGAAAGGTCAGTATCTAAGTGAATACCTTTTTCAGCTTTTAAATCTTCTAATGTCACTTCTAATAATGATGAATTCATTCCCATCACAACATCAGAGTACATTTGAATAAAACGACGGTATGAATCCCACGCAAAACGTGGGTTATTTGAAGACTTCGCTAAGCCTTCAACCGTTTGATCATTAAGACCAAGATTTAAAATTGTATCCATCATACCAGGCATTGAGGCGCGAGCACCAGAGCGAACGCTCACTAATAAGGGATTAGTTGTATCACCGAATTTTTTGCCGATTTTAGTTTCAACTCTTGATAAAGCTTTTAAAACTTCAGGCTTTACCCAATCAGGTAATTTTGAACCTTCAGCGTAGTACGCCGTACAGATATCTGTAGAAATTGTAAATCCCGGAGGTACAGGTAAACCAATGGCTGTCATTTCAGCCAAGTTAGCTCCTTTACCACCCAGGGTATTTTTCATGCCCGCATTACCTTCAGCTTCTCCCGCTGCGAAGTAATAAACGAACTTTTCCGGTTTCGTATAAGTCTTTGTGTTTGTAGTCTCCATTACACAATCCTTCTCTTGTTAGTTGTTAAACTGCTTCAATTGAGCAGCAATGTACGAATTTAATTCTTTAATTTTAATACGTTCTTGAGTCATCTTATCACGGTGACGAACAGTCACGGCACCATCATTGATTGTATCAAAGTCGTAAGTTACGCAGAACGGAGTTCCCACTTCATCAGCGCGGCGGTAACGTTTACCGATCGAACCTGTTTCGTCGTATGTTACATCGAAGTCTTCGGCTAATTGGTCACGTAATGCTTCAGCTGGTAGAGATAACTCATCTTTTTTAGATAATGGAAGAACGGCCACTTTAATTGGTGCGATATCTGGGTGAAGACCAAGTACTACGCGTACGTCTTCAGTTGTTTTACCGCTTTCATCTTTTGTGGTAGTCACTTCTTCGCGGTACGCATCACACATAAACGCTAAGAATAAACGATCACAACCAACGGCTGTTTCGATCACATAAGGGATGTATTTTTCTTTTTCAGCTTCGTTGAAGTACTCTAAGTTTTTACCAGAGAACTTCGCGTGTTGCGAAAGATCGAAATCAGAACGGTTATGAATACCTTCTAATTCTGAAAAACCCATTGGGAATTTGTACTCAACGTCTACCGCTGCACGCGCGTAGTGAGCTAATTTATCGTGATCTTTGAATTTTAAGTTTTCTTCGCGAATACCGAATTTTTTATAGAAATTCCAACGACGCTCTTTCCACTCAGAGAAATATTTTTCGTCAGTGCCCGGTTTTACGAAATATTGCATTTCCATTTGTTCGAATTCACGTGTACGGAAAATAAAGTTACCTGGCGTGATTTCGTTACGGAAAGATTTGCCGATCGCTGCGATTCCGAACGGGATTTTGTAACGAGACGATTGTTGACAGTTCTGAAAATTCACAAAGTGACCTTGAGCTGTCTCAGGACGCAGGTAAACAACCGACGCTGAATCTTCTAAAGGACCCATGTGTGTTTTAAACATTAAGTTGAATTGACGTTCTTCAGATAAGTTTTTACTACCGCACACAGGACATTGTTTTTTGTTGATGTACGAATCTGTGTTATCAGCGCGGAAACGTGTTTTACAATCTTTACAGTCAACTAAAGGATCAGAGAAACCATCTACGTGGCCAGATGCTTTCCAAACTGTAGGATGCATAAGAATAGCGGCATCAAGGCCTACGATGTCTGATCTGCGAGTCATCGCATTCCACCAAGCACGTTTAACGTTTAATTTCATTAATGAGCCTAGAGGACCGTAATCCCAACAGCTACCAAGACCGCCATAAATTTCTGAACTTTGAAAAACAAAGCCACGGCGTTTTGATAAACTCACAAGAGTACTTAAATCTTTTAGACGTCTGATTTCAGGAATTGGTGTCGACACGTTGGGGATCCTTTCGCAATGTCAAAATACGACCCAATAAGGGTAGCTTGGCCAATGCAAAGAGGTAACAGTTTTCTTTATGCGTCACAGAGGGAAAAACAGAATTTATTGAGGGTATTTTTTTAGGCAGAAAAAACAAAAAAACCTCTTGGTTCAAGAGGGGCTTAAACACAAGAGGTACCAGTCGATTGTTTCCAATGTTCTGACAGCTCTTACTAGTACACAATGTGCGCCAAACGTAAGCTTTGCGATATCGCTTTAGAGTAGAAATTCAGTGTCCAAAGGTTTGACAGTTGCCGGGAATTATTTCAAGTTTCAGCCCCAAAATTCCGATAAGTTCTACTATGGGATTGATAATTAAGGCTAAATCCAAATTAAGGGCTTTACAGTGCCGTGTCCATAGCTGGGAATCGCTAAAAATGGTCTATCGCAGCGAGCCCATTATCATTGCCTGGGTTAACATCAAAGAAATTCTCGTCATTTCTAACGATAAAAACTCTCGTTATCATGTTGTCTTTGAAACGACAGATGGTTTACAGGCCGATCTGCACTTTTTTGCAGATGAAGTCGAAAACAAAGCCGATTTTGAGAGCTATTTAGAAAACCATCAGGATAAACTTCGCTTAAATAAATACAGCCATTTCGGTGAGCAAGTGGCGGAATTCGTAAATCCTTACTTTCGCTACGGCGCTGTCACAACGAAATATGTGATTGGGCTTTTAGCGCTCACTTTTATGTTTTACCAATTTAAATATTTTGGTTCGTTGTTTATTCAAAAATACCAGTTCTTAATTAAATCAAGCTGCAACCAACAATGTGCCCAAGAACTTTGGTCGATCAGCACGGTTTGGTTTTATCTTTTACTGACTACTCTATCGCCACTGATTCCTTTTCTATTCTATAAAAAGATTTACTCAAGAGCCAAGCGCAGTAAAAACATTCAGGTGATCAACAGCACTTTAGCAGAAATGCTCTTACTTGGCGCCTTAGGAGTTATGTTCGTTTTTAACGCCAGCCCCAAAATTTGGACTTCAACAACTAAATACACAAATCTTTTAGCCTCTTATTCAAATGGAACACTTCAGGCCAAACTTTCACAGAAAGTTGAAATGGCTTCTAAACGCGCGTTTCAAGGCGACGTTGAAGACACAGAAGAAATTGAAATCTTAGAAGATCTTCACGAAGAATAATCTTTCAAAAAAATAGTCATTTTATCACCATTTAGTACCGACAATTTTCGGCACTCTTGTTGCTCTTATGTTTCCCGTTCAAAAAAAGGGGGACACAATGATCCAGTTTAAAAGATTTTTGCCTTTATTTGTTGCAGCAGTCACTGCTTTAAGCATGAATGCAGCAGCCAGTTCGGCACCATCTGAGCAAACATCTCAGGTGATTACGCGCACAGCAAGCCAAGCTCACCAAGCTATCGCTCGCCTATCAAAGAACTTATACCGCCAAGAGCAAGTACAAGTTCCATACACGGTACAAGTACCATATCAGGTTGAAGAACAATACACAGTTCAAGTTCCGTACACTGTGCAAGTTCCTTACACTGATTATGTGACCGATTACCGCCAAGAGTATCGTTGCGAAAACGTAACTCGCTACCGCAATGAACAACGTTGCCGTACAGTGACTGATTACCGCCGCGAGTGCCGCGATCAACAACAATGTCATTTAGTTCCCGGAAATCCTCCGCGCAACGAATGCACAACTGTACCGGTTTGCCATAATGTTCCTTACCAACGCCAAGAATGCCACACAGTACAAGTTCCTTACACTGAACAAGAATGCCGTTACGTTCAAGTACCTTACCAAAAAGAAGTGACTCGTTACCGTGATGAAACTCGCTACCGCGAAGAAACTCGTACACGCACTGTGACTAAATACCGTGAAGAAACTCGTTGCTGCAAAACTGAAACAAAAACAGTTTTTGACCGCCAATTACAATTCCAAGTTGTTGTTTCTTTCCCGCAAGATGCAGTTCTTGTTGGTAACGAATCTGAAACATTAAAAGTTACATTAACTTCAGCTCAACCGGGCCAAGTTGCTGTTGCTACTGCGAACTCATTATATGGATACAAAGTGATTTCTCAGTCTCAATCAGGCGAAGTGATCAACGTGCAGTTAGGTTTAACACCGCTATTTGACGCTTCAAACGCTGGAACTGGTTCATTAAAAGGTCTACAAGTGGCTTACCAACCACTTTCAGATAAATTTATCGTAAGTTTTGCTGATTCAATCACACATGCAAAAGTTTCAACAGCTTCTGAAATTGAAGTTCGCGACTTAGCGACTGATGCGTTAATCGAACAAGGAACGGCGTCTTTATTAGCCAATGGAAAAATGGGTTTAGTTGTTCAAACACAACTTTCTGCACAGTCAAAAATTCGCGCTGTTGTTAAAACAACTCGCGCAGGCGTTGTGGTTTCGAATGGCCAATTATCATTCACAAGCCAAGCTATTTACGATCGCCGCATTTTAACAGCTGAAGATATCCAGATCTTATCTGATTCTTCAAAAGTTCAATTAACAGCTCCGAATCAACAAGGCCTGAATGCGTACATCAAATTAGTAGATACAACTGAACAATTCACAGAAGTATCAACTAAGTACGTATTAAGCTTATTTGAAATGAAAAACGGCAAATTACGTGCGATCAACACACCACAAACTGTAACGCGCGAACAAGCGCAAGCAGCTAACGGTGAAGTTACTCTAGCTAAATTATTAGGAAGCAAAGCTTCTTCAATCTTAAAAGCTGGAAGCCAAATCCGCGCACAAGTTGACGTAAAACGTAAAGTGAGTGGTTCAGATCTTAATGATCCGACAGCCTTTGCGGTAACAACAGATTTATATATTCAGTAGTTTAAAATAAAAAATGGATTGCCGGCCCCTCCTGCAATCCATTCATGGATAAACTATTTAATAGAACACACCTTAATGAGGATTAAGATAAAACTTAATCCTCATTTTTTAGTAACAACGATCAAACGTAATTGATTTTGATTCGCCGTTAATATCGATATTTGCTGTACCACAGCCAGTGATCGTAATATCAGCTGTTGTTCCTGTATCACAACTTCCCGACCAGCTACCTGAAATAGCGCAGTTACATGTATTGTTCCACGTTACATTTGATGGCGACATTGAACAAATTTTACCCGACAAGTTATCTGTTAACACGATTGTTCCACCATTAAGTACACGACCATTACGCGTATTACCTGTCACCGTTAAACGTTGGGCATTTGAAATTGTTGTGGTTACATCAATTAGAGTTTGCCCTGCGAAAGTTAATTTACGATTGATCCCGTCATTTAAAATAAAAAATGTCGTCGCATCACTGCGAAGAATTTGCTGACCAAACGTTCCCGTTTTGGTAACGGCTAGTTGAGCGTTTCTTAATCCCGTCACTGTGTAATTAGGGTTGCGTGTGATTGACTGGCCATCAACTGCCATTGAACAGGTCGTATCATTAAAACCATCAGCATCAAAAAAGCTAAGCGTTACTGTTCCGCTTACTGTCGCAGAACCAATTGTACAATTATTGAAATTACGAACGATGACATCGTTAGTACAAGAGCCAAAACCAGGAGCCGATGAACAAGTAGCTGCTTCAGCTTTAGATACAATTAATGACATTAAATTTTGCTTTTCTAAAGCTTCAGGCGCACGACGGGCAAAAGTTCTTAGATCAGCTTTCATAAAAGCATATTGACCACTCGATCCACCGCTTTCATCAATCGAAGCCATCGTTTCACCAATCTGTTGAGCCATCTCTTCAGAATCAAGTGTTGATGATGTCAATTCATCAGTAGCTGTTTTTTTACAAGAAAAAGAAAATAAGCTTAACGCTAATACGATAATTATCCATTTGTTCATACAAAATCCCTCTTAGATTAAGTCTAAAATAATGGCGTCTCGTCTGCCATGTATTAAACGGACAGGTCCAGAATAGGATGGATCAATTTTAGATTTACGATTTAAAAGTAATTATATTCGACATAATTAAATCAAAACTTTTTTTATCGCTTTGGCCCAAGATTTTTGGCGAGCTGCCAGATCCTTTTTAGAAATATTTGCAGAAAACGATCTATCAATTTTCCAGATTTTATTAATCTCGGCTGTTGAATTCCAAACGCCAGCTCCGATCCCCGCAAGGTATGCAGCACCCATCGAAGTGGTCTCAATTTGCTGAGGGCGGTCCACTTGCGTTTGTAGGTAATCAGCTTGAAGTTGCATTAATAAGTTATTTGCCGAAGCTCCACCATCAACACGCAGTTTTTTAATTTTTTTGCCTAAGTCTTTTTGCATTGAAAATAAAATATCCGCGTTTTGTAAAGCCATAGCTTCTAATGTAGCACGCGCGATATGCGCTTTCGTTGTACCGCGAGTAAGCCCAGTAATTTCTCCGCGTGCTTCGGCTTTCCAATGAGGAGCGCCCAAACCAGTTAACGCCGGCACAAACTCAACACCATTTGTGTCTGGCACTTCGGCGGCTAATTTTTCAACTTCTGAACTGGTTTCAATTAACCCCAAACCATCACGCAACCACTGAACGGCCGCACCACAAATAAAGGCTCCGCCTTCTAAAGCGTATTGCACTGGTTGATCTTTGATTTTCCAAGCTACTGTTGTCAGTAAGTTAGATTTCGATTTTAAAATTTTACTGCCTGAGTTCATCAGGATAAAACTACCTGTACCAAACGTACATTTACTTTCACCCGCTTGGTAACAAGCTTGTCCAAAAAGAGCGGCTTGTTGATCACCAGCCACACCTGAAATCATCGTGCCATCAGCTACAAAACCTGCGTTATGAGTGACACCGAAGGCTCCGGCTGAAGATTTAATTTCTGGTAAAGCTGCTACGGGAACTTTAAAAAGTTTTAAAAGATCTTTATCCCAAGTTAATGTTTTTAAATTCATTAACATCGTACGAGAAGCATTACTGACATCAGTTGCGAAAACTTTTCCTGAGGATAATTTCCACATTAAAAACGTGTCCATATTCCCGAAAGCTAAATCGTTATCGTTTAAAGCTTTTTTAACAGCCGGAACGTTTTCAATCATCCAACGCATTTTACTCGCTGAAAAATACGGATCTAAAACCAGTCCCGTTTTTTCTTTGATCTTCTTCTGCCATTTCGAGCGAAGTTTATTGCACATATCAGTGGTTCTTCTGCACTGCCACACAATCGCATTATGTAACACTTCAGAATTCGACTTACGCCAAGCAACGACTGTTTCTCGCTGATTAGTAATTCCGATTGTTAACACATCATGCGGGTTAGCCTGAACTTTACTTAAAGCTTTACGCGCTGAATTTGAAACTGATTCCCAGATATCACGTGGATCATGTTCGACCCAACCAGGCTTCGGATAATGCTGCGGGAAATCTTGATCTGCTGATGCGACCAGACCTCCGCCTTGATCCACTAAGATGACTGTTGAACCGGTTGTTCCTTGATCGATGGCCATGATATATTTTTTCATAGAAATATCATGATCAATTTTTTTAAAAAACCCAACGAAAAAGTATTCAACGTCAAATCACTCGGTGCCGATGATTTGCTGTATAAAGTTTTTCCAAGATTATTCATGGAAATTCTTAAGAAATATTTTCGCGTCGAAGTTGAAGGGGTTGAAAATATCCCAACAAGCGGTCCGATTATTATCGCGCCGAACCATTCGGGTTTTACCGCCATGGATGCGATGGTTTTAGCCTATATTATTCAGGAAAAAACTCAGCGCGTGCCGCGTGTTCTAACGCATCACCTTTGGTTTTTAACTGAGACCACAGCACTCCCTGCGCAAAAACTTGGTTTTTTTGAAGCCACTTTTGAAAATGGTGTTAATTATTTAAAGAAAAAACAAATGATCGTTATTTTTCCCGAAGGCGAACATGGAAATTTTAAACCCACTTCAAAACGCTATCAGCTACAGGAATTTAAACGTGGATTTATCCGCATGGCTTTAGCTACTGATGCGACTATTGTTCCAACAGTTATTTTAGGTGCTGAAGAGACCAATATTAATTTACGCCAATTAAAATTTTCAAAATTCTTACGTGGCTTGGTATTACCACTTCCGTTAAACGTGATTCCGCTTCCGGCGAAATGGAAAATCATTTTCGAAAAACCAGTGACGCTCCCTTTCGGCCCAGAAAAAATGAGTGATTCTGAACTTTGTCATGACTTAGCTTTTGAGATTCAAGAAAACTTACAGAAGAAAATTAATACTGAAGTTAAAAAACGCGGTTTCGGCTTTATCTAGGTATATTAATTACGGTGGGCAATTTGGTGTGTTGAAGTTTTGTTGCTTAGCACAGTCTGGAAGATCATTGCCAATCACTTTAATCATGCGGCTCCAGCTTTGAATAATCATACCTTGTGACGAATCGTCATCACCACGGCCCACTAACTTCTTAGTTAAACCCGCAGCAATAGCCACCATCAAAACCATGATTAATAAATACTCGACAACAACTTGCCCGCGTATATTGCGCATACTTTAAGTATAGAGCTAAATCAGTCTAAAACGACAGTTTAAAATTCTAAATTTAAGTTAGTTTTTTCTGCACCGATAAAATTCTTAAGTTGAGTCAGGATATTCTGGTAAATCCCTGCAAATGACTCGTCGGCATGAGGGTTAGCAAACCCTAAGATCAAGCCTTCTTCCCATAAACGGCTCATTAACGAAGACACTCTGTCGCCGTCAAAGGCGATCGCTAAGTCTTGTTCTGAAGGATAAATTAAAATGAAAGCATGTTTCTTAGTTTTTTCAGACCACTTTTTATATTCAGTCCAAATTCCTAAATCTTGAGTTTGCAGCAAGTGATAGATCTTTAACGCCACCGATTCGTAACTTTGCGAAAAATAAATTCGAAAAGGTCCGTCAAATAGAGCGGTATTAAATACTGGACTATAATATTGCGTCGTTAAAAAAGAAGAATAACTTGCTGCCATATACGTGAGCCTAGAAAGACTAAACTCTAGATACAACTAAAATTTAAGAATCTTAAATTTTAAGACGCCATGTGTAATATAAGGCTATTTTACCCGACTAAAGTTCGGCTTCCTCGAATGAAAAGCTCATGCTCAGGCATAGCTCCGGCTGAATAGAAAAAGTCAGTGAGTTCGGCATCCGTGCTAATAAAGTTAGCTCTTTTTCCGACAGCTAAAGACCCTTCTTCTTGATCAATTCCTAACGCTTTGGCTGCATTGATCGTGTACGCCTTAAAAACTTCAGGCAATGTCATCTTCATTTCCAAACGCGCAAGTAATCCGACTAATGATAAATCTTGAGTAGGACAAGTTCCAGGATTGTAGTCGGTCGCAAGCGCAACAGTTGCACCACTATCTATTAATTGGCGTGCTGGTGGATACGCGCATTTCATATATAAGTCAGCCGCTGGTAATAATACCGCCACTGTTTTATTACGCCCGAAATACTGAATTGTTTCATCTGTTAGATTAATAACGTGATCTGCTGACTGCGCTCCAAGCTCTAACGCAAGCTCTGCCCCGCCGGAGAATGAAAGTTGGTTAGCATGGATCGTAACTTCAAAACCTAAACGTTTAGCCGCCGATAAATAGGTGCGTGATTCTGGAACTTCAAAAAAGTTTTTTTCAATGAAGATATCAACTCGGTTTGAAAGCTTTTTCTTTTTCACAACCGGCAAAACTTTTTCGGCTAAGAATTCTAAATACTTTCCATAAGAATCATATTCAGGAGGCTTCGCGTGTGCTCCTAAAAACGTAGAAACAACACGAGCGCCTTTAACTTTATTAATCACTTCAAGAGTTTTGATTTCATTTTTTAGATCTAAAGCATAGCCCGATTTAATTTCAATGGTAGCTACACCTTGTTTCATGAAATTATTCACACGCTCTTGCGTAATCGCTAATAATTCTTTTGCCGAAGCTGTACGAGTCTTCTTCATTGTTGAAAGAATGCCGCCACCTTTTTTCGCGATATCTAAATAGCTTGTGCCCGTATTGCGCAACTCAAATTCATCAGCGCGTGATCCCGCAAACACCGTGTGCGTGTGGCATTCAATAAATGCCGGCATGATCTTTTTCTTTTTAAGATCGATTTCTTTTTTGAATTTTACTTTTTTCGGGATTTTGCTTTGCGGACCAATCCAAGAAATTAAACCGTTTTCGATGATCATCGCCATTTTTGGAGTATGACCATCGAAATTTTCATTCACTAAATTAAAATTAAAAACCAGATTTTTGTTCACACTGTAAAGCTTCGTATTTTTCGATTAATTTATCAACTAAAGCTTTTGGTGAATTTTCGTTACTCACGTCAATCAATTGAGGCTCAGTCATACCGAAATAATGAATCCATTTCTTCTTACCTTCGCCCTCGCCCACTAACGAATAGATTAACTGCTGTAATTTTGAAGGCTTATCTGTCGCCTCAGTGCGGCCGGCACGTGGGATACAATAATTTCGTAACGATGCTGCCACATTGTTTTCTTTTAATGCCGGGTAAACCATGTTGCACAGCGCTTGGCTAGACATCATGTGCGTTGAAGCCACTAGATATTTATCTAAAATCTGACGCGCATTCATACATAAATTTTGATGCGTCGGTGATCCTTTTTTAATCCAACGTAAAGTTAAGTGCGGAAGCTGCTGCCCTAACACTTTTGCACGGGCTGCCATTTTTTCATAAGTACCCATGCCGGTTTTACCTTTGAATTCTGCCTGGGCAAATTGCCATTCAAATTGCGCAAGCTTAGCACGTGCCTGTTGCATTTGTGTAAACGCATTATTAAAGTGCAGGTCATTATTACGAAGTAATTCGTAAATAGGACCATCATTACGTTGCCATTGGTAAGCCGCTTTAATACCGCCTACAGTTTTTTTCCACCAGCCACAGTTTGGATCGTCAGAACACGCTGATTTGACTTCATTGTAGTACGGCCCACGGAAGAAATAACGGTGCATATCTTTCGCACGCTTTTCGATCTCGCTTGATTCAAAAGCTGCGTATTGCATCATTGATTTTAAACTTGAAAAGTTATTCTGAACGTTTTGTTTTTCACGTTCTTTTTTAGATAAACGTTTTTCTTTAATTTGATCAGCATCAGTCTGAAGTTCAGCTTGCTCTTGACCAAACATATGAACCATCTTTTGACCTTGGCTCAATAATTCTAAAGAAATCTTAATCCAGTCTTGACCAAGCTTCACACACTCAGTCAGGTTTTTCTCTTGTGTCGCTGCAACGAAATATTCGTCATAAGCGCCCAACTGATTTTTTAAAACTTCAATCGCCGATGCTGATTCAGGTGATCCACCCATACCATCAGCCCAGGCCTCAGAAAACTCAGTTAACTTTCCTAAAGTTTTTGCAAACGTGATTGATTTTTTTGTCGATTGAACGATCTGACATTGCGCCACTTCAGGGCGTTGCAAATCTTTAGCTGCTAACTCTAAATCGTATTGAGCTTTTTGTAATTTATTAAGCTCGTCTGGTAAAAGCGTACGTAAGCTTGTGAATAATTCGTAATTTGGATCAGCTTCATTCATTTCAGCAATCGCTGCGGCATCCGGCGTAATACGAGGAGCCGCTTGTGCTACCGACATCGGCATACTGTTTTTTCTGCGGTAGTCGTTGATATTCTGATTTAAATCACGGATTTTACTTTGGTAAGCTGTATAAACTGACTGAATTTGACCAAGCTTCAGTGAACGCATGTACTCAAGACGGCGGTATAACTTCATGTACTGACATACGTTTTTTAACGTATTCACGCGGTTATTCTGATCAGTCATATCAAACATAATCGAATCTTGGGCGATCTGTTCAACTAAACTTAAACCTTTTGAAAGTGCATCAGCCCCCGCTAAAATTTTAACGGCTGGGCCAAGTTTAGCACCTAAAGCTGGATTTTTCGCAATCATATCAAGAACAACCGGAGCAATACCTTGGAATGTTTCATTGATTGAAAAAACTACGTTTCTAAATTGCTGGTTTGAACGGTAGCAAACTTTAGTTTGTGATTGGGCAGCAATCGCTAAAGTTTCTTGAATTTTTTGAGCGGCATCAACCATTGTTTGCGCCGTTAATTCTAATTTAAAAGTTTGTCCTGATTCCTGTAATTTTTTAGCTTCAAAAACTGAATTTCTTAATACCACAGCTTTTTGCGCTACGCGCTCGTTCTGAGCCTTCATATCACATTGTGGAAACGTAGAGTTTAAATTTTCTTGCATGCGATCTAACGATGTTAAAATCTCAGTGTACGGAGAATTTGAAAATAACGGACACTCGTATTCAGGCGGCATTTCAAATAAAACCATTTGTTGGCCGATTGAAGTTTTAGCTTCAACTTTATCGTCAAAGTTAACTGCTGATTCAGCTGTAGGAAGCCCACCCACTTTAGGAACGCCATCAACTGCATGAGCTAACTGCCCTGCCATTAAAGGTACAACTAAGAGAGATAGTCCAATCTTTTTCAGCATACGTCCTCCGTCAACAATATTGACAGTGTCTTAAAATGGTCACCTCGCAGCCAGGCCGACCCAGACCCAAACAATGTTTAATTGCTTTAGGGCCGGATTATCCTTCGCTTTGTGATGACTCCATTTTTAGGAGCAACAAAAAGACCAGAAATTTGAATGTATAAAATTAGAAACGAATCGCGTACCTTGCGCCAGCGCTATAGCCGCTGATTTTGATTTCTGATGTACCTTGATTTGAACGACCGTCCATCAAGTAACCTAACTCACCTGCGATATTCATATCCGGCGTAAATTCATGTTTTGCCGTCAGAATTAAAAGCGTTTGATCCATACTTGCGCGTTCAGTTTTTAATTGCGACGTTAAATTTTTGGATGTGTAGCTATCTATGTGCTTGTAACCAACATCAACTCCGAAAAACGTATCACTGATAATCTCAGTTAAAACTCCCGCTTGCAAAATAAAACCACCATGAGTGTTATTTTCAGTTGTTTGGTTCGTTAATTGATCGACATCATTTGCTACACCATAAAGACCGTACTCACCGACTAGAGCCAGTTGCGAACTCTCTGTGATAAGAGCCACAAATCTTCCGCCGGCCACGATAAGGCTTCCACCGGATAAAGCATCACCTTCGTTTGTTCCATCAGCTTCATTGTGATCACCGAATGATGGGCGGTATCCTAGTTTTCCGTCTAATTTAACAGAGTCACCGTCAACAACACGCCACACTCCAGAAAAAGTTGGCTCAGCCGGGCCTTTTGATACATATACAGGCTGAAGAGCTGGTTTAGTGTATTTCAGCTCTTGATTTACTACATAATCCCAGTCAACCGAAACGTAAACAGCTTCTAAGATTCCAAGCTTGGCTTCGAAATTCAAAGCCGAACTTGTCTGATCAGCTTCGGCCACCGAAAGCCCTGCCTCTGTCTGCTTAAGATTAAATTTTGAATAAGTGTAACCCGCTTCTAAATCCATCTCCCATTGTTCTGGAAAATAATGAAGCTGCGAAAATTTTGCCGAACCTGTTACCGCTTGTTTTGCACGTTGGTAAACTTTTTTAAGCTGCGCTTGAGATTCGGCAGCCGTTAATAAAATTAAAACAAGTGCGGCAATATTTTTCATAAATTACTTTTTCTTTCCTTGATTTGCGACAGCTTCCATGGCTTTTGCGACTTCATCAGCATCACCGATAAATTTTTTCGAGACAACGTTAAGTTTGTCGTCCAGCTCGTACATCATCGGAATTCCTGTTGGCATATTCACTTCCATGATTTGATCCGGAGTCATTTTTTCTAAATGCTGAATTAAAGCACGTAATGAATTTCCATGAGCTGCGATCAAAACGTTTTTACCCGCTAACACATCTTTAGAAATTTTATCGTTCCATAAAGGTAAAAATCGAGCCACAGTGTCTTTCAGTGATTCACCCGAAGGAAGTAATTCTGGGTTTACATATTTGTAGCGTTTATCGTGAATCGGATGTTCAGGATTATCTTTTGACATCATCGGAGGAGGCGTATCGTAGCTTCTTCTCCAGATTTTCACCTGATCTTCACCGTGCTTAGCTGCTGTTTCGGCTTTATTTAAACCTTGAAGATCACCATAGTGACGTTCGTTTAGGCGCCAGTCTTTAATCACTGGTAACCAGTTCAAGTTCATTTCAGACAGAATGATGTTCAGCGTTTTGATAGCTCGTGTCAAAGAGCTCGTGTAAGCTAAATCGAACTCGAATTTCTGCTCTAGTAAAGATTTGCCAGCTTTTTGCGCTTCTGTGCGTCCTTTTTCAGACAGGTCGACGTCTTTCCAACCAGTAAAGCGATTTTCTTGATTCCATTGGGACTCACCATGACGAACGATGACTAATTTGTGGGTCTTGCTCATAAGCTGTTTTCCTCTCTCAAATTTTAAAAAATACGCTTAATTTTGTACGATCTTTATGACACAATCAAGAGCGAAAAAATAAAAATCATGCAGCAAGTTTAGTCATGATGAAATCATGCAAGTTAAGAGAGGCTTTAGGTCATGAATCATTTGAACCTTGAATACATCGAATCACTATACAACCAATTTAAAAAATCTCCGGATTCAGTAGATCTTGAGTGGAAACGTTTCTTTGAAGGCGTTGAATTCACGAAAGATGGCGCGTTCGGCGTTTCTGAAAAAGAATTGGATGTTTATAATTTAATTAATGCTTACCGCACTTACGGTCACTACGAAGCTGATATTGATCCGTTAACAAACACTCCAGCTCACAACGATCAGTTAAAATTGAACAAATTTAATTTAACTGAAAAAGACTTAGACCAAGTTTTTCAAATTGGTTCTGTTGTTGGTAAACCAAATGCGACGTTAAAAGATATCATCGCTCACTTACGCGCTTCTTACTGCGGTAAAATCACAGCTCAGTTTGCTGAAGCCCTTCCAGAAATTCGCAATTGGTTCATTAAAGAATTTGAACAAAATTCTCCGGCTTTTAAATTATCTGCTGATAACAAAAAAGAAATTTTAAAATCAGTGACTCGCGCTGAATCTTTAGAAAAATTCATCCACACAAGATACGTGGGAACAAAACGTTTCTCGGTTGAAGGTGCTGATGCCACACTTCCGATGATGGATCACATGGTGACTCGCGCGTCTTCTCTTGGCGCACAAGAAGTCGTAGTTGGTATGGCTCACCGTGGTCGCGTAAACGTTTTAGCAAACTTCATGGGTAAAGATGTTGGCGCGATGTTCGCCGATTTCAACGGCCCAACTGAATTAGAAAAACCACTTGATGATTACGATGGCGACGTTAAGTACCACTTAGGTTATTCTACAACTAAAACTACTCCGACAGGCAAAGTTGAATGTTCATTAGCATTCAATCCTTCTCACTTAGAAGCTGTTGGACCGGTTGTTCTTGGTATGGCTCGTGCCGCACAAAGAAAACTAAACGACACGAAAGAACGTAAAAAAGTTCTTCCATTAATTATTCACGGTGATGCAGCGTTTGCTGGTCAAGGTGTTGTGATGGAATCATTACAGATGGCTCATGTTCGTGGTTATGCTGTCGGCGGATCAATTCACCTAATCATTGATAATCAAGTTGGCTTTACAACAAATCCTGAGAACTCTCGTTCAGCTCACTACTCTTCTGATGTAGCAAAAGCCTTAGCAATTCCAGTGATTCACTGTAATGGCGATGATGCTGAGTCTTGTGTTCGCGCCATGGATATCGCTGTTCGCTACCGTCAAGAATGGGGCCGCGATATCGTGATCACATTAACTTGTTACCGTCGTTTCGGTCACAATGAGGGTGATGAGCCTGCTTACACTCAGCCATTAATGTACGATATCATCAAAAAGCACCCAACATTACGTGAGATCTACGCTAAACAATTAGTAGCCGCAAGCGTTGCTGATCAAAATTTTGCCGATACACTTTTAACAGATCGCATGAATGATCTACAAAAAGTTTACGACACAACGAAAGCGCAAGCTCCGAAAGTTAAAACTTTCAAATTCGAAGGCGCTTGGGCAGGTCTTAAAAAAGGTTTAACTGAAGACATGGAAAAACCAGTTAAGACTTCAGTTGATGCAGCTACTTTACAAAAAGTAGGCGAACAAATCGCAAATGTTCCGGCTGGATTTAATATTCACCCTAAATTAGTTAAACTTATTGAAACTCGTAAACAACAGGCCGCCGGCAAAGATGCTTGCGACTGGGGTATGGGCGAATTATTAGCTTACGGTTCATTAATTAACGAAGGCACATCGGTTCGTTTAACAGGTCAAGATTGCGTGCGTGGTACATTCACTCACCGTCATGCCGGTTTCTACGATACAAAAACAAATGAATCTTACTTTCCGTTAAAACAATTAAATTCTGAAAAAACAAATTTCTGCGTTTACGATTCTATTTTATCTGAGTACGCAGTTATGGGTTTTGAATATGGTAATTCAATCACTGATCCAAGTTTCTTAACGATCTGGGAAGCTCAATTCGGTGACTTTGCCAACGGTGCGCAAATCATTATCGATCAATTCTTAGCGGCTGGTGAATCTAAGTGGCAACAAATGTCAGGCTTAGTTTTATTATTACCTCATGGTTACGAAGGCCAAGGCCCTGAACACAGTTCAGCGCGCTTAGAGCGTTTCTTACAATTATCTGCTCAGAACAACTGGTCAGTTGTGAACTTAACAACGCCAGCGCAAATTTTCCATGCGTTACGTCGTCAGATGAAACGTGATTTCAGAAAACCACTTGTTGTGATGTCTCCGAAATCATTACTTCGTCACCCGCGTGCAACAAGCATGATCTCTGAGATGGCGAACGGTTCATTCCAAGAAGTGATCGCTGATACATTGTTAACTGATAATTCTAAAGTTGAGAAAGTGGTGTTTGTATCTGGTAAGTTATATTACGAATTACTAGAGCAACGTGAAAAATTAAACGACACAAAAACAGCACTTGTTCGTTTAGAGCAGATCTCTCCTTTCCCTCACTGGAAAGTAAAAGAAATCATGAAGTCATACCCGAACGCGAAGAAAGTTTTATGGGCTCAAGAAGAACCACAAAACATGGGCGCCTTCAGTTATGTGTACTTCAAGTTTGCATCTCTTCTGACAGAGATGGGTTCAAAAGCTCAGTTTGGTTACGTAGGTCGTCCTGACCGCGCGTCTCCGGCAACGGGCTCTGTGTACCGTCACAAAGTTGAACAAACTGAAATCATTGAAAAAGTATTTAAAGTTTAGTTTTTAGAAATTATTAAGGATTAGAGGTTCAAAATGAAATTAGATGTTAAAGTTCCTGCAGTTGGTGAATCGATTACTGAGGCCGTTATCGGTAGCTGGACAAAAAAATCTGGCGAATTCGTAAAAATGAATGAAGTGATCATGTTATTAGAAACAGACAAAGCGTCTGTTGAAGTGATCGCTGAAAAAGACGGTGTTCTTACAATCAACGCGCAAGCTGGCGATACAGTTAAGATCGGCGCAACAGTTGGCTCGATTGATACGGATGCTAAAGCTCCAGCTTCAACCGAGGCAGCAGCCCCTGCGAAAGCAGCGGCTCCAACTCAACCAGCAGCTGGTGCAACTAGCGGTGGTGGAAAACCAACTCACCCAGAATTACAAGCTCACCAATCTCCGGCTGTTCAACGTGTAGTTAATGAACGTGGCCTAGATGTTTCAAACGTCCAAGGCACTGGTCTTGGTGGCCGTTTAACTAAAGGTGATGTTTTAAATGCTCCAGCAACTGCACCGGCCCCTTCTGCTCCGGCAGCAAAAGCACCAGCAGCTCCAACAGTTACTCCAGTTCCACGTGGCCCTTCGAAACAAGGTGATATCCAACGTGTGAAAATGACTTCAATCCGCAAAAAGATTGCTGAGAAGTTAGTAGCAGCTCAACACAATGCTGCGATTCTTACGACATTCAACGAAATCGACATGACAAACGTGATCGAGATTAGAAACAAATACAAAGATAAGTTTAAAGAAAAATACGGTGTGAACTTAGGTTTCAACGGTTTCTTCGTTAAAGCAGCTATCGAAGCTTTAAAAACAATTCCTGCAGTTAATGCTTGGATCGTTGGTGATGAAATCGAATACCATAACTACTATAACATCGGTATCGCGGTTTCTACCGAGCGCGGTTTAATGGTTCCAAACATTAAAGACGCTGACAACTTATCGGTGGCCGGCGTTGAGTTAGCTATCCGCGACTTAGCAACTAAAGGCCGTGATGGTAAAATCTCTATTGATGATTTAAACGGTGGAACTTTCTCAATCACTAACGGCGGCGTATTCGGTTCATTATTATCAACTCCGATTTTAAATGCTCCGCAATCAGCGATCTTGGGTTTACACAAAATTCAAGAGCGTCCGGTAGCGATCAACGGCAAAGTTGAAATCCGTCAAATGATGTATGTAGCTTTAAGTTACGATCACAGAATCATCGATGGTAAAGAAGCGGTAACATTCTTAGTGAAAATCAAAGAATGTGTAGAAAACCCAGAACGTTTATTATTAGAAGTTTAATCAGAAAGATATATTGGTATGGAAGAATTTGATTTAGTGATTATTGGTGGCGGACCTGGTGGATACACTGGAGCAATCCGCGCTGCTCAGTTAGGAATGAAAGTAGCTGTAGTTGAAAAAGATAAAACTTTAGGTGGCACATGCTTAAATGTAGGCTGTATCCCTTCTAAAGTTTTACTACAAAGCTCTGAGTTCTACTTTGAAGCCTTACATGATTTTGACAAACACGGGATTTTGTTTTCTGAAGTGAAAATGAATCTTGATGCGATGATGTCGCGTAAAAACAAAATTGTGAGCGATTTAACTGGTGGTATTGATTTTCTATTTAAGAAAAACAAAATCACTCGCGTATTAGGTTTTGGCAAAATCACTTCAACAAACACTGTTGAAGTGACGGCTCAAGATGGCGCCAAACAAACTTTAAATACAAAAAACATCTGTATCGCAACAGGCTCAGTTCCGGTTGAATTACCGTTTTTAAAGTTCGACGAGAAAAAAATCGTATCATCAACAGGCGCATTGGCTTTAGACTCAATCCCTAAAGAAATGTTAGTTGTTGGTGGCGGTGTTATCGGTTTAGAGCTTGGTTCAGTTTGGGCCCGTTTAGGTTCAAAAGTAACTGTGATCGAGTACGCTGATAAAATTTTATCAATGATGGATACTGATTGCGTAAACACTTTAGTTCGCTCGATGAAAAAAATGGGCGTAACTTTTATGACGTCAACAAAAGTGACTGGCTCTAAATCAGCTGGTGGCCGTGTTGAATTGGATTTTGAGACAATGCCAGACGGTAAAAAAGGCACAATCCAAGGTGATGTGGTGTTAGTTTCTACAGGACGCAAACCATTCACTGATGGCTTAGGTCTTGAAACCGTGGGTATCGAAAAAGATGAGCGTGGCAGAGTTAAAACAAACGACCACTACCAAACTAATGTTAAAAACATCTTTGCAGTCGGTGATGTGATCATCGGCCCAATGTTAGCGCACAAATCTGAAGAAGAAGGCGTAGCTGTAGCAGAAATCATCGCGACAGGTCACGGGCACGTGAATTACAACACTGTTCCTTCTATTGTTTACACGCACCCAGAAATTGCTTCTGTGGGTATGACAGCTGAAGAAGCTCAAGCTAAAGGCTTAGAAGTGAATGTGGGTAAATTCTTATTCGCAGCTAACGGCCGCGCTAAAGCGCGTGGGGCTACCGAAGGCTTTGTTAAAATCGTAGCTGATAAAAACACTGATCGTATCTTAGGTGGCCACATCGTAGGTGCTGGTGCTTCTGAAATGTTAGGTGAAATCGTTGTCGCTATGGAATTTGGTGGTTCAAGTGAAGATCTAGCAAGATCTTTCCACTCTCACCCGACAATGTCTGAAGTGATTCGTGAAGCAGCTTTAGCGGTTGATAAGCGCCAACGCCAAGGTTAGTTCAAAACACATTTATACAAAAAACAAAACCCACACTTTTAAACGAAGTGTGGGTTTTTTATTTTTAATCTCAATTTAAAGAATTACTTTTTACTCGTCGTCGCTTTACGCGCGCCCGCTTCAGGCTTAGCTGGAGCTTTGGCCTTTGCGGCTGGAGCTGGGGTTGGCTCGTCATCAGCAGCTGCTGCTACTGCGGCCATAGGCTTAGCTTTATAATCTCTGATTTTTAAAAAATTTGGATTTGAACAGTAATACTTATCAGCCCCTGAGTTTTCAAATGCCGTTCTTAACGCTGTATCTTTTGAAGCTAAGAACGATAAATACCCCGGAGCCCCGATTACAGCAAAACGTTCAAATTTACTGTGATCTTTCTGCGCTAAGTTTTTTGGATTCAAAATCGATGAATCAAAATTATTTTGATTGTAGACCAAGAACTCAGGAAACGTTAACAAGTGCGACTTTCTGATTTTTTCAGGTAAAAGCTTGGCACGCTTAACTTTAATTTTAGCATCTGGATCGTTCTTCTTAATAAAAGCTGAACGAACAAATAAACGAGCGATCTCAGTTACCGACTTAGTTTTACCATCGATATCAGTGGCTGTTTTTGGGTTATGAAAATCAAAATCTCTTTCAGTTAAAGGTCTTTTTGCAGAAATTCGTTTATCTAAATACTCATTTAACATGTTAAATGCTGTACTTGGACCTGTGTTATAACCGTTAAATGCCACCATCGTAGCTAAATTACTTAAGTTCACATCCGTCATGCCTAATTGTGCAAACTTCGCCTGAATATTGTTGTTACCAAATTTACCACCGACGATGCGGTCTGATGGTGTATTTGTTAAAGCTACCATTTGGCCGTTGTTATCAATAAAAGTTTCGCCGGCGATATATTTAGTTCCTAACAAATTATCCACATTCATACGATTGTAGATCGCCATGTACATGATATTCTTCATTGGATTTTCGGGTGGAACGATAAACGAACAACGATGAGCTAATGGATCTTTTGCCTTTTTTAAATAAGGCTTATACTGCATCACACGAAGACAAGCCGGTTTTTTAATCGCGGCTTTTTCAACTTCAGCCAAATAACGGTCATAGTGCTTATTCACTTCTTCAATTGCTGGTTGTGTTAACTGCCCTATTCCGGCATCAAAACCGCCACCTAAAGTATTAATTAATAAACCTGACTCATTAGAAAGTTTTGGTAATAAATCTTTTGCATCGATATTTAAACACTCAGCTACATCAACGAAGTGATTATAAGTTAAGTTCACTAAATTTTTAGAAATACAGGGTTTAGAACCACCGCGCTGTGGAGCTGTGTTCATCCCACCCGGGCAACGCGCTAAAGCTTTTGGACTTGCGCCGAATTTATTCATCACATGAGTTACACACTTACGCGGTAATTCACGACTTTCTTGGCTACGCTCAGAGATCGCATCAGCAAACATGGAACTTTGCTTAGCTGCTTTAACGATAACAGCTTCGATATTTCCACGGTTTTTATTTTTACCAGCACTACACGCCGCAACGTCTTCGTAATTCACAGCCACTTCGTCAGCGATCGTTGTAAAATCAATCGCAGAGTTTGAAGCTAAACCTGAATTTTCACGTAACGAAGCTTCGTAAAAATCTAACTGCGCCGGAGATAAAGCATAAGGATTATTTGGCGAACCTGAAGTTTGATACTCTTGTTCAGATAACGCTAAAGCGTCCATAACATCTTGATCACTCATGCCGTTTAATTCTGATTCACTTTGATCATAGGAATAAAGATCTTCATCATGACTTGGAGCCATAGATGATTGTTCCTGCATTTGTACGATGACTTTTCGTGAATCATGATCCATTTGATTCGAGATATTAAATGTATATTTCATTGGTAATAATGCTAAAAGCATCCAGAACGCGAAGTAGAAACTGCTGTTGAACCATTTATTCATATTTAGTCACCTGTATTACTTTCGTGCTTTATGCACGATGGATCCTATAAAATCCCGGTTATTTATCGACGTATTTAAATAAAACAATGATCGGACCAAGGTCTTATATTTGAGTTAGAGCACAAACAATTTTTCTGAATGTCTCAAGATGATTCATTGTTAACTTTTTTGTAAGGATTGCCGAAAACAAAGCTATACTTAAGTATGTGAGATAACTGGGGGGAAATATGTTATCACGTAAGCTCAATATATTATCGCTAGCTTTAGGTCTAGGGTTAACCCAATCAGCTTTAGGTAGTGACCTTACTGTTAATAGCGGCGAAGGTGCTGTAAATCCACTTGCAGATATGTCTGTAGCTGGAGCTACCCAAAGAACAACCACAAATAACTACACGATTCGTTTCAGAGCTTCATGCTTTGGAACTAACTTACGTGGTGTCGCAAATCCTATTGCTCCTAATAGTACTGTGATTATGAAGGGTAAAGTTCTTATTGATAATGGAGCCGAACAAGATTTTACTGTTCGCTTTCCGGCATCAGCTGTTCTAAGTAAAGATGCCGCAGCTGCTCAAGCTACAAATGCTTTATCAGGTTTTTCACTACCTCCTGGGTCGCGCGCAGCCTACTCTGGCAACACAGTAACTATTAATATACCAAGTGCAGTGACGAACACAGTTGACCCTGTCACCGCACAAATTAGCGTCGCACAACAACGCTTTCAGGTGCGCGGTATTACATTTGACCAAGAAGCAGGGCCTGCAAATAATCATGGTCAGCATTGTTTTAACACAAGCTGCTCTTACTATGCTTACACTGGACAACTTTCTTCAAGCGCAATCAACGTAAGCCAATCGTCAGATGGTAAAACTTTTGATGTCGAAACTGGTTTTCCAGGGCAAGAAGGTTATTGCGGCGGATATCATTCACCTTTAATGGTTTTCTTAGATAAAAAAATTCCAAAATTCAACAACGTTGTTGAGTTTAATATGGGCGCAAGCCAAAGAACTTACTGGCCAGAAAAAAATCACGCCGGCTATTTTGTAGCTTTGCCAAATAAACAAGGAAAAGTGACATCTAACGATGAGCTTTTTGGTGAATCTGGCGAATATAAAAACGGCTTTCAAAAATTAGCTGTGCACGACTTAAATAAAGATGGCGTAATCGACAGTAAAGATCCCGTCTTTAAAAAGTTAGTTCTGTGGAAAGATAAATCAGGCAAAGCTGTTTACTCGAAAAAAGATGCGATTCCATTAGCTTCAATGATTAAATCTATTAACTTAAAATACGAACCGCGCGTTGAGGCTGTTTCTGAACAGGTCGAGTTCCGCGAAAAATCGACTATCGTTTTAAAAGATCCGAAAAAACATCCGCACGCTTATATCGTGGATGTTTGGTTTCAACCTTATACTTCGGCTTTAACAGCTAACTAGTATTTTATTTGCTACCGTAAACAATATAAAAACCCCGTCTTATAACGAGGCGGGGTTTTATTTTTTCTTCTGTATTACTCTGAGTTATTCTACAATTATATATTGAGGGGTACCATATGAGGATACGTTTGTTCAACTCCCGAGGAAATACCACAATGATGGCTTTGTTGGTCATTGGTATTGTGTCAACCGGAGTCTACTTTATCTCAAATAAAATTATCACTGAACGAAAACTATCATCGCAATTGCGTAAAGATATTCATGCTAATTTAGCATTACGTTCAATCACCGATTATATTAAATACGGTATTCGCAAAGGCTGGTGCTTTGACTCGCAGCTTTTACCTGAGCTACCGCAAAACTGCGTAAATAATTTTACCAATCAATTTAGCACAACCCGTATTATGATGCCGCCATCATATGCGAAAACGTTAGAAGAGTTAGGACAAACTCACGGCACGGAATTTCCTACCTTAGTCGGAAAAAAAGCCAACGATTTTATATTGCCGTCATTTTCTATTCAGCTAGACCTTAACAACCTAACAATGGCAGCAACTCATCCCTTATACCGTGTTCTTACGAATACACGTAATCCTTTGGTCAAAGGCGTAAATATTAAAGTCTCACGTATCAACAATATGACTTTGCCGGTAAATGGTGACGAAGTTTATGTTGAAATCGCAGCCGAATTTACAGGTCGTGATGGTAAAACAGTACGAACTGGTATTGAAGTGACCGGAGAAGATGGGCAGAATACAGCCACTGGAAAACAGTTTTTACGCGAAATATCACGCTTTGTTTCTAACCCACGTGAACTCAACTCGTTTGCTCTGATCTTACCTGGATCAATTTATTTAGGTAAATCTGTAGCGCCTGTTCCTGGTCATGGCGATATGGCTATTCCCCAAGGATCAGCGGCTGATATTGGTATGGTTTTCAACTCACCGATTTTTGTGAATCAAAATATTTTTATGGAAAGTTCTGGCAGTTATACGCCGGCGACATTTAATGATGTTGTTATTATTGGTAATGGTAAAATCAAAGATCACAACGGCTCTGACTTTAAGATTGGTGAAGCTTTAGGCGTGAAACGCTACTGGACAGATTTAAAAACTTTCGGCGGCTTTATGCGCGGAATTGATTCTGACGGTAAAGGTGATGCCGGACTTAGCGTACTTAACGGTGTGAGCGATTCAACGACTTTAAACAACGATATTATCGAATTCTGTATTAATATCGTGCGCGCGCAAGGTGATTTAAATGTTACAAAAGATGCCCGCTTAGTCGGTGAACCTGTCAGTGGTTCGGTAACAAATGATTTAACTGAAACTACAATCCGCTATTCTTTTTCAACTCTTCCAAAAGCCCTAGATGTATTTGAACCCCAAGAAATTACAAAAAATAATGGTGGTATTAACTGTAATTACAACGGCTTGAACTCAGGTAACGGTGGTATTAGTTGTTCTGGATTTGCTGGATCTGATTTTATGGATCTCAGCGATAAATATAATAATATCAGTGGTAAAGACGCTTCTAATATTTGGTATTCAATTACACCAGCTTACAACTTATCCTCAGGAACATCTCTGGTTATGTGGGCGAATATGACTTGGCCAAAACCAGGTAACGATGATTTCTTAAAAATTCCTCTTTTAGAAAATGGTGCTGGCGATGGTCATACTGTGACCATTAATTTTTCAGCTTACAGTAAAAATGAATACGACCAGGCTGCGAATGCTATGGCCGCCGTCTCATCAACTTTAATGGGGTATGCAAGCGCAACTGCTACAGCATCAGCTACATTAAACACACGAACAGTTCGCTTAAGCCATTTAGAAACGACAAAACCTGCTTCAGGTGGCTATGCAAGCTGGCCCGATAGACATGAGTACGAGGATTTAAAAGACAATAAATTCAATAATGATTCTGTAGCTTGGGCTCAGGACAAATTTGATGATGCTAAAGATGATTATCAAGACTATCGCAATGGCGAATACACTGACGTAGAAACAGAATATCTTCTACGTAAAGAATATTACGAAAACCCAGGGCAAATCCAGATCTCTAGCATTAAGCCAGATAATGGCTACTCTGAACGCCAATCGGCCTTTAGAAATGTCACTATTAAAATTTTGAACGGTAAATATTTTAAACGCGCTAATATTTCACCGACTAACCGCATTTACAATACTTCGGGATCATCTAACGACTTATATAAAACCAGCAGCTTATCAAATAACGCGATTAAAGATTTTTCTCTTGAAGGTATGGATTATAGTGCCAAAAAAGGCGGCTACTCTGTACGTCCGCGTGACTGGAGCGAAAATATCACCAACAATCCTAATGATGGCAACACGGGAAAACTGGCGGATATGAATAATGTCCACTACAGCTTTTCAATTAATGCAGCTAATGAATTAGTGTTCAGTAATCGTGGTCTTGACTATCAAGGTAACGAGATCAACTTAGGAACTTATAGACCACTCAATCCGACAATCAATTACGAAGAAAAAATTGAACAGTGTATGGATTCTGCCGGTGGTACCAACCTAGATGCTTTCAAACCGGCTTCGTTTGCTAGTGCTGACTTCACTTCTGTGGCTCCAGACTCTTGGCATTTTGCATCTGATTACAAAGATGTTTACCAAGATCAAGTTTTTAGCACCAATGTTCTTTCTAAATTTGATATCGGATCAATTCGTAACAATTGCATTATCGAACCTAGTGCTACGGTAATTAATGGCTTTTTCGTTTGCCGTACTTTAAATATTAAAGCACGATCTCAACCTTTAAGAATGACCGGTACATTTATGGTTCTTAAAGATTTTATCATTGATAAAACGGCTTTAAAAGCTGGTGTAACATGGCAAAGTATTCATAACCAAACTGCCGTTGCAACCATGAAATCAGCGGGCTCACCTCCGCTGATGAGACGTGCCAACAACACGAACTGCTCGACACTTTATAGTGGCGGTACAATTCCTTTCTGGCATCCAGATCCAGGTCTGCAAATTCTGTCTGACCGTATCCGTTGTAGCTCGACATTCGTACTTCAAGGTCAAGGTCCTCCACGTTGGACATCTGTTGATCCAGATTGTGGACGTATCGGAAGCAGCACAAATACTCAATGCTTAAAACGCATTCGTAACTTTAACTTAATTCAGCTAGAGAGAGTTTATGGGCTTTAGTTTTTTAAAATCGATAACGTCTAAAAAAGGGTTCACCATCACTGAAGTGATGGTGGGTGTAGCCTTACTTTCTATTACAGTTGTAGGGGGCTTAACAGCTTTTGACCAATTAAATAAAACCTCTATTCAGAACGAAACCAAATCAACAGCTGACGACCGCGTAGCAGAAATTATCGAAAATATCAGACAACAACCGACAACTCAAATTTTGCAATTCGCAGAACCAAATGCCATTTTAAACACAAGTAATTTAAAGATGGGGTGGTCTAACAAAGATGATAAGCCACTTTCTCAGTGCAAGAACTGCCCTGGACGTTACGGCTATGTCATCACCCCGGCCACTGATGCAACCAGTGATTTATACTTGGTCACAATTTGGTTTACCCACACGGAATGGGGCTCAGAAATTAAAAAATTTGAATTTTTAGTGAGTAAATAACCATGAAAAAACTGAAATATATTCACAACAATAAAGGCGTAACCATCACCGAACTTATAATTGGGTTGGGTCTAAGTATGATGGTCGGACTTGGTATTTTTACATTCTTGTACGATAACAGCGAAATGCAAAAAAAACTCAGCAACAAATTGGATGATAAGATTGAGGCCAACCTTGCAGATAAATTGATTTTACGTGACTTGCGCGCAGCAGGTCCATCGCTGAATAATCTTAAATTTAACGATGATAATAATTTAAATTTTTACGACTTCGAACCTGATCGTTCAACAACCTATTATCGCGGCCAAACTAATAAAACCCGCACTGTAACGCTAAAAGATGGCGGCAATAAAATTATGTACTTCTTAGCTTTCGACGATTTACGTGGTAAAGGATTATTTGCCGATGCGGTTACATTCTTTGAAGTAGGTCCACCTCCTGCAAACATCTACCAAGCGGCAACTCTTACTTATCGTGGCATTAACTACAATAATTACTTAACAGCTAAAGACAGCAGCGGAGCAGATTTAAACAACCCACTTCTTATTAATCCAGTTAATTTAAATAAATTAGTTTTAGTCGATAGTTCATCTTATATGCCGACAGCCCCTGCACGCCCCGCTGTTTTTATCGGTAAAATCGTAAATGCTGGTGGCCTGTACGATATCCAAAGAGTTCCCTCAGGCAGTATTCCGAAGAATTCTGGTAAAGATCTTTGGAACTACTTAATCACTACCCCTACTGGCGGCACAGTCGATCCGACTAATTTTATCCAGTATATGTATAACTTACCACCGGTTGGGGCTAACGGTGCCAGTGTGCGCATTAAACCTGTTCGCTTATATAAATACGAACTCGATTGCGCTGATCCCGCTAACTGTATTCTCTATCGTCATGATGTACTTCATGGCGCTTCAGAACAAAAAATCCCTCTTATGCGTGGATTTAATTGTATTAGATTCAGCCGCAACGATATTGCGACCTCAGTATTTCAAATTTTAACTGATAAAAATCGCTGCGCTTACATCAAATAATCAAGCTACAACCAGCAGCTGTTGACCTTACGTTCAACAGCTACGCTTTTCGCTAAATCATAACCCGCATCTAAATGACGGAAAATTCCCATCGCTGGATCAGTTGTTAACACGCGTTTTAAACGACGTGCGGCTGCTTCTGTACCGTCAGCTACGATCACTTGACCAGAGTGCTGAGAATAACCCATCCCCACGCCACCACCATGATGTAACGATACCCACGTTGAACCGCTAGCCACTAATGCCATAGCTGATAACATTGGCCAGTCACTCACGGCGTCTGATCCATCTTTCATCGCTTCGGTTTCACGATTTGGCGAAGCCACAGATCCACAATCTAAATGATCACGACCAATAACGATTGGAGCTTTTACTTTTCCAGTGCGCACAAGTTCATTTAACAATAAACCAGCTTTTTCGCGCTCACCGTATTCTAACCAACAGATACGCGCTGGTAAGCCTTGGAACTTGATACGCTTTTCAGCCATATCTAACCATTTTAATAAATCTTTTTTATGCGGAAATAATTCTCTCATCGCATCGTCAGTCACTTTGATATCATTTGGATCACCCGATAAAGCCACCCAACGGAATGGGCCAGAACCTTTACAGAATAAAGGTCTGATATACGCCGGAACAAATCCTGGAAAATCAAAAGCATTTTTAACACCAGCATCGAATGCGCGCGCACGAATGTTATTGCCGTAGTCGAAAGTGATCGCCCCACGTTTTTTCATTTCAAGCATTGATTCTACATGCGAAGCCATCGATTTGTAAGCCGCTTCTAAATACGCTTTTTGATCACGCACTCTAAATTCAGCCGCTGTTTGCACAGTGTAACCTTCAGGAATGTAACCGTTTAATGGATCATGTGCTGAAGTCTGGTCTGTTAATAAATCTGGCGTAAAGTTTTTAGCTAACATTTCTTTTAGAACCGTAGCTGCATTTCCTAATAAGGCGATTGATTTAGCTTCTTTATTAGCTGCGTATTTTTTTGCACGCGCGATAGCTTCATCAATGCTATCAACAGATTCATCGACGTATTTTGAATCTAAACGTTTTTGAATGCTTACTGGGTCAACTTCAGTACAAATTACTGTAGCGCCAGCAAATACACCCGCTAGAGGTTGAGCTCCGCCCATACCACCTAAGCCTGCTGTTAGAATAATTCTTCCCGACAAGTCACCACCGAAATGTTGGCGGCCGGCTTCAGCAAAAGTTTCATAGGTACCTTGAATGATGCCTTGAGTTCCGATGTAGATCCAAGAACCGGCCGTCATTTGGCCATACATCATTAAACCTTTTTTATCTAACTCGTGAAAGTGTTCCCACGTAGCCCACTTAGGAACTAAGTTTGAGTTAGCCAGTAACACTCTTGGTGCATCTTCGTGAGTTTTTAAAACACCAATAGGCTTACCGGATTGAACTAATAACGTTTCATCGTTTTCTAATTTTTTTAAGGCCTCTAAAATTTTGTCATAAGATTCCCAGTTACGGGCCGCTTTGCCGATACCACCATAGACAACTAAGTTATCTGGATTTTCAGCCACAGCTGGATCTAAATTGTTTTGAATCATACGGTAAGCTGCTTCTTGCAACCAACCTTTGCAGTTTAATTTTGTTCCTGTCGGAGCGTGAATATTCTTATGCATAAATACCTCTTAACTATTTGTTACCCGCAAAATAACCGGCAAATAAAATTTGATCTTTTTGTTTAATAAAATAAATGAACGGATGATCGGCCTTAAACTCTTTCGGCTTTTCAACCGGTAGGGCAGCACCCATAGTCATCATCACAACCGCTGTCGCCGCAGCTGCTTCAGTGCCTTTTTCGCCAACTTCCACAAAAGCTTTATGAAAAATTTTGCTGATATATAGGTTTTCTTCTTTCGCTGTCTTTACTAACGGAGACATTAAAGAAAAATCAGCTTTTACTTTATCGAAAGGTAAAGTTAAACCTACTGTCTTTAAATCATTTTCAACTTCTGTCGAAAATTCAGTTTTAAATTTTGGCAGATAAACATTTACCGCAGGCTCTTTATAATCAGAATCTTTAACCTTAGAGATGTTTTTTAAGAAGTTTGGCTTAAATTCGCCGCCGATTGTTTTAGGTAAGAAAACCACAAAACTAATATCGTCACCCTGATACGGAAGAATCACTGAAGTAAAGTCTTTACCCTCAAAATACTTCAAACCATGAAACTTTTTAAACATCATAGAAACTTTAATTTTAGTTGAATGATCAACTTTAAAGTCTGCTTCTTCTGTTGAGTTAGCATCAAATTCACTTAACCATTTGGCTTTAAAATAAACAGCATTCACTAACACAAAACGTGTCAGCGCATTTAAACCATTAGCTGGAATTAAATCTTTAATCTTTTCTTTCGTTTTCTCTTCAACCCATTTGTTGATCACCGGAACAACTTCAGCGGATTTCGTTTTAAAATCTGCTTTTTCTAATGCGGATTGATAGCTTTCTTTTAAAGTTTTCTCAAATGCAGCTTCAATGGGATAATCTTGCTGAACCCAAACCTTCTGTGCAGAGACGAACTCATAGTCAGAATGTTTTACGTTAAGCTTTTTATAAATTTCAGAATTCGGTAAGGCTAAAATCTTTTTAAACTGCTGACGTGTTTCACCAGCAGAGCCTTCGGCTGTCATAGACAAAGCCACATCAAGGCTTAACGGAGAATAAATAAACGACTTTTTCTTTTTTAAATACTGAGCCGTTAAAATATCATTCATTGGACCAGCCACTACTGACTGGCTCAAAAACGTTAAACCAAGAATCCACTTTAGCATGCTAATTCCCCGACTTTGGCTTCAACCGCTTTAACGATGGCCCCAGTAACAATGAGCGATTTAATTTTTGCAACGTCTTTAGCAAAGATACGATCTTCTTTCGCATACGGAACTTCAGCACGAATTGTATCAAACGCTACTTTTACACCCTCAGCTGGTTTAAGCGGTAAAATCATATCTAAGGCTTGAGTTGCTGATAAAAATTCCATCGCGAAAACGTTTTGCGCATTTTCTACAACTTTAGAAAATTTACGAGCTGCAATTGTGCCCATCGAAACGTGGTCTTCTTTTTCTGCCGATGTTGGCATTGAATCCACACTGGCCGGATGAGCTAAAACTTTATTTTCACTCACCAAGCTCGCCGATGCGACTTGTACAATCATGTGTCCAGAGTTCAAACCACCATTAGGCGCTAAGAACGGCGGTAACTCAGACATTTGTGTCGAGATAAATTTAGAAATACGTTCATGTGAAATACTGGCTAACGATGAAACCGCAATCGCCGCGAAATCCATCGCGTGCGCTACTGGCATACCGTGAAAGTTACCGCACGATAAAATTTTACCCGCGTCAGCAAATACTAAAGGATTATCTGTTGCAGAGTTTGCTTCGGTCGTAAGTACGCGCTCGCAGTAATCAAGCGCCATTTTAGCTGCGCCATGAACAGCTGGCATACAACGAAGCGAATACGCATCTTGCACACGGTGATCAGTTGTTTCATGCAAATGACTGTCGCCGATTTCACTACTCGCCCCCATCACTTTTAATAAATTTTTCGCCGTCGGAGCTTCACCCATATGCGGACGAGTCGCAGCAATTAAGGGATCAAATGGGCGGCGTGAACCACGAAGACCTTCTAGAGAAGTTGCTCCCGCGATATCAGCAACCTTAAGTAATTGTTTCGCTTCGTAGAGCGCAAGCATACCTACGGCTGTCATCACTTGGCAGCCATTGATTAGTGATAAACCTTCTTTAGCTTTTAGAACTAGAGGCTGAATGTTTTTGTAATCCGTAGTCACTGATTTACCATCACCACTCCAGATTTCGCCTTCACCGATTAAAGTTAAAGCTAAGTGCGATAGCGGAGCTAAATCACCACTCGCCCCCACAGAACCTTGCGAAGGAATCACAGGAATTAAATCATTATTTAAAAATTCTAAAATTTTCTCGACTGCTTCAATACGAATACCACTAAAGCCACGCGCTAATGTATTCGCACGCAAGATCATCATGGCTTTTGATTGCTCTTTCGTGAACGGCTCGCCTATACCCATTGAATGTGAACGAATTAAATTTCTTTGCAGTTGTTCAATTTCAGAATCAGAAATACGCACTGAAGAAAATGCGCCAAAACCTGTATTTACTCCATACATCACTTCGCCATTTTTAATGCGGCCTTCGATGTAATCGCGTGATTTTTTAATTTCAGCGCGCGAACTTGCTGCTAACTCAAAAGTACCAGGGTTATAGACCATTTCATGCAGGGATTTTACGGTGATAGATTGACCGTCAATTACGTATTTTTTCATAGGCGAAATACTACCCAAAGGGCCATATAGAGTCGAGACTCGAATCACACACTACGGCGCAGGCTGCCAAGCATATTATTTGCGCTTTTTGAGAGTCAAATTTACCCTAAAAAGGCATAAGGAAACCTCTATGAAACAGCTTACAGCTTTGGCCCTACTTCTTGCTTTGTTTACGTCTTGCACAACTCAGTTTAAAAAAGCCCAAAATTTAATGGCTGAACGTAATTTTGATGAAGCTCTAGTCATTATGGAAGAACTGACAAAGAGAGATCCTAAAGACAGTGATTATCAAGTAGGCCTAAAACAAGCTCGCGAAGGCGTGATTGATCAAACTTTAATCCGCGTTCGTATGGCTCGTCTGGCGAACAATAACCAAGAAAGTTTAGAATTATTGCGCAAAACCGTTGAGCGTGAAAATAACTGGGGGCTTTTTCCGACAGGTGCTGTTGCCTTTACCCAAAGTGAAGAAACTGATGAAGCCTACAAAACACTTCGTACTGAAGTATACAGTCTTAATCAACGCCAGCGCCATTTACGCGTTTTATATCTTATCGAACGTTATAAAATTTTATTTCCCGAAGCGCGCCGCAAAACTTTTGATCTAGCTTTTAACGATGCAAAAACTCATGCCAAGAAATTCTGTTTAGAAAAAAGTCGAACAACTTCTGAAGACACTTACTTTTACAACCAACTGATCGCGAAGTGGTGCAGTTATGCTTCACAAAAAGCTTCTATCGCCAAAGCAGCTTCTCCGCTTTACAAAGACATCAATATCTCAACCAAAGATCAATTCCACACGCCACTTCCTCACACCTTTATCATGGCACTAAGTAAAAACACTAACGAACAATTTGTAAAAACTGGCTGGTTCGATAAAAGCTCTCGTAAAGATTTAGGTTTTACAGCAACAGGCACTTACCAGTTTAATGAAAACCGTTATAAAGAGTACCGCACCCACACTTATTCCGATCCTATAACCGTTAAAGCAGCTGATGGATCATCTAAAACAGTTTACGAAAGTCGCTCGTTTCCATATTTTGTGAATGTCGTTGCCCAAGAAGTAAATGCAGGAGTCAACGTTGTATCTACCGACGAACGTATCCCACGTTATCAAAACACTTATCATAAATCCGAGCGCGAAACTTCGCACGACTTTTACAATGCGGCTGTTGGCCTACGCCCCGAAAAAACCGGCGAAAGCTACACAGAATCTGAATGGTTAGATATCGTTTCGAAAAAATACGCCACAGAACTTCACGCCCACTTACGCAGTTCTTTTGAAGGCGTTTTTTGCTCTCCATTATCTGAGGCCACTCCACGCATTGAATTGATTAATCAATCGTTAATTTGCTTGCGCCAAATGAGTAAAAACCCGCCGGATGTAATTAGCCGTGTTTTTGAAAACGAATATCAAATGACTTCCGTTGAAATGGAAACTTTATTTCGAGTTGTTGAATAATTAGAACACTTTAAACTTGTGAGCCATTAGCTTGCGCACTTCTTCAATCCGCGCACTACGGGCTTGCGGATCTTGTTCGGTTTTTTCGATATAGTCTATTTCCTGAAGAAAGATTTCATTTAAACCCGCATTTGAATTTAATCTTTCTTCTAAAACTTTTTTATAATCAGCGATTTGCTCTTTAGTCGTTCCGACCGAAAGAATAAAAAAATCAGATCCATTATGTTTAAAGGGAACATGCGCACCGACAAGCTCTTTTTTTATGGCCTCGGCAGCTAAGCCTAAAGCTTTATCCCCTGTCGCTGTTTTTTGATGAAAGTAATTGAGCTTGCCTAAGTTTAATAAACTCACCCAAATAGTTCCACCGGCATGAGTTGGTTTTGCCACACGCTCTAGAAAATGATTAATCACCACTTTAGCGGTGTGCGACCTGGCATCCATAAAACCGGTGTTGTTATTTGTTTCTATCGGACGTGTTTCTGTGATCTGCTGGTCAATGTTGTAATACTCTAAACGGTACTCTTCGGCCTTAAGTTCATTTTTGTATTTACCGATTCCCAGCTGGCCAAGCCGTAAAACCTCTTGGATGCGTTGGCTTTTGAGCGCTGGCACAGAAGAAAACCAGACCGCGCGATGTTTCAACTGCGTAGTATCTGTTTTTTGCGCTGCTGGAAATGTTTTATTATAATTTTGCAGCGACATAATGGCCGGAATTTCAGGGCGAAATTCAGGTTTAATTTTATTTTCAGAATTTGAAAGGTTCACGCCACCTGTATATTTCGAAGTATCTAAATTAAAAGCCTGCTTAATTTTAATTTTCATTTCGGTTGCCATTTTTTCGGCCCGATGTTGAATAACTTCAGCCGAACTTCCGTCAAGATAAGCCGCCCCCATAGAAACACCTTCTTGCGAATAAGAAGTGTAGTTTTTAAATTGTAAAAAGAATCTTTGATATTCCAGCTCAGTGATTAACCCTGCTTTGCGCTTTTGATGGACCTCTTTAAATTCTGTCACACGACGACGAGTCTCTTGTAAAAAAACCGAATGAGCCTGAACATGAATTTCACGCTGCAGATTCTTCATAGTTAACTGTATGGCTTCGGGCTCTTGCGCTTCGATAACAATTCCAAACTCGTCTCCGCCTAAGCGAAACACGAGTCCGTCTTTCCCCACCACCTTTTGAATCGCATCAACGGTTTTAAAAAGATACAAGTCACCGGCCTGAGATTTTTCAGCAAAGTTTTTATTAACCCATCCCAGATTATTCACATCAATAAAGATAAAAGCACCACTCGCTTTACCCTCTTTGCGGTTATTAAAAATAGCATTTAATAGCTCGCGCCCGCTATTTAAATTAGCGTCGATCACATTTGCAAAATCCATCGTAAGTTCTGAACTTTTTAAGCGTGGATATCCGTTAACCGAATAAACATAATCGGCAAAATATTCATTTTTTGATTTACGAACTAGGCGTATGTGCTCAGGCAAAAATGAAAAACGTGTCTCAGTTTGAGATTCTGATTGGATACTTTGCGATGGCTGCGTAAACAACTCGGCACACATTGGCGCCGCAGCCAATGCCACAGAATTAACGCCCCTGCCAATAATAGTCATAGCAAGTGACATTAAAATTATTCTGGAAAAGATGAGCCTTAAAGCCTGCATGCTGTTTTACATAAGCAAAGCTGCAACCAGAAAGTTAAACAGAGGGTTTTATAAAAATGTTAAGAATAATATTAGAGTAAAGACTGAATATTTTTTCTGTAATTATCGGCAGTCTTTTCGCCTGTGAAAACAGCGCTGCCAGCCACTAACACGTCAGCTCCAGCTTCCCAGCATAACTGTGAAGTCTGTGGATTTACTCCACCATCGATTTCAATCAAGTAACTTAATTTATTTTTATCGCGGTATTGTTTTAGCCATGACACTTTTTCTAATTGGTCATGCATAAAACTTTGCCCGCCAAAACCAGGCTCCACCGTCATAATTAAAACTAAATCAACTAAAGCTAGGTAAGGTTTAATTTCTTCTAGCTTTGTACCAGGACGTAAAGTAATTCCTGGTTTCATTTTCAATTTACGAATTTGCAGCAAACAATCTCTGGCGATCTTAGTTGATTCAATATGAATCGTTAAATAATCAGATCCGGCTTTGGCAAAACCGTCGATATATTTCTCCGGACTATCGATCATCAAGTGCACATCCAGCGGAATTTTACTTACGCCCTTGATGGCTTTCACAACCGGCATGCCGATTGTCAGATTTGGTACAAAGTGCCCATCCATAACATCCACATGCAGCAAATGAGCTCCCGCTTCGGTGACTTTAGCGATTTCAGTTTTTAGATCGGCAAAATCAGAAGACAATAAACTAGGAGCAATCATTTTTGTATTCATGTAAAGCTTTGTCCTTTTACTAGATGATGTGATTTTAAAAAATCTGCGATAGGCATTCTATTTTTTGATTCAGGCTGCACTTCTAAAAGTGAAAGTTGGCCTTTTGCTGTCTGAATTAATAATTCATTTGCACTGACCGAAGCGACTTCACCCGGTTTTACCGCCGAAGAAGAATCAACAACTTTGGTTTTATGAATTTTTAAACGTTTACCCTGAAAGTTAACAAATGTTCCAGGCCCCATAGTAAAGGCACGAATTTTATTATGAAGACTTTCTGCAGATTTAGAAAAATCTAAAAGCGATTCTTCTTTTTCAATTTTAGGGGCCATCGAAACTAAAGCTTCATCTTGAGTTTGTGGAGCTAAATTTCCACGGATATAATCCATCAGCTCTACGTTCAATAATTCACAACCTAGCACCGCTAAACGATCATAAAGTTCAGTGGCATTGATTTCAGAATTCAATGGCACACGACGCTCACCGATTACCGGGCCTGCATCAAGCTTTCTTACCATACGTTGTAAACAAACGCCCGTAACCGCATCACCCGCTTCAATCGAACGTTGAATGGGAGCAGCCCCACGCCATTTCGGAAGTAAACTTCCGTGCACATTCACCGCGCCATAAGTAAAACTATCTAGAAAATCTTGAGATAAGATTTGACCAAAAGCCACAACCACGGCGACTTCAGCCTGCCATGATTTGATTTTTTCAAAAGCTTCTGGCTCTTTACGTAAATTTTCAGGAGTAATAACTTCTAAATTATTTTTAAGTGCTAATTCTTTAACTGGAGACGGTGTTAACTGCATCTTACGTCCGCTCGGACGATCAGGCTGAGTCACAACACCTACGACCTTGTAGTGATCATCAGACAAAAGAGCTTCTAAGTGTTTCGCGGCAAAATCAGGTGTTCCGAGAAAGCAGACTCGAACGACGCTCATTATTTTACCGGTTCCTTTTTACGATCACGGGCTGACTTCATTTCTTCTTTTGTAGGGTAACCGCTTTTTTTGATCGTGTTTTTGATCTTATTGCTTTTGGTAAAGCTGATATGGTCAATAAACAATGTACCTTCTAGGTGATCCATTTCATGTTGAACCACGATGGCTAATAACCCATCTGTTGTGAAACGAATTTCTTTACCGTTAACATCGAAAGCTTTGACTTCAACTTTTTCAAAACGTTCAACCGTTTCAAAAAAACTTGGAACTGACAAACAACCTTCATCAAAAGTTGTTTTACCTTCGCCTTTTACGATTTCAGGATTAATTAAAACTAAAGGTTGAGTCACTTGCTGTTCAAGTTCCGTCATATCGCCAATTTCATAACGGCCTGATTCACCTTTTGGGCGGCAATCAATCACTAACATACGAACTAACTCGCCCACTTGCGGAGCGGCTAAACCGATACCGTTCGCATCGTACATTGTTTCAAGCATATCCTCGGCTAACTTTTTAAGTTTAGCCGTAACTTCCGGTGTGAATTTCTCAACCGGTTTAGAAACTTCGCGTAATACAGGATTTGGATATGTTAGAATTTCAAGTTTAGCCATTGTCTCATTGCTCGCTTTCAGCTCGCCTGCAGAGTATAAAATTATTTTTTCAGACGCAAGAGAAAGAACACCCCTAAAGCTGCCATCATAATGTTCGATCCCCAAGCTGCTAAAAATGGCGGAAGTGTTCCGTGATAACCCATTGTTTGCATCGAGCTATAGACAATCCAATACGTCACCACTAAGCCTAAAACAATACCCGCGTTTTTAGCCATTCCGCCACCGCGCGCTTGGCCTACGCAAAATGGTAATGCTAGAAGACTCATCACTAATCCCGCTAAAGCAAAACTGAGTTTAGAGAAGTAATCCACTTCATATTTAACGGTATCTAAACCTGCTTCTTTATTCTTAGAAATATAACGCGAAAGTTCACTGTGCGATAAAAGATCAGAAGTTTGTCCGGTGCTTCGTAAATCCTGGGCATCTTCAGCCATCACGATAGTTTTTTGATCAAATTTATCGTTTAGCGGAAAGCTTGAATCCGAACTAAAAACCGAGATTGTGCCGTTTTGTAAAAACCATTTTGAACCCTCTAAAACAACCGACTCTGCCGTTAATAATTGCTTTAAATTCCAAGCTTCATCAAAGAAGTACAAAGTTAAACCTTGAGCTAAATTTCCCTCGGCATTAAGGGTTTTAATGTTAAAAATTGTATTCTTAGAACGATACCAAATTTTATCTGTTTTGATCGTCTGAAACTTCGATGGCTTTTGTTCGATAAAGTTATAAAACGTAAAGTTTTTCTGTTTCGTAAACATGGGTAACAAACGATCACTGGCCACGTAATCAATCACGCCAATCACCAATAACGAAATGAAAATCCAACGAGAGATTCTGAATAAACTTAAACCCGATGCAAATAACGCAATGAGCTCTGAGCCTTTATTCAAAGTAGAAATTGTTAAAACAAGTCCGACCACTGAGGCGACCGGAAGCATTTTGTGAATAATTTCAGGCAAAAAGTAGCCGTAATAGCTTAGAAAAACCCCAGTATCGACAGCCTTGTAACGAAGAACGTTGCTCATCACATCGGTTGCCATAAACAACGTCACAAAGATAACTAAACCCGCAGCGAAGGATACCCAAAAAAGACTCAAGATGTAGCGATCAACACGACTCATTTATTAACCTATCTGGCTGCGCCAGAATATTCCCTAGAGAATATTGTGCCTTACTCTTGACTCAAGCGGTATTGTGATATGTACTTTAGTCATGGCCTTACGCGTCTTATTAGCTGATGAATCCTCGACCATAAAGAAAGTGTTGCAACTTGCCCTTTCTGATTTGGGTATCGAGGTAAAAAGTGTTCCTTCTGGAATCGATGTTGTTCCCGTGGCACTCGATTTTCGTCCAGATATTATCTTTGCTGACATTCTGTTATCAAAACGTAACGGCTATGAAGTTTGCGGCGATATCAAAGCCAACGCGCAATTAAAAAATACTCCGGTTGTTTTAATGTGGAGTAGCTTTATGGAATTTGACGAAAAGCTTTCACAAAAAGCTGGCGCCAATGCCCGTTTAGAAAAACCATTCGATACTGATGCTTTAAGAAATGTCGTCAATAAATTCGTTAAAAAAACTGAAACTCACCCGCTTAAAGGTCTTTTAGATTTTCCGACGCTTCCTGATTTTGAAGAGTCAGAAACTATGGTTCGTCACAGATTACAAAACCAAGCTCATAACGATGAACTTGTGATCGATGACGATATCGAAGACTTTCAACCGCTGGATTTAAAACCTGTTACGCAAAAACCGCAACAGCCGCAAATGCAGCAACAACAAATGCAAAAGCCGGTTAAACCAGCTGTTGAGGCTCACATCATTGAAGAATATGATCCATCGAACGACATTCACATTGAGACTGAAAACTATGGCGAATTCGAAGAAGTAGTTTTAGTTAAAGGCGATAAAGACGACGAACTTGAAAAAACAATTCAAGGACAGCTTAAAAACTATCTTGAAAGTTCGCCAGTAGCTTTAAACAAAATTTCAAAATCTAATGACGGCCCTCAAGGTAAAAACTTAAGCCGTTTTGAAGAACAACTCATGCGCGAAGAAGTGCGCTTGATGGCTGAAAAAATCTGTTGGCAGATTATTCCAGAAATCACCGAGAAAATTGTCAGGGAAGAATTAAAAAAACTCCTAACCGACATTGAAAAGTCAGTGTAACTAAGTTACAGAAATAGACCTATGACAATCCATGATCTCATTAAAGCGGCCCTTAAAGAAGACATGCCTTTTGGCGATGTCACGACTGAATCTTTAGCTGTAAAACCAAAAATTGGTGAAGCGATTTTAAAAGCCAAGCAAGACCTTGTGCTTTCAGGATCAACAGCTTTCGAACAAACACTTTTACTTTTAGAACCTAATGTAAAAATAAAATGGCTTTTTGAAGAAGGCGATCTGGTTTACAAAGACCAAACTATTTGCTCAATCGAAGGTGATCTAATCCAGATCTTAAAAGCTGAGCGCGTAGCTTTAAACTTTTTAGGTTTACTTTCAGGTATTGCCACTTTAACTCGTAAGTACGTTAAAGCTGTTGAAGGCACTCGTTGTAAAATCTTAGACACGCGTAAAACAACTCCCCTATTTCGTGAGTTAGAAAAACGCGCTGTTGTTCACGGTGGCGGAATGAATCACCGTTTCAATTTATCTGATGCCATTTTAATTAAAGATAATCACATCACTCTTATGGGTGGCATCACTGAAGCAGTCACTCGCACTCGTCAACACACGAATCTTCCGATTGAAGTTGAAGCTTCAACGATTGAGCAAGTGAAAGAAGCGATAGGTTTACGCGTAGACCGTATTCTTTTAGACAACATGAATAACGAAACTCTTAAAGAAGCACGCCAACTTGTGCCGGACTTCGTTAAAACTGAAGCCAGCGGCAATATGAATTTAGAACGTGTTGGTGGCGTAGCCGCTATCGGTATCGACTTCATTTCGGTAGGCGCCTTGACCCACTCGGCCCCTTGTGCTGATGTCAGTCTGTTATTTGACTGGGGTAACTAATATGAAAGAATCTCCGACCGACGATATTAAAATCGGCGTTATTACGGCGTCATGGGCTGAAATGCATAACATTTCTTGCGACTATCACAAATCAACAACCAGCACGAATGATCTTGCTAAAGATGATGCGTTTAATGGTTTAGATGCCATTCAGTTGTATGTCACTGATGAGCAAACTCAAGGCCGTGGCCGTGGTGATCACACCTGGACATCGCCTGTTGCGGGCTCAAGCTTACTTTCAAGCTGGTCATTTCAATCAGCAGTAACTCCAAGCCCGTACATTACATCACTTATCGGTCTTGGATTATTTAATGCAGCTCGCGCGACGTGGCCGTTTTTAAACTGGAATTTAAAAGCACCGAATGATTTATATATCGATGATAAAAAAATCGCAGGTCTTTTAGTTGAAACTGTCACTCAAGGCAACCAACACAGAATTATCGTGGGCCTTGGGCTAAATGTTTTCGCTCATCCGAAACTTCCGATCGCCACAGATCTATTTGCCGAAATGAGCAAAGGAAAATTTCCGGGCGTGATGGGATCTGACTGGATTAAATTTTTAGATCGTTTGTTATTTGAGATCTGCGCATTGATTCCAGAAGCTAATCTTGAACCTGATGAAACTTTACAAGCTTCAATGTTAGCTGTGTTCAACATGCACCCGAAATTAACCAGTAAATATTCTGACTTTAAAACATTAAAAGAGGACTTGTGGCGTTAACATACACTCCGGAAAACCCAGAGTTTGGTCAACCTTGCCCTGACTTCACTTTACCTGGCATGGATGGAAAAACTTATTCTTTAAAAGATTTTACTAACGGCAATCCGCTAGTGGTGATGTTTATCTGCAACCACTGCCCATATGTGAAAGCGATTGAAGATCGTTTAATCCAACTAGGCAAAGATTTAAAAGCTGAAAACATCAACGTTGTTGCGATCTGTTCAAATACAGATACGAAGTACACTGAAGACAGTTTTGAAAACTTACGTAAAAGATTTTTTGAAAAAGAATACAGTTTTTTCTATCTGCACGACGAATCACAAGACGTAGCTAAAAAATTTGGCGCAGTTTGTACACCTGATTACTTTATGTTTGATGGTAAACTTCAACTTCAATACCGTGGTCGTTTAGACGACAACTGGAAAGAAGCTGATAAAGTGACTCAACGTGAGTTATATCAAGCGGCTCTTGATTTAAAAAATCACCGCCCGTTACAAAAACAAACACCCTCTATGGGGTGTTCAATTAAATGGAAAGCCTAATTTACAATGGTTAAACATACGTTATTTGCCGTAACAATCGGTTTAGTGATTTTCTTTTTATACTTAATGCAATACACAGGTGCTTTTAAATCTGTAGCTGTAGTACAAGACCAACGTGGCCCTTACACTTTAGTTTTTAAAGACTACACAGGCCCTTATCACAAAATCGTTTCAACAATTGAAGAAGTTGAAAAATGGGCCAGAGAAAATGGTTTAAAATGCCGTTTAAGTTTTGGTGAATACCTAGATAATCCAGCCACAGTTGAAGAAGGACGCCTTCGTGCAAAAGGTGGATGTTTAATTGATCCCAAAGATGAAAACGAAGATAAAGTTTTCGCTGGCTTAAAAGATAAATTACCAGAAGGTTTTAAAACCGAAATTTACCCAGAAACAAAAGCGGCCGTGGCCTTATTCACAGGTGCTCCAGGCATTGGGCCTTTAAAAGTTTATCCAAAAGCTGATGAATTTATTAAAGAACAAAATTTATCGCGTAAAGGCTCTGTGTTAGAGATCTACGAAGTCTTAGAAAAGAATTCGATGCAGACTGTATATATTTGGCCGTTAAATTAAAATACTCCAGCTAATTAAATATTGTCCCAAATTAACTATCTCAGTCTGGGAATATGAGATAAATACTCATTTATTTGTAAACTATTTTATAAATAATCCGATATTTATAAAATGAAACACAATCACCTGTTAGTAATAGCTGTTTTATTTTCATTATCATTAACTTCATGCCTTGAACAAAAAGAAGAATTGCCTTCTCTAGAAAGCCAGTTGCCAGGAATAACTCCTGGCACTCCGGGATCACCCCCCTCAAACCCTCCAGTTACTGGGGGCTGTGATTCCACAGCAAGCACATTGGCAGATGCGGGATATTACATTCCACCAGGGCGTGAAATGATTCCTTTATGCGATGGAGACATTCTTCTTCAGGATCCGACAGACAATACACTTGGCTTAATTAATGTTGGAACCCAACAGGTCAAAAATGTTTGGCAATTAACGGCCACACCTTCACATATGGTTATGGATGAAGCCAGAAAATATGTATATATCGCCTTAGTTGGCGCTAGCAAAGTTGCACGTATTGATGTTTCAGCGGCAACCAATACCGTCGACTATATTTCTACGAGCGCACCAGCATCTTGGCTTGCGCTTGGAGAAAGTGGATTTTTATTCGCCAATTTAAGTTCTCAATACTGGGGAAATGTCGACCTTCTTGATTTAACGGCGCTATCAAGAGTTCACACATTTACGGGCAGTTACTATAAAATGATGGTGTACAACAAATCCAGAAAAGAACTTATTATGTCAGCTCCAGGGCTTTCACCAGCTTCTTTATATCGTTACAGTTTCGATCCGAATGCAAACACCTTAACTCAAGTTGAATACGTATTTGATAATGGAAGCAACGCCAATTACATGGCTATTTCGCCAGACTTTCAAAAGTTTGCTCTTTCTGCTGGAGCCGGGAATAGCTCGGGTTATGTTTTATTTGATTACAACCCGGCTTCACTAACCGCAACAAATGGCACATACAATGTCGGCGCCTACCCTAAAGGGGCCGCCTTTACACCGGATAGCAATTTCTTTGTAACAACGAATGCTTCAGACAAAGTTAAAATCTTTAACACGACAACACATGCACTAGTTCGTGAATATACGCTAAATACATCCGTCTGCTCTTATGCAACAATTGAAACCGTTAAGTTCTCAGCCGGCGGCAAAACAGTCTATGTAAATCTGACGTGTGGCTTTAATGATGATTCGGGTATCTTATTAGCATTTAAATTTCAATAGCGCTGGTCCACAAATTGTAATTATAATGGCACGATAAACTTTAAGTCCTAAAATTCCCCAAAAGGAGTTCTTATGAATCGTGCCTTTTTATTTTCTTTAGTTTTTTTATCTCTACAAGTCCAAGCCGCTTTCAAATTAAAACCAGGCTTATGGGAAGTTGAAACAACTACATCGGTAAACGGAAAAACTCACGACTCTCAAGGCCAGATGCAAGAGATGATGAAAAAGATGACGCCGGCCCAACGTGCACAAATGGAAAAAATGATGGGTTCAAAAGGCATGGCGTTTGGCGATAAGGGCATGAAGGTTTGTCATACTGAAAAATCAATGTCTGACGAAGCTTTAGTTCATGACCCAAAAAGTAAATGTAAAATCACAGACAAAAAAGATTTAGCAGATGGTGTTCGCTTCAACGTTCAATGCGATAAAGGTTCAGGTATGGCTGAATACCACAGAACAAGCGATACGGCTTATTCAGGCTGGAACGAGTTCACCACAGCCAAAGGCAAAAGCCGTATGGAATTTAAAGGTAAATTTCTTTCAAACAACTGCGGCGATGTAAAACCGCTGACTGAAGTTAAATAGTTAGTTAGAGCACTTCACGACTTTTAGATTTAGTTTCAGATCTTCGTGGTAAATGCTGACTTTGGCCTGGCCCATGGCTACGCCTGAAGCATTTGCACGCACGATCACTTCGCCACCGCATGATGATTCAGTGACTACTCCACCTTGTGATAATTCATGGCGAGAGCTTAGGTATTTATCAGTCGCTACAGATTCTGCTTTTAAAACTTCACCCTTACCACCGCTCAAGAAAACTTCTAACTGAGTTTTAGCCGTTCCACCTGGATGAACGCGTGTGTTTACTTTTTGCGAAGTGTTTTCGATCACAAGCTTTTCACCCGTCGCTAAAGTGACTGGAAGGCTTGCTGTGCAGGCTTTGCGATCAAGGCTTACACCTTGTTCTTTTTTAACGTAAAGATTTAAGGGAATGGCGTATAACGATTCAGCTTCTGAGATAACTTTTAATTCACTGGTTTTATTCGTGCAGCCGGGGCCTGCGATTTGAAGCGTTCCGAAGGTTGCTGCTTGTGCTGTTAAGGTGCTAAGTACTAGAGCTATCGTCGTAAGAAGTAGTTTCATTTTGTCCCCCGTTTTAAGGCCTTTTTAACCTATAAAATGTTATATACAAAACCAGGGCCAATTATAACGACTCCAAAACGAAAAAAGCCCGCTTTTACGCGGGCTTAACAAGTATTATGTTGTATTGTTTTTAGTATTACAATGAAGATTCTTTTTTAAGAAGCTCATCTATCGTCAAACCGATACCAGCATGACCATTAAACACAGTACCTAATTTGCCTTTGTTAAAGTGCTCAGTCGCTGTGTCGTAAGCTTTTTTAGGAAGCGGAACATACTTAACCTGTGGAACGATTGAAGCCGCTTCTTTTAAGTACATCATTACGAAATCTTTTACTTCCGTGCGTTTTGCAGCCTCTGCATTTACGTAAATAAATAGCGGGCGAGATAAGGGATTGTAAGACGCATTTTCAACAGTTTCTTTTGTTGGAAGAACAGCTTTACCCGCTTTGTTTACGATAGCTAAAGCTTTAATTTTTTTAGAGTTCTCTAAGTAGTAAGCTAATGGAATAAAACCTAAAGCTCCTTTATCGCCAGCTACACCTTTAACTAAGATGTTATCGTCTTCTGAAGCTGTGTAATCACCACGAGATGATTTAGCTTTACCAACGATCGCTTCAGTGAAGTAATCAAAAGTTCCAGAATCAGCACCTGCACCGTAAAGTTTAAGAGCTGTTTTTGGCCAAGCCGCATTTACATCAGCCCATGTTGCCACTTTACCTTGAGCTTCTGGAGCCCACATTTTTTTCAGATCAGCAACAGTGATTTCTTTAAGTGGATTTGATGGGTGAACAACAACTACAGTGGCATCAAAAGCTACAGGTAATTCAAAAAATTTGATATTCGCTTTACGGCAAGATTCAACTTCAGATTGAGAAATTGGGCGAGACGCGCCAGTAACTTCGATTTCGTTACGGCAGAATTTTTTAAATCCACCACCAGTACCAGAGAAAGCTGCCGTGATTTTTACCGCACCTTTTTGTGCTGCTTGAAATTCTTCAGCCATCGCTTCAGTGATTGGATATACAGTTGATGATCCATCGATTTTGATAAGTTTTGGTTCTGCTGCAGATACAGTCGACGCGAAAGCAAACGCTGCGATTAAGCCTAAAAGTTTCATACTATAACTCCTAAAGGGTGTTAGTTATTTATTGTGAGACCGATTTTAGTAATTCCCAACCAGAAAGTATTGTTAGGACTTTGTTAAGACGCCAAATGTTACCAAATCAAACCCTGACAGGACAAATTTTACATTCTCGCACAACAATAAGCGTATGCAGCAAACACTTCTGTCTTTTGTACAAGCAGATATTGAGATTGGCCAAACTAAGTCTGGCCTGACAGAGTCTTCAGACTCTTTTCTAACCCACTTGCATCGCCGACAAAAATCTCCATTCAAGCCAACTTTAGCTTTCGATCTTATTGGCAAGACTGAACAACATTTAAGCGACAAGCTTGCAAAGTTCTACAATGAGCAAGATTTAAATGCCTTTTCTTTTTCGATCTACCAACACTTAGCCGACCTCTCTTTCCGCGGCTTAAGTAAAAATAGAATCAACGTGAACTTCGGCGGTGACCACAGCCTTTCGATGGCCACCGTCGAAGCTAGCCTTCGCCACAATCCAAATACCTTAGTGATCTGGATTGATGCGCACGCCGACTTAAACTCTGCCGAAGAAAGTCTTTCGGGAAATTTACATGGTATGCCGGTTTATTACCTGATGCAAAAACCAGAAAACAGACCAGCCTCACTTCACTGGATGAAAAATCATTTACCAAGTGAAAATATCGTCTACTTCGGTGTTCGTGATTTGGACCATTTTGAGCGCGAATATTTAGAATCAAAAAAAATCATGCATTTCACGGTTCACGATATTCGCACGCAGGGTTTAACTTTTTGCTTAAGCCAACTGGCTAAAAAAATGAGTCAGTTTGAAAACGTGCACGTTAGTTTTGATATTGATTGTTTAGATACAAATTATGCTCTTTGCACTGGTGTTCCGGTAAATAACGGTCTGGAATTATCAGAAATTTATTCATTAGCTCAACTTGTTGCGAGCAGCGGAAAATTAAAAAATCTTGATATGGTCGAGATCAATCCCCGCTTAGCTAAATCCGCTTTAGAGCTTAATGAAACTTTTGAGATCGCTTTACAGTTTATTCAACAGATTACAGAGGGGAAATCGGAATATGCTTCAGTTTATCCAACAGATTCAGCAAGAGCTTAAATTTAGAAATTTAGACATGGTGGCTTACGAACCACGTGTTGAATTTCAAATGGATCAAGGAAACTACTTACTAAAAACAGCGACAACGACGCAAGAGTTAAAATCGGCGTTCAAACTTCGTTATGATGTGTTTTATAACAATGATAAAAAAGATGTGCGTAAACTGGATATCGATGTGTATGATTCAGTTTGTGATCACTTAATTATCGTCGATAAAAAAACCGAAGCTGTGGTTGGCACTTACCGCATGAATAACTCTTCTAACCTTCAAGATTTTTACTCGCAATCGGAGTTCGATTTAAAATCTTTTGCCCTACCTTACTCAAACTTCGTTGAATTAGGCCGCGCTTGTATTGACACCCAACACCGCACGGGCGTGGTGATTTCTTTACTTTGGAAAGGTATTTACTTTTACATGCGCCATGTAAAAGCTAGTTTATTATTCGGTTGTTCAAGCATTAAAAATATCACGCCAAAACAAGCGGCTCTTGTGACAAAATACTTTGAACAAACTGGTAGTCTAAACTGCAAATATAAAATTAAGCCTCACTTAACTTTTAAAGTTCCGTTCTTTGACGAATACTTTAGCTCAATGCCAGAAAAACTGTCTGAAGAACAAATGAAAGAAGCCGAGGATCTAATCCCATCATTGTTAAAAACCTATTTAAAAGTGGGTGCGGAAATTCTTGGTGAGCCAGCCTATGATGCAGACATGCACTGCATGGATTTCTTAACCTGCTTGAAAGTTGAAAACTTAGCGCAGCGTTATGAAAAACGTCTGGAAAAAGTAGCTATTTAATTTTACTCTTAAGGCTGATGCTCAATCAGCCTAATTTTCACGAATATTTTCAATTTGAACAGGTGTTAAAGCGCCAGCGCGTAACTAAAAATCCGCTCTGGAGCTTTATCTCTTTAGACGAAGTCATTCACCGCGGCACTTCATATCCTCTATGGAAAGTCGTGTGTGAGAATGAAAATTCAAAAAAATCCAGTGAAGAAAAAGTGACTCTTATTTTAACTGGCGGTGTTCACGGCTTAGAGAAAATCGGAAGCCAGCTCTGTGTATCGCTGATTGAAAAATATTTTGAACTCTCAATGTGGGACCCTGTTTTTCAAAACAAGTTAGAACATATTCGTTTAGTGTTTTTTCCGTTTGTTAATCCTGTCGGTATTCAAGAACGTACGCGTTCAAATGGCCAAGGTGTGGATCTCATGCGAAATGCCCCGATTGAGGCGCAAGAGAAAGTTCCTACTTTGGCGGGTGGGCACCGACTTACAAACATGATTCCTTGGTATCGTGGTAAAGCTGATGAACCCATGCAAAAAGAAGCGCAGTTTCTTGTTGATGCAGTCACTGAAGAAATTAAAAATTCAAGTTTTACTCTGTCATTAGATATTCACTCAGGCTTTGGCTTTAAAGATCAAATCTGGTTTCCGTGGGCTTTTAGTAAAAAGCCTTATCCGAAATTAGATTTTATTAATGTGATGATGGAACTTTTTGAAAAGCTCTACCCGTTTCATATTTACAAAATAGAACCGCAATCAAAAGTTTACTGCACGCATGGTGATCTGTGGGATTATATCGCCCACGAAAGAATTCAAAACCTAAACTATGTGCCGCTCACTTTAGAACTAGGGTCTTGGATCTGGGTTAAGAAAAACCCACTGCAGATCTTTAAGTTAGATGGTTTGTTTAATCCGATCAAAAAACACCGCATTAAACGCACTTTACGCCGTCACCAGCTGTTAATTGATTTTTTAATTCGCTTTTTGCTGTACAGCCAAACAGAACAGTTTAAAAATACTAACTTGCTTGAGCATTACAACAAAGGCTTAGAAAAATGGTACCCGCATCACAAAACTCTATAGTTAAAAGAAATTGGATCTTAATTCGTGGTTTAGCCCGTGGTGCCGGTCACTGGGCCAATTTTCCTGAAAAACTAGAGCAGGCTTTTCCGGGTGACAAAGTTTATTGTGTAGATATTCCTGGTAATGGTTATTTAAATAGTGTCCCAACGCCTTTAAAAGTTTCTGAATTTATTGTTTCCTTTGAAGAACAGTTAAAACAGCTAAATTTTGATTCTAGCCTTCCAACATACGGCTACTCATTATCACTGGGGTCGATGGCAATGGTTGAATGGGCTAAACAACGCCCTAACTTTTTTAAAAAGATTTATATTTCAAACACTAGTGCTGCTAACTTTTCCAATGTCTTTAAACGTTTAAGCGTTGATGCGATGAAGTTAGGTGTGCGTATGCGTTTTATACATTCGCCCGAAGAACGCGAGATCGCTTCACTAGAAACAACGACAACTTTAAATAAAGATCAGATTTTTAAAGATTACAGAAAGTCTTTTGATTCAATGTTGAGTTTTAGCAGAACACATTCAGCACATCCGAAAAATGTTTTACGCCAGCTGATCGCTGCTTCAACTTACGCTTTTCCGAAAAATCCACCCACAGAAGTCGTTCTAATGAGTGGCGGTAAAGATAAGTTTGTCAGTGCCCAGTGTTCAAAGGATATCGAAAAAAAATGGCACTGCCCCCATATCATTCACCCAGAGGCTGGCCACGATATTAGTTTTCAGTTTCCTGACTGGGTGGTTGAGCACATTACTGAAACTACAACTTAAAACTCTTATCTTTGAGTAATGATTTAAACTTTCTAAATTCACCTTGGCTAGCTTCAGCTCCATATCGATTACGTAGATAGATTTCAAATATACTCTCGATAGTGTCTTTAGCTTCAGGATACTGTTTCAGAAGTCGCTCTTGCCAATCAGCAAAAGTTTCGTTTGTTTCTTGCGGTACCTTCTTAGCAAAAAAGCGATGCAGTGCTAAATAATAACGATCTTTTAAAGATCGCTCACGAAAAATGTATTTCAACGATAGCGCATAGATAATATAAATACACACCAACATGAAAATTAAACGCGTCACTAACTGCACATCTTCGTTAGCGTCGTAGAATTTTAAAATTTCATTCTTTAAATTAGAACTTGAATACTCAACAAAAAATAACGTCCATCGATAGTTAAAGATTTCTAAAAAATTTGAAAGCTGATCGAAGAATTGAAACTGTTTACCTAAACGTTTTAACAGCTGACCACCCGTTGGATTACTAAATAGCGTGGCTCCGACAGCAATGCGGTCAGGTGCAATCGCACTGACAGGATCAAAGAGCTTCCATTGATTTTTTTCGTTTAAATATTCAACCCAAGCATGTGCATCTTGCTGTTTCACAGTCCAGAATTTTCCTGTGCTATTAAGCTCGCCGCCTTGATAGCCAACCACTACTCGTGATGGCACATTCATATAGCGTAATAATAACGCGGCTGCAGAAGCATAATGTTCGCAGAAGCCTACTTTTGTTCTAAAAAGAAAATCTTCTAATGAGTTCACCGCAAGTTCTTGCCCCGATAGGCGGTACTCAAAACGATTGTCAGTAAAATATTTAGCTATGGCTTTGACTTTTTCTTCAGCTGTTACCGCAGAGTTTGCCGGAGCTAACGCTTTTAACGCCTCTTCCACTCTAGGAGCACGACGATTTAAATGCAGGTACTCTTCTTTATCCTCACCGCTTAAAAACTCAGGGCGATTGATCTGAACGTAGCCATTATAAACTAAACGGTCAGACAAAACCGAAGGCAATGAGTACGTCTCATTTTTTTCGGAACGCAACATTCTTTCAGGAGATTTAACTGAAGAAGTTCCATACAATGTAAAAAGCTGTTCTTTATAATGCGGCTCTAGAACAATTTTGTAATTAGGCTGATAAACAACTATGTCGTCTTCGTGAAGTTCGACTGTCTGATTTAACGGATTTGACCTGCGCCACATTAAACCTTGTACACGGTCAAGCACCTGTCCACGCCAATACAGTTTGTCTTGAGTCGGAAGAAAATCTTCAAACTCAGCCCTAAAGGCAATGTTTTCATTATTTACTAACTCAGAAATAGACCCCGGGCGCAGTTCTGCCGAAAAACCACTGGCGCCGATCGTTGAAAATAATCCGTAATTACGCTGACGGTTTCCCTCAAATTTAAACTGCGGAAAAATTAAGAATAACAATACCGTTACTGGAAGAGAGTAGCCAACAATGGCACGTAAAATTCTAAAGCTTTCTTTTTTATAATTTTTTTGAAAGCTTTCCGGAAAGAACTGATACAAATAGAACACCGTCGCTAAAAATGCATACACCCCAAAGATAAAATCAATTTGGAAGACAAATTTTACAACAGCCAAGAATAGACCTAATAAAAATAAAAAATACGGCGGCTCTTTAACATCCGTACGATGCTCGATTAAACGAATGCTCGTTAAAATGATGAGTAAGCTCGCGATCAATTCATTAGATAAAATAAAATTAAACTGGCGAACCGCTACAAGAACTACGACAACTGAAATAACCCCCGTAATTAACTTTAAACGGCTTAATGACTTAACCCAAGGAATCAAGCTTAAGAATAAAAAAACTAAGCTGGTCGCAATCACCCACACCGGAACTTCGGTGAATAAGAGCGCCATCTGAAAAAATAAAACTAACGGCAAAATATACTTTTTCATAACAAAAGCCTCAAGGCTTTAACCATATTCTTCTGATCATGAGAAGCTACCGCAATCTGCTGCTCATCAAATTCAACGATGAAAGATTTTTTTAATTTGAAAAAATGATCTATCCAAAAGGCAAATTGCGATTTTCTTTTTTCAATGTCACTTAAGGCTTCAGTATCTTTCCAGCGAAGTACGATATGCTGTTTTTCATCAGCCTGTAGTTCAAATTTAGTCACATAAAGATCACTGGTTTTAGCTAACATCTTCCAATTGATATGCTGTGGAGGATCTGTTGGCTTAAAACGGTCAAAGTGAGAAATTTCTTTCTCTAAAGCCTCAGTCATTTGCGATCTTTTTTCTCCGGCTTCGCTTTCCGGATGCTGAAGCGCAACGCCAAAATAATTAATTTTTTCAGGAAACACCGTGATCTTAACCCCAGGTTGCAAAAACCTCCACACACGTAAAAACTGTAGCGGAAAACGACTTTCCAGACGCTGCATCGGCACTTGTTGGATACCGTAGTGTGTAGGTAAAAAACTAATCTGTACGTCACGTTTCTCTAGCGGTTTAAGGTGTTCTACGATTTTATCGTGAACCTGAATCATAAAACTGTCTTTAGAACCAGGATTCTCGATTTTGTAACTTAAGATGCCCACTTCATTTTTAAAAAGAACTGAAGCTTGAAAAAAGCTCATTTTTACTTTTTCAAAATTTCTGTGACTTATTAACATCGTCACAAGACCTACTGAAAATAAAAAGAAGGCAAAAAGAAAAATTAAGTTATTGCGATTGTTCACACTGACAATGACTAAAACAAAAACCAGTACTCCAAAGCTAAACCCTAACCCCGTTGGGATTATATATGGTCTGGGAGTATTAACCCGAACCGGAATTTTACTGAGGGATTTGAACCAGCTGTAAAAGTTCTTCAACTTTTTGTTCTCCAAAAGGTAATCCTTGTTGGTCGGCCAACCGATGCGCTAACACAGGTTTTAGTGATAACAATAAATCATCCGGCGCCACGTAATCATGTCCGTTAAGAAACGCGCGGGCTTTACTTGTTTGCACTAAGGCTAAGCCTGCACGCGTTGATAAAGTTTGAAACTGATCTTGATGCGTGCGTGTCACCTGAAGAAGATCTGCGATAAACTCGGCAAGCTTAGAATCTAAATGAACACTTTGCGATTCTTTGTAAGCTGCTAACAAATCATTTTTACCGATAATCGGCTTTAACCCATCAATCAACTTACGCGGGTTATCGCCTAACAGAAGTTTCACTTCAGACTCTTTAGAAATGTAATCTAAATGAATCGACATTAAAAAACGATCGACCTGGCTTTCAGGTAAAGCGTAAGTACCGATTTGCATTTTTGGATTTTGTGTGGCGATCAAGAAAAAATTCTCAGCCAAACTATAAGTCTTGCGATCAACAGTGACTGAACTTTCTTCCATCGCCTGAAGTAAGGCACTTTGCGTTTTTGGATTAGCACGGTTTAATTCATCGGCCAGAACTAATTCAGAAAACAATGGGCCTTCTTTAAAATAAAACTCGTGTTTATCTTGGTTAAAAACCATGTGACCGATAATGTCAGCTGGCAACAAATCATTGGTAAATTGAATACGGCTTTGTTGTAAACCTGTAAGCTTAGCAATGGTTTGAGCTAAGGTCGTTTTACCAACGCCTGGTTCGTCTTCAATTAACAAATGCCCGCGCGCAATCATGCATACAACGGTATTCGTTATTTGATTTTCTTTATCTAAAATAACTTCAGAAGATCTTTTAATGATGTCGTGAAAGCGTTGAATAAGTTGAGAATTTAACTTTGACATACATCCTTGTAAACAATGGCTCAGACCATAAAAAAAGGGCTCTCGGTTAGAGAGCCCTTTACGAGTTTAATATTTAAGAAAGCTCTTAATTAAACTTTGCCGCCAGAACGGATTAGATTCAAGGCAGAACCTGCTTTAAACCATTTTAACTGCTCAGCGTTGTAAGTGTGCTTGATAGCAATTTTATCAACTGAACCATCAGCGTGTTTAGCTTCAAGAACTAAGTCTTTACCTGGAGCTAAATCGTTTAAGCCACGGATAGTTAATAAATCTTTTTCTTGAATTTTATCGTAGTCCGCTGGATTTACGAAAGTCGCAGCAAGAACACCTTGTTTTTTAAGGTTTGTTTCGTGGATACGAGCAAAAGATTTAGTGATAACTGCTGTACAGCCTAAGTAACGTGGAGACATCGCTGCGTGCTCACGAGAAGAACCCTCACCGTAGTTTTCATCGCCGATGATCATCCAACCTTTGTTATGAGCTTGGTAATCACGCGCAACTGCTGCGAATTCTTTTTGAGAACCATCTAACTGATTGTTACCTTTACCGATAACACCAGGTAAAAACGCATTATCTGCACCTAATAACATGTTGTCAGAGATTTTATCTAAGTGACCACGGAAGTTTAACCATTTACCACCCGGGCTGATATGATCTGTTGTACATTTACCTTTAGCTTTTGCTAATAATAATTGATCAACAAAATCTTTACCGTCCCATTTTGTGAATGGTTGTAAGAATTGTAAACGTGGAGAGTTATCAGCGATAGTTACTTTTGCAGTAGCGCCTTCAGGTTTTTGGTAACCCACTGTATCTGGTACGAAACCTTTTTCAGGAAGTTCTGGAGCTGAAGGAGGAGTTAATTTCACTTTACCGTTTGGACCAACTAGTTCGTCAGTCATTGGGTTGAAATCTAAACGACCCGCTAAACCTAACGCCATAACGATTTCAGGAGAACCGATAAACGCTAATGTTTCCATGTTGGCATCATTACGACCACGGAAGTTACGGTTGAAAGAAGTGATGATTGTATTTTTCTCACCCGCTTTAACGTCGTCACGTTTCCATTGACCGATACAAGGACCGCACGCATTTGCTAACACTGTCGCACCAACAGCTTCAAATGTTTTCATTTGGCCATCGCGAGTGATTGTGTTTTGGATTTGTGTTGAACCCGGAGACACTAAGAATGGTTGAGCCATCTTAACACCGATTTTCATAGCTTGTTCAGCTAACATCGCTGAACGGCCGATATCTTCATAAGAAGAGTTCGTGCAAGAACCGATAAGTGCAGAAGATAATTTTAAAGTCCAACCGTTAGCTTTAGCTTCTTCAGCGATTTTAGAAATCGGACGAGCTAAGTCTGGAGTATGAGGACCAACTAAATGCGGCTCTAAAGATGATAAATCGATTTCGTAAACTTCATCGAAGTATTTTTTAGGATTAGCTACAACGTCATCGTCAGCGCGTAAGATATCTTTATTTTGATCAGCGATCGCAGCTAATTCAGCACGGCCTGTTGCTTTTAAGTAACCAGACATTTTTGCATCGTAAGGGAATACAGAACATGTCGCACCTAATTCAGCACCCATGTTTGTGATTGTCGCTTTACCAGTACAAGAAATCGCGTCAGCGCCTTCACCGAAGTATTCAACGATTTTATCTGTTCCACCCTTTACAGTTAACATTCCGCAAAGTTTTAAGATCACGTCTTTGGCAGATGTCCAACCGTTCATTTTACCTTTTAAGTGAACGCCGATTAATTTAGGGTTTTTAACTTCCCAAGGTAAACCAACCATGACGTCTGAAGCGTCAGATCCACCAACACCTACAGCACACATACCTAAACCGCCCGCATTTGGCGTGTGAGAATCTGTACCGATCATTAAACCACCTGGGAAAGCGTAGTTTTCTAAGATTACTTGGTGAATGATACCAGCGCCTGGTTTCCAGAAACCGATATTGTAACGAGAAGCTGCTGTAGCTAAGAATTCAAAAACTTCTTTGTTAGTTACATTTGAAGCGGCCATGTCGGCTTCTTTACCGTGATAAGCTTGGATTAAGTGATCGCAGTGAACTGTTGAAGGAACAGCGGCTTCATCTTTACCAGCTAACATGAATTGTAAGATCGCCATTTGAGCTGTCGCATCTTGCATCGCTACGCGGTCTGGTCTTAAAAGTAAGAAAGAAGAACCACGGTTGATTTCTTGGTTTTGTGGATCATCTAAGTGACCGTAAATGATTTTTTCAGCTAAAGTTAATGAACGGTTTAAACGTTTTCTGATAACTTCAGTTTTTGCGCGTGTTGTTTCGTAAACTTTTTTAACCATTTCTGGTGATGTTTCGATTTTAGCCATTTGTTCCTCCTGCGTGCCTTCGGCACGACAGCTTCCTTTCTATGGGGTTTTCAATACGTTTTCATTCTCGGCCAATTCCTACCTTGAAAAAATTGAATAATAGGAATATAATGTAGTAGTATTTGGAATATATAGGCCTAAGGCCGAATGGACAGACCCTATGCTAGAAGGTATCGAAGCCCTCATTGCCCTAGAAAGAACCGGAACGATCAGCGAAGCTGCTGCTCAATTACGCTTAACTCAATCTGCAGTCACAAAACGCCTACAAGCTCTGCAAAATGAGGTCAGTTTTAAGCTGATTGAACCCGATGGCCGCCGAGTCAAATTGACCCAACAGGCGCAAGACTTTCTTCTACGCGCAAGGCCACTGGTCACTGAGCTTAAAAGTTTAAAACAACTAAAACCAGAAAATGGGATCACGCGCTATTCGATTGCCCTCGCCGATTCGATCGCGGCCACCTGGGGGCCAAAGTTAATTAAGCAAGCCAGCCGCAAAATAAAAAATATTGAGTTTGATCTACACGTGCATAGATCAACACTTGTAGAAGAAAACGTAAAACTTGGCCGTTACGACTTAGGATTATGTATCTCTCTTTCAACCGCGACTTCGGGAAATTTATTTTCAACCCGCATCACCGAAGAACCGTTAGTTTTTGTGTATAACAAATTTGATGAAGAAGCCGCTGGCGAAACAACTAAAGTCATCACGATCGAAAAAAACTCCGGCACCTGGAGAAATATGGAAGACCGTCTTTTAAAAAATTCAAAAGTTAAATCGGCTGATTTTGTCTATGTCGAATCTTTTGCGGCGATTTCTCAAATGGTGAAAGAAGGTTTCGGTAACGGCATAATTCCGCTAGGCCTAGCCCAGCACTTAAATATTCCGAAAAAAGGGTTCACAGCGTTTTCACCGGCAATCTCGCGTGAAATTAAACTGATCTCAAGAAAAAGTATTGCCACCCAAGACCCGATTCAAGAATTTACCAAACAATTAACTGAATTAAGTCAGAATATCTTTTAGATGAAAAAATTAATTCCAGCCCAAATTGCTTTAAGAAAAGTAGCAAAAGCTAAAAACGTTGAAGCTTTAAAATATTTTTTCAAAACGGGCCCCGGCGAATACGGCGAAGGCGATGAATTTATTGGAGTCAGTGTTCCGACAAACCGCCATGTGGCTTTAAAATTTTTAGACATCAGTGATAAAGATTTGTCTTTATTATTACATAGTCCTGTTCATGAAGACCGCGCTTTAGGTTTACATATTCTGACTGAAAAATACCGCAAAACAAAAGATTTGAAAACGCGCAAAGCGCTAGTGAATTTTTATATAAAGCACAGAAAATTTGTGAATAACTGGGATTTAGTAGACATGTCTTGCTACAAAATCTTGGGCCACTACTGTAACCTCATTAAAGATCACAGTTTATTAATCAAACTTTCAAATTCAAAAGTACATTGGGATAAACGCATTGCCATGGTCGGCACGATGGCGCTCATTCGCGAACACGATCTTGATCTTACTTTTCAATTTGCAGAAAGATTCTTAAATGAAAAAGAAGATCTCATGCATAAAGCTTCGGGTTGGTTGCTTCGCGAAGCCGGAAAAAAAGATAAAAAGCGTTTGTTAAAGTTTATCGAACGTTTTGGCAAAAGAATGCCGCGCACGATGCTTCGTTATGCGATTGAAAAACTAGCCCCAGACCATCGTAAAGAAATTTTGCTTAAAACTAAATAAAACGCCGATTATTAATCAACAATCAATTTTGCCCAAGACCTTCCCCTAGATCTAGATTTGTCTCACTTTAGCACTCTTGTTTACCCTCCGAGGAGTGCTTGTAAGTATTGGAGGCAAAAAACATGAAACTAATTTTACTACCCATCTTGTTTGCACTTAATGTGCATGCTGATGAAATAGTTTTCATTAAAAATGAATACTTCAATGACTACAATGCTGTTTCTCATCTTCAAGCTCAAGAAAATGACTTAGCCGCCATTCAAAAACTAAAACACTTGCTGGCTAAAGACACTCAAAACGAAAGTTACATTCTGAATCAACTTTCAAAACTTTACCAAACAAGCAGTTTAACACACAGATTCATTTCATTCTTAAACTCTCAAATAACAAAAGCTCCGTTTAATACTCATCTGCATTACCAACTTACCAAAGAATATCTTGCGACGCAAAAACCGGCTGAAGCTTGCGAAAAAGCAAAGTTTATACTCCCCCATGTTAACAACAAAGAAAATTTTTACCCCCTATTATCAGACTGTTCGCTGGCCCTTAACCGCCCGGATGAAGCTCTTGCTTATCTTGATAAGTCGATTAACCAACAAGCTGATCCAGCGCTGTATCTTAAGCGTGCTGAATTGCATTTAAAGTTGAATAATTTATCTCTGGCAAAATCAGACCTGGATATTTATTTCTTAAAAGCTAAACCACATGAACAAGCTTATCTGCTACAGGCTGAGCTTTATACAAAACAACAGCTTCTTGAAAAAACACCTGAAACCTACAAACGCTGTCTTGAAGCTGTTGGTGTTTCGGAATCTTGCTTTTTAGGATATTTAAATGTCAGCAAAGATTTTAATACGACATTTAAATTAGAACATTTTAATAAACATCTAGCTACTTACGAGCAGAGCCCTTTTATATTGATTGAAATCGGTCGTCATTACCAACAAATTAAAAATTTTGAGCAAGCCGAAAAAATGTACCAGTTAGCGGCCGCTAAAAATCCAGAAAAAATCGAGCCCGTGAATAGACTCTTTGACCTTTACAACCAACAAAAATTTTCGCAAAAAGCCTTTGATGTCTTAGGTCAATTTATGGCAAACGCCCACAACCCCACTGATATTCAGACAGCACAGAATCTACAAAATTCTTTATATCAAAAGAAAAATTTAGAAACATCTACTTACGCAGAAAAACAACCAGGCTCTTCACAGGCACCTTCGGCAATACCTGATAAATACAGACAGATGTATTTAACAAAAAAATATACAGAAATTCTTCTGCAATATAGAAAAGTTCAAAAAAAATCTGATGCGGAATATTTTTTATTGGGAAACATTAATTATCACTTAGGCAGCTACAGTAATGCTAAATTATACTGGAGCAAAATAAAACCAGCATCGCCTTTATACTACAAAGCCATTTTCAACACGACTGTGGTGATGAGCTTAGGCGGTATGACTACGGCGGCCAACAAACTCTTTACTTCAACTGAGTTTCCTTTAGAGATGTACTCACAGGCACAAAAATTGACCGCTCTACTTAGTGAAGCCGCTCAAAGACTGCCGGCTAATGAAAAGAAAAAAGTGACGGAGTTACTGACTTCCCTACTTTACCTAGAGTGGGAGCCCTAATGAAAAATATTTTTCTATGTTTATCATTACTTGCACTCAAGTTGACTACGGCTCATGCCGCTGCTGTTCAAAAACTGCAAGTTTATTATGGCCCTAGTTTATTTAAATATAATTTAAGTAGTGAGCAATTCAGCGCCGAACAGCCTATCGCTTCAGGCCAGGCTTACCAAATTAACTACTCTCGCCAAAATTATGATAGCACCGCTGAACACCGCTTCTCGTTACTTAACTCAAGCCATAACATTACGGCTCCAAGCTCTCTGAGTCCTAGTGCTATTAAGACTAGCCAGACAAAACTTAACTATAAGTTTATCTTGTCTACTGAAAATTATAATGTGGGTGGCGGTTACAGTTTTTATAAAGTAAAGGCTGACGATACTACTCCCAACATTTTACTCAGTAATTCAGAATCACATGCGCTTGATTTATTTATCGAACGTTCAGTTTGGCATAAGTCAGATTTTTCAGTTCATCTTTTTGCCGATTTAGAATTGCCTTTTATCAGAAAAGAACTGGGAACCAACACTGGATTTAATCAAACTTCGTATAATATCCACTTAGGATATCAGGCAAAATATTTATTAAACGATGTTTGGTCAATCGTACAACAATCTGAATACGCAGTAGATTCAACTTCATATGATGGCCAGGGAAACCGCGGTACATTAAATGCCAAAGAAAAATATGAAAGATTTCAATTTCTACTAGGAGCAGGCTATGACTTCTAAAAAAGTTTTAAAATATAGTTCTTTTGTTTTGCTGGCTCTATGTCTTCAATCTTGCTTTGACACTTCTGCAGGAACAGTCAGCAACTTAACCACGCCTGTGACTGAAACGCCACAAACCCCAACTCCAACTTCAGGTTCAACAGTCACATCAAATATGTGCACGAACCCAACAACTAAAATATTGGACTACGGTGAACGCTCTGTCGCTGCAACAGCCGGAGTGCGTGGTACTTTTTCTGATACAGCGATTAACCCAGCTAACGGCTACCCAGCATTTATCTATAATGATGCAGGCATTGTAGGTTTAAAATTTTTGTACTGGGATGGCAGCAAATACAATCTAGAAATTGTCTCAGCTGGTCTCACCTACAACTTCGTAAAATTAGTTTATTTATCTGATGGCAGACCTCTGATTTTCTGGGCCAACGGAGCCACCGCAGTTTATATGGCTTCACGAGCTTCGGCAGATTTAACAACAAGCACTTGGACAATCACGGCCATTGAAAATGTGGCCACGATGACCACACGAGCTGTTGAGGCTACAGTCAGCCCTGACAACAAGGTCGGAGTATTTTACGTCAATGCCGCCGGCACTTCTGCACGAGTTATTTTATGTAGTTCAAACTGCGAAACCGCGAGCAATTATACAGGTATGGGAGTTGTCGGTAATTTTATTTCTAATACTGCCAGTAACTCATCTAACTCGGCCGATATTAAATTTTGCAACGCCGGAAGCGGAGTCTATTATCCCTATGTTGTGTACCCAGGAACTGCGAATTCAATGATCGCTCGCTGTACACAATCGACTTTAAGTAACTGCTTAACTCCGGCCAACTGGAGCACTGCTGCCATCACAGATGGAACAAATGCAACGGGAGCTAATCAGTTTGTAGCGAAACTTGATATCGATACAACTTCATCACTGCCTTTCAATGTCGTCGCCCGCCGTGCCACTGGAAATGAGCTGCGAGCCTACACACAAAATACGGGTAACTGCGCCACTGGTGCCCTTTCATTCAACGCCACTAGCCGCTCGATCGCAACCGGCGCCACACTTAGCAATGCCTTCGGTAGTTTAGCGCGCGATCCAAATAACAAATGGCATCTGGTCGTCAATGAAGGTACCGCCAACATTAGATATTTTAATTCTTCAGGAACAATCACGACAGCATGGAATAGCGTGGCTAATGTAGAGACCACAACAATCGCTGCTGCTGGCGCCACACGCGGTGGCTTAGCTGTTGATACAAACAGTGACCAAATCTTATTAACTTACGGGCGCACAGCCACAGGTACACCTGTGCAAACTTTGGGTAATGTGGTGCTGGCTTATTCTCACTGCCCTACTGGCGCAACCGGTTGTGCTTCATCAACTTTAACATCACCTTCGTCAGCTACTGCTTTGGTGTTTGGTAATGTTCCTTTGGATGTGACAGGCCAAGTTCAATTATTAACAGCGCAATTACCAAATACCATTTCGATAGCCACAACTTCAGTGGGCCGTCCGGCCATCGCTTACATTGATTTTTCAGTCGGTTCAAATACAACGGGCCGTCTAAAATATAAATATCGCACTGGCAATTTAAGCAGTGATTCGTGGACAATGAACGATATTGGAACCGCAAATTCTCCGCACAATATAAGTCTTGCCTTTGATCACAATGATCAACCGTGGATCGCGTATTATGACGCAAACACTTTAAGATATTTCTTACTTACAAACTCTCAAACAGATGGTTCTGGAGTTTGGACGCAATACCAATTTCCGGTTGCTGCAGCGGCTGTAGCCACTCTACCTGCTGTCAATAATGTCGCGTTGGCTATGTCATACTCTGCAGGGGTCGCAACTCCAGTTGTGTTTGTTTCAAATTCTGGTGCAGCTACCCGTTTTATCCGCGCAGCCCGTTTCAATCCGACAACTGAAACCTGGTCGAATAATACTTTACTTGATACAGGCACAATTCAATTTTCAAAACTAAGTGCAGATTACAATGCCTCTGGTACGATTGTTCTGGCTTATCACGACACCACAAACACTGCTGTTCGTTACACACAATCAGTGAATGGTGGAGCTTCATGGACTACGGCTACGCAAATCATTTCTGGCTCTATGGGCATGGGATTAAAAGTAAAACTAAATCCCGTGAGCGGACAACCAGCGTTAGCTTTTTATGAACGTGCTACCAACTTAGTGAGATACAAATCATGTACTTCAGCACTCGCCCTTTGTACAAGTTCAGCTAATTGGGTTAACTTAGGTAACGGCATCATAGAATCTTCTGCCGGCGTGAGTGGTTTAACTGCGGCAGCTACAGATGGATTATTAAACGCTTCTTTAAGTTTTACCGTCGAAGGTTATCCAGAAGTTATTTATAACAACGGAGCTGGTAATAATGGTCATCTTTATTACAGTTCGACAAGCGCTAGTAGTCCGTTTTTTACAACTCCGACTTTACTTGGCGCAAGCAGCAATGCCGTTGAGACGACGCCAGTCGCTGCAACAGCCGCCAACTTCGGCATCGGTGGTTGGAGTGCAGCATCAGTTCGCTCGATGGTCACAGGAAGTTTATTCGCTGCCTACATTGGACCCGGCAATTACCTTTATCTGAAAAGTTGTGGCGATTAATAATTTTTTTATTGTTAAGCCGCTGTTAAAATATTTAATAAACTGAAAAAGCGCTCCACAAACTGCGAGTGAGATTTCATGTCGACCCGTTGACAGTATTTAAAAATTCTCGCTAGATACACTCCACAAAATAAAAAGGAGTTCCTAATGAAATCAACTATTCTTTCTCTAGCTTTACTTGCAACTACACCAGCAATGGCATTTGTTGACGTTCCTACATTTCCAACTGAAAGCGGCTGGGCAAAAGCGATGACTCAAAAAGCATGTCACGTTAAATTTTCTAAATCAGCTGTTGGCACAATCCAAAAACACAACGACGGTTCTGTAACTTACACAGTTTACAACAAGCACGGAAAAGTTATCGCGATCGCAGCGGCTTCTTCTGAGTTTATCGGCGCAGAAAAAGTTTGCTTACAAGTAAACAACTAATTTCCACACTAGCGAGGTCTGCCGTATTAAAGCAGGCCTCCCTCCGCCTCTAAAATTTTAAAACATCACCGCGATAACTTTATCACCTTTACGCAGCTGCGAATTAATTTTAAGCTTACCTTCATGAACTACATATTGATTTGAAGAAAGTGATTCGCGTGACTGACCGCCACTGCGTACAACAACAACGTCACGCAAAGCCAGCCCCTCTGGAACTGTTAACGAAAACTCCTGCTCTACAAATGACACTGAAGCTGCAATTTTATCAAAAGCTTGCGTATAGCCATCATCATCTTTGCACAGTGAGTATGTCTTAACTACGCCAGGATTTAATTTTTGTAATTTTTCGAAAGTATCTCCAAAAGAATTTCCACTTTTTAACTCACAGCTTTGGCCACGTTTATTCATAAGCACGGCCATAAAGTAATTACCGCGCAATTGTGTTTTACCCATGTCTGAAAGAAAGCTTTCAGATAAATTTGTGGATTTAGTCAAAAAACGTGATTCTCTAACCATACTCGTAATTATTCGCGTAGGAACTTCCATCTGGCATGGCTGTGTTTCTGAAACACCTGTTGTTAAACCAGCTAAGTAGCTCATGATATGCGGAGCTGATCTAAAAGGTTGTTTACAATAATCAAGGCCTTTAAGCTCATTTTCAGAAATGTAAAATTTCTGATGAGTTTCAACGTATTTACAACTTAAAAGTTGTGCGTCCTTAAAAAAGTAGTTCACTCCAAACAATGACTTTGTGGTATTCGGATAACTGTCCACGATATTTTTAACATCATTAAGTTCAGTGATATTACAATCTTTTCCCACTAACCCAGAAGGGTTCTCTGTGCGACGAATATTTTTTAATAACGGCGGAAATGTGCGTTCTGCCAATGTACTCTCAGCACCATCGCGGTACACTAAGCCTTTAAATTGGTACACAATGCTCACCTGCTTATAAGCTATCGCTGATGATAAATCATAGTTATTAATTTTTTCTTTATTACAGTGATTTGCGCCCGAATAATTATCTTCATCAGTTAAAACGAAGAACACAACTTTTTCGTCTTCGTTTGATTTTTTATACGTATTTGAAGCCCACTGAATAACACTGCAAAGGCCTGACTCATTATCGCTGCCTTCTACACCCATACTACGAACTGTTTTTTTGATTTTGTCTACCGTGGCACTTCTCACATCAACGGCATCTAACGGATTTAGAACATAAGCTGTCGGATTCGGCGCATAAGCAGAGCGGTAAATCGCCTGTGTATCGTTAGCTGCAAGATCTTTTTCGCCAGTTACATAAACTTCTTTACCTGTTTTTAAACTTCCATAACTACGCCCTAGCACTGAATAAGCGTAGCTTGAAGTCGACAACAAACGCACAGTCACTTTTTTATTAGCCATTGAAGCTAATAAATTATCAATACGTGAAATCAACTCCTCTTGTGATTGTTTCATCGTATGTGAATTATCAACAACCAATACTAACTGTGTCGATGGATACTCAACTGATTCTTCTGTTGTAAATTCAGCTAATTTTGCATTCGCCGGCAACTCACCATCGAGATAAGCTGCCATTTTATCTACCTCAAACTGCGTCTGTTGACGGGCGCAGTTCTGAAAGCCAAAAGACAGCACTGGAATAGTGATTAATACTAAGACTAACATTCTTTTTTGTTTTGTTTTCATCTTATCCCCTATCCCTAGCCTGTATAAAGCAAAGCTATAGCCAATCCTACAGATGCAGCTAATTCGCTTTTACAGAATGAATTTCAGGAAAGATGGCTACTAAAAAAGTGGAGCACTCTATGAATGAACTCTATGTCTTTAATATCGCTACACTAAATAAAAAAGAGAAAACGAATTAGACGATGATTAGAAGTTAACCGATCCAGTTTGAGACAATAAAAAAGCCAGGCTCATCACCTGGCTTTTTTGTTTTTGTAATCTAGTTACAATTACGGAGCTTTGAATTCTGGTTTAAGAATTAAAGCTTGTAAGTCATTTAAAGCATCTGAGAAAGACACTTTATTTTGTGGTAACAACACTAGAAGTGATTGTTGACCACGACCTTTAGTTAATTCAACAGTTGAGCTTGCACCCGCGTTAACCACTTGTGCGTCGCCTAAACCTAAGAACGCTTGGTCAGAAGCTTCCATAGATACAGAGAATGATTTTTCATTTGATAAATGATCATCCATTTGAACCGAAGCTTGCTCGTTGTGAGTAACTACAACTTTGAAGTTTAATTGATTTTTGCTATCTAATTTTAACTGACTGATACGAGCTTGCACCACAACAACTGTTGAGTTGTTATAAACCGTTAAATCATTTTGATCGATTAAAGCTTCAGTGTATTTTTCTTGGTCTTTTAAAGCCTGTAAAGCCGCCGCGTCGTTTTTAACTGCTTCGATTTTAGCTTCAAAAGATTTTCTGATTTCACGAGCTTTAATTGCATCAATTAACGTCGAGGCAAAGATCTCCGCCGTTTCACCTGGAATTGATTTCGTGTTTGCACCAAGAATTTCTTGTTCAACAACGCCATCTTTATCTGCATCAACTAAGATAGAAACGTCGCATGAATTCCAAGTAGTCATTGGTTTGTAAACCTTAACACCGAATTCTACGAATTGCTCTTTACCAGCATCAGTTTCTTTTTCGACGATTCTATAACCTACAGCTTGTAAGTCACAATCAGCATTCATGAATGAGTTTGCTAATGGTTTTCTTTCGTCTTTAGCTAATAAGTTAAATAATAAAGCTTCACCAGCATTTGCCGATTCATTTTTAAGAGCTAATTCAACCGCTGAACCTTCAGCATCATTTGCTGAAGATAAAACAGATAAACCTTTTGAAGTAATAGCTGATAACTTATGAGCCACAGCTAAAACCGGAACGCGGTACAATTCTACACCATTAGCTTTAACCAATACCCAACCGTCCATTTCACGAACGTAAGCATCTTTCATTTTTGTTGCATCAAGTGTGAAAGTTAATTTCACAGCCGTTGATTCACCAGCTTTTAAAGTCACTGATTGAGCGTTGTTTAACTGCACAAACTCATTACCAACAAATTCAATGTTTACCGCTTTATCTTCTGCACCAACATTTTTTAAGTGAAGAGTTGATTTAACAACTTTTTTTGCTTCAATGTTAATTTCGCCGAAAGATACAGATGGCTCTTCAGCGATTAACTCAGATAAAGCAGCCACATCAGCTTGTACACGGCCTGAACCTTGGCGAGTCACTGGGTAACGACCAGCTTGATCACCGATTGTTTTAGAAGTTCCCATCGCTACATGTTTTAAATCTAAAGCAGAAACTTCGATTTCACGATTTTTGAAAGATTGCTTAACCAACGCTAATACACCGGCCATATGAGGAGCCGCCATTGACGTACCAGAAAGTTTAACAACTTCAGAACCTTTACCCATATCAGCAGAGATAATATCGCTACCTGGAGCAGAGATTTCTGGTTTTAAGAAACCATCGATTGAACGAGGGCCTTTAGAACTAAAACCAGTTAATGTATCGATTAACTCTGGTTTTTCGATTGTTTTATCAGTTTTAAATTGGATCGATGCACCTTGGCCAGCTGCAAGAGCGGCTTTAAGTTTAGCACCCACTTCTTTAGTGATCATGATCGCTGGAATTTCAACTTTATCAGTTGAACCCATTGTGAAAGCTGCGCCTTCTTGGTTGTTGGCAACAACAACACCGATCGCACCCGCTTTTGCGGCACGAACTATTTTATCATTAAATGTCACCGCACCACGGTCGATTAATGCGACTTTACCGTTAATAGCGGCTTTTTGTTCGTCAGTTAATTCAGTCGCTGCTGTACCGATGTGAACTAACTCACCCGTTACGTCAGATTCAGAAACTTTTTTAGAAGTAGCTGCTTCGATAGTTTCAACAGCGATTTCTTCTGCACCCGCTTTTACAACAGAGGCTGTGAAGTGCCAGTTATGATCACCGTTATCAATAGACGCTGCTACCGATAAAGCTTCAGTCGAAGTGCCCGGAGCACCTACGATATAGTCTTTAGCACCAGAGTTACCTGCAGAGATAACTGATACTGTTCCACCTTTAGCTAAATTTTTAACCGCTTCAGCGTAAAGAATTTTAGGATTACCGTAACCTGAACCTAATGAAAGATTCACGATGTCTAATTGATCACGTAAATCACCATCACCATTTGGATCGGCAGAATACTCAAGACCAGCGATAACTACCATGTCAGATGTTGAACCATCAGCACCGAAAACTTTGATCGCATAAAGATCAGCATCTGGAGCCATACCGTTATATGAAGTTACGTTATCACCGATACCAGCAATAGTACCTGCTACGTGTGTACCGTGGCCACCTTCATCAAGTGGATTTAAATCTGGCTTTGGTACGCGGTGAAAGAAATCTGGAGAAGCTGAATCGTACTCAGTACCTACTAAGTCAACACCACCACGGATTTTCTCACTTGGAAATCCTAAAGCTTCTTTAGCTGGATCAATCGCTTTGTAAGCTTCAGCAGTACCAACGCCTTTAAACATTGAGTGCGTGTAGTCGATACCTGTATCAAGAACACCTACTTTAATACCTTTACCAGTCAGACCCGCTTCATTTAATTTTTCAGCACCGATAAATTTAGACGAATTTCTTTCAGTTAATGTTTTAGTCGCTGCCGATAACGCATCCGTTTTAAAAGTGATCGGACGAGCAAATGTGCCGATACCTTCCCAAGAAGCGATTGTTCCTACAGTTTTAAGTTTTTCTAAAACCTTGATGGGAGCAAGAACCGCAACCGCATTTAATACGTAACGGTATTTATACAGAACTTGAACTTCAGCATCTAACGCTTTCATATCAGCGATAGCTTTAGTTTGTTCATTTGTGATTTGAGCGGCCTGTTCGTTATCAACGATCGTTACGCCTTCTTCTTTGCTTGAAGTTTCAAGTAAAGATGGAGTTTGTAGCTTAACTAAAGCCATCACGTGCGTTTGGTTCTGAGCGCGCGTGCTGATGATGTTTTGCGTGTCTTGTAACAGCGGAAGCATCTTTGAATTGTTGTTTTGGCTTGGCGTACAAGCTGATAAAATAAGCAGAGACGTTAAAGATACGGTGGTAACCAGTTTCATTTTTCCCCCAAATGAATAATCAGGACTGTATATACAAGATCAGGACCAATTTTTCAGAGCCTTTTTGGCCAAAAGCCTAGAAACCCCTAAAATGGTCCACTTTTATGGAACGATTACATGTCATATTTGTGATCAAAAAGCCAGCCCTAAAGCTAAACTTCATGTTGTTAAGTTAAGACACACTCGTAATAAGCCGATTTAGGCCTATATGAAGCAATATATGAAAACAACGGTGTCTGTATGTTTATTGGCTGTTCTCGCCTTAGTCGCGGCTTGTACCGCTAAACCGGTGGTAGGACGCGAACCAAGCTCTACTTACGGTCGCGCTAAGTTAGGTGAAGCCTACTTTTTTGATGTGAGCTCGCTTAATCAAGCTGAAGTTCGCTTAAGAAAATACGACCTTAAAAAAAATGAAGATCTCACAGGCTTAGAGCGCGATCTTCAGCAATTCTTAGTTGAGTTTAAAAACCGTAAAGACGGAAAAACTCCAGACATCGAACAACAAGTTGTAGCTCTGGATGTTAAAGCACCGTTCAGTAAATTCAAATTAACTGAAGGCAATTTAAAAGATGCGGCTCAGTATATGCTGGAATTGTATAACCGTGTAAGACGTGGCGAAATCAGCAGAGATGAAGCAACTTATCAAGTGGCTCAGGTAACTCGCGCTATCAATTTAATGTACATGGAACCAGTTAAAGGCAAATATGAATTTTTTGCTTTTCCGGTTCACTTAGCCCGCTTCTTATCGGCTCCAAGTGTTTCAGAAAATTATAAAGGACAAGATCCTGACTTAAAGTTTTTACGTGAAGAACTTGTGCAAGAAAAAGATGTTTCAAAAGTTGATTTCTTAAACGACTACCGTTTTAAAGAAATCAAAGGCAGCTGCCAATATGACAAAGCTAAACGTGGCTTCGGCGTTCATGCAGGCTTTCATATTAAATGCGGCGACCATGGTTATAAAATGAAATTCGGTAACGAAGAATACTCTGGCCCTTTTAACTCTCGCGTTTACCGTGCCTTAGGTTACATTACTCCGCATATTAATTACTATGAATCTTTAGCTGTCGATTACGATCGTAGATTATTAACAGAGTTCAATGAACGCCAGGTGATGAACTTTAAAGTTACACTGGCTGCGATTCCGATTTACAAAAGAACAAGCAAAGAATTTATCAATCCGTTTGATTTCATCAACAGCTTTAAAATGAAAGACGGATCTCTGGTTGATGCAAAAACAGCTCAATCGCGTCTTGTGAATAAGTCTTTAGTTGACGTTGAAAACATCACTGACGGCATGATCGATGCAAACTTTGAATCACAAATTGCTCAAGTTATTTTTAAACCTTCAACTTTAACTTTAAAAGATGACCCCGTTGTTGGTGAAGAGCTTGGCCCTTGGATTCCAGATGACTTCAACTACCGTGATTTTAAAGAAGTGCGCGGTTTAATGGTTTTAGCAGCTTGGACTGGTAACTTCGATATTCGTAAAGATAACTTACGTTTAATGGCGATTCCTGACAGCAAAGGCAAAAAACAATTACGCCTAACTTTCGGCGACGCAGGTTCTGGTTTAGGTGACGCTGCAGGAACTCGTCGTTCAGGTTCAACAATCGAAGGCATGGAGTGGGAAGTCTCTTCTGTTTACGAAGATATGAACCAAAACGATGACCGTTGGCCACAAGAAAAAGAACAACAAAGAATTTCCTTATCAGGTATTGGTAACTTAGAGTATGCAAAAGCTTTCTCTAGAATCAAAATTACAGATGCTCAATGGATGTTACGTAAACTTTGCCAATTCACTCCTGACCAAATTAAGAGTGCCTTAATTTCTTCTGGTTTAAGTTCAGCAGAAACAGTTCTGGCTCAAGCAAAACTTTTAGAGCGTCGTAATAAAATGATTGAACATTTCAAAATGGACGAAGATTTTAAAATGAGTTGTTATGTACCGGTTAATCGTAAACTTAACTATGATCCGTTAAAAGATAAGTTAGTGACGATTAGCTATGATAAAAACTCGAAAGCGACATTCGCTCCAGATCGCGGTCACAGAGTGGTTAACGGCCATTTAGTTGGCGCTCCGTTAGATAAATAGTTGATTCAACAATCAAAAACAAAAAAGCCAGGTGTTAAACCTGGCTTTTTGCTTTTCGCGAATTATACGTAATCGCCGCGTTTAATTTTTTCTAAGATGATTTTCTCAGTTTTAATTGGATCTTTTGGATCAACAGAGAAGTAAGATTGTTGCTCGCAACGGATCTTTTCTTTGATTAACCATTTTAAGATATCAGATAAATCTTTATTCTTTTTATCACGGAAGAACGGATCATTCTCTAAAGCATCTTTCGCTTTTTTAAGAGCGCGCGCTTCAGCTGGATCAGATTCTTTCACTTTGTAGTGAGGAAGATCATATTTTTTCACGTCACCCGGCAACACGCCTAAGAATCTTACGTTCGGTGCTGAGAAGTCACCGTTACGGATAAGAGATGCTGCTGAACCGGCTTTAAGTGTTCTGAAGATATTTTGCATCGTGTACGCATCCAGATCCCCGAAGAAGTACATCGGAACATCTAATTGCGCTTCGATTAATTTACACCAACCACGCACACCATTTGATGGAACCCCTTGAGCACCCATCAAGATACAGTTGTTACGTTTAGTGAAACCCATTGTTTGTAAGGTATTCGCCGTACCTTCTGACTCTACCACTAAGCAGAAATCGATTTTTTTCTTAGCTTTAAGTTTTAAAGATTGCGGTTTATTTTTTGGTTGGAATGGCGTTGTACCTAAAGTTGATAAATCAACTACGGCTTTATCCCCGTCCGGTAATGTCTCAGTCACAACTAGTTGTTGTGAGTAAGTTTGTCCACCACGGTCATTGGCAAAGCAGTTTAATTCTTCACGGTAAACTTCTAACATATCACCGATAAAATCGATGATCGAATCAGATTCATCCTGATCTTCGAAATCTAAAGGTTTGTATCTAGAATCACCTTTAATCACACCTTTACACATGTAGTACAATTCACGCTTCGTATTGACTGCGCCAATATCTAAATTGCGAAGTAATAATTCAAGCATGAAAACAACACGCGCAAGTTTTTGCACTGATGATACGTTTAATTCTGTACGAACTACTTTATCACCCGGAGTTAAGTAACCCACTTTGGCATTGTAATTTGAGTTATCTAAAGAAGTTTTTACCGCTTCTAAGTAAGGTCTTTTTGATTTTTCTAAATCAGAAAGCATTCTTTCAGCTAAAACTTTAGCTTCTTTAGGAATATCTAATTTTAATTCACGAACTTTAAGTAATGACATCTACAGACCTGAACCTTTATCAGCATCATCTGCTGTTCCAAGTTTTTTAGCTTCTTTTTGTTTTTGAGCCGCTAATTTGTTTTGTGCATCTTCAAGCGCACTTGCTGCATCATCAGAATCACGTCCTAAAATTTTACGTAATCCTTCTTCGGCTTTTTTCTTTCTTGAAGCATTCGCTCCAGAAATTGAAACTAGTTTTTCAACTAAGATCGGACCGAATTGCTCGATATGAGCTAATTTTCTTTCTAAATCAGCCTCTTTCATTTCATGTTTGATATGACGTGAAAGTTTTTGACCCGCTTGCATTAAAGCACGGCGAATCTCTTCAACCAATTCATCAGAAGCATCGATTGTTTCTTTCGACGCATTTTTAAATTTAATAAATGGAGACACGATTGAAACCGCGAATACGTAAGGACCTTGCGGTAATGAATCTTTTGGTTGAGTTAAACCGTAAGATTTCCAGTTTACTGATTCAATCGCCCAAGTGATCGCACAACCTGATTTATCAAATTGTAACGGAACACGATTGGCAAAACGTAATAACTGAACAGGTTCACCTTCAGCTCCACGGTTAATAAAACGTGCTAAAGCGACTTCTACAACCACCGGTTTAAAGTCACAAATCGTAGGTTTTCTTGTCATAACTGAGAAGAAATCTACTTCGCCTAAGCGATTAATTGATTTAGATAAAGCGTCTTCACCTACAGTAAGAACTGATTTTGTCGATGGAGCCATTAATTCAGTGGCTTGAACCGCTGTGAAAACCTTTTTGAAATCTTCTTCGTTCATCGTTGTAATTGTTTTTTCAACGAGAGCTTTTGGCATACCGTTTTTAACGAAATCTTTGATCGATTGATCAGAAATACGAGAAAAACCTGTTTTTAAGAACTTAGAAAGACTGATTTTTCCGTATAAATGAGAGTGAGTGATAAACTCACCTAATTTAAACGTATGAGGATGCGGTAAAGTCGCTTCTGGAATTTGCGGCGATTCATTTGAAACACGCTCAACTGTCGTTTTTTCGTTATCACCCATTTTATGAGTAACAGTTAAGTGCGGATTAACTAATACCGTACCATCGATATACGTTAATAGACCACCGTCACCATTCATTTGGATACGGCCATCCATCAGGAATTCAACACGAGTTCCGTTAGTTTTTTTCCAATCTAACGTCTCTTTATTACGTAAAATACCTGTGTTTGTTTTAATATCTACGTCAACCTGTGCACTCACAGCTTTACGCATATTTTTAGTCTTAGAAATAACCTGAACACCTTTAGCATTGGTCATTTGCGCCCATGTCGTGGCTGCCGAAATACCGATACCTTGTTGACCACGAGAACATTGTCCGCGACCGAATTTAGATGAGGCTAAATATTCACCGAATACCTTAGCTAAATCATCGCCATCGATACCAGGACCGTTATCTTCAACAACAATCTTGATTAAATCAGTGTTTTTAGTAGATCCAACACCTACTTTTTTTACTTCAATTTCTAATTCAGGAAGGATTTTAGCACCTTCACAAGCATCTAATGAGTTATCAACCGCTTCTTTAAGGGTCGTTAAAACCGCTTTTAAAGGCGAAGAAAACCCTACTTGTTGAAGGTTTTTTGCGAAATATTCTGCCGTACTACTTTTCGTAATTTTGCTCAAAATAAGGCCTTTCAATAACTTAAACTACGTATATCACCCATTATTGAAGGGGTTTTTAAGACAAAAAAGCAAGCCTTTGGGCTAAGAAAGTATATTGCGCGTAGCGTAAGATAGGGTTTTGCCGCCGTTTTAAACGAGAAAACCCCTAAATTTGATGTCAGTTTAAGCGAGAAGATATTGGATCACATCTTTCGCGGAATAAGATTTTTGGCCCGGTTTAATCATGCGAACGATGTTATTTAGATCATCGCCAGCCGTTAAAAGCGGTAATTCCGCTTGTCCGTTAGCTTGGATTTGCCCCATGCCTACGTCAGCCATTAAAGCATTACATAAACATTTTCTGCCCACAGTGTCCTCTTCAAGACCGCCTTTTTTAACGTAGTCTTTAACTGGCTCTGCTGGGCAACGCTGACCGATGGTTCCGTCATCTTTTTTGTAAGCATGACGTAAATAACCTAAGTCACAGATACGTTGGCGCTGTAAATATAAAGCTTCTTCTGAAACAGTTCCTGGTAAACGAGCCGCTTTAAACGGAAAATTTGTAGGAGATGACCTTGGATCAGTGAAAATCCAACCACCCTCTGGAGCTGGTTTAGAGATAATTTCTGCAATCGCTTTTTCACGATGTTCAAGCTTAACACCTGATTCATCAGAGAATGCGAATAAAGTTCCGACTTGAACGCCATGGGCGCCTTGTGCTTGAACTTCTTTTAATTTTTCAGGTGTCGCGTAGTAACCGGCCATCCAGAATGGCAGCTCTAACGCTTTCATATCAGCCAGATCAACCGCATCGCGCTCACCATAGATTGGCTCGCCACGTTCATTTAATTTCATTGGCCCACGCGGAGGAGCGTTGTGACCACCGGCCAAAGGGCCTTCAACAATAAAACCATCTACACGGCCTGTAGATTTCTTTTTTAAGTTATTTGCAAGGACAGCTGATGAAACGATGGGAAAAAAGAATGGACGTTTTAACGGAACAAGCGGTGTGTTTTCCATCACGTCTTGTGGGTTAAACGACATCACAGCATCACCTTCCATTCCCATCACAGGAATTTTTAATGTGGCTGTTTGGTTTTGGCTTAACAGATCTAAAGCCCCTGGAATTTCACGCGGAATTCCGGCGCCCATAATCACGTAATCAACATCAGCTAATAAAGCGCCGTAAAGACAAGCTAAGTTCGGTAATTGGATTTTTTCTAAAAGATTTAAACCCACTTTTCCGTTATGGCCTTCACGCGCTAACCAGACTTCAACAAAGCACGCAGCCACTGTTAATTGTAACAAGGCTTTCGGAGAATTGATTGAATACATCGGTGCACGTTTGTACGGTTTATCTGCGGGCTTTCCACCTTCGATAAAATATGTTTCTAAAATTTTGTTCGCAATTTCTTGCGAAGGAAAAGCTTTTAAAGCACGACGAGTGTTACCTTCAACATCACCATCTTGAAGACGTCTGACAAGAACTGAATTGATGGCTGTTCCAGAAACGACACCTAATTGGCCCGTTTGCGAAACCGACTTTGCAAGTTTCCAATCAGAAACCGCAATGCCCATTCCACCTTGAATAATAACCGGATGTTCAATTTGCATTGGATGTTTCCTTGTTTGATCTAGTGTGTTTTGCATCAAAGTAATTTAGTGAATGCCCTCTGTAATTACAAATGAATTGTTTTACATATTTATGCACGTATGCAGCTTTCACGTCTTTCTAAGTGCATCAAAATAAGACATTCAAGACTGTACTCGTCTCTACCGATAAAGGAGCCATGTCGAAGGTCGATTCAAAAACAAAAAATCAGTTGGTTGCAGGACCCCAAAAAGCTCAACAATTTCCGACGCGTCCGAGCTATAATCCTCCTGCGCAAAAACAGAATTTACCTTTGAGCCAGCCCGACAATTCACGCGAAGTGATGGCTTTGGATGCGAAATATTCCGATTTATTAAAACCTAAAGAAGTGAATTTTAAAGCGCATATTATTCCGATTGTTGCAATTTTTGCATTCTCTTTAGTCTTAGTTGTTCTTTTTCATGTCACGAATCCCCCGTCCAGCAAGGGTTTGGGGCCAGGTCGTGGTGTGAGCGGTGATTTAAATGATCTTTCTAATGGCCATTACCAAAGCCAGTCTGCCGACTATCAGGAAGAAAAAACCTGCGTCGATCATCCCGATGGAACGAAATCTTGCACGACAAAAACAAAGCTTCATCGCGCGTTTAGATAATTCAAATAAGCGCTTATCGCCATTCGATTTAGGCTCAAAATCTTTTCGAGAATAACAAGTATTCTAAAAACTAGACTTAGAATCTCTTTAACAGTCACCCGTTTCTGACGATACTTCATTAGTTGTATGAAATTCGGCATCCGGATTCTCCTTTCTGGGGAGGATCTAGAAGTCACTAAAAGCGAGATGGCGTAAGCAGTCTCGCTTTTTGCATTTTCAAGGCCTAATTATTCTTCGTTTTGATCGTCGGCTGAGTCTTCGACGCTTGCGCTCTTCGCCGCTAATTCTTCCATCGCTATTTCAGCTCTTGTTTTATAGCCTTTTTTTGTATTGCACTCTTTGCAAGAAACAACGCAGTTTTTTTTATCGGTTTTTCCACCGCGGGCGATGGGAATTAAGTGATCCATTGTTAAGTCTTCGGCTTTAAACTTCTGTTCGCAGTGATAACAAAGGCCTTTACCCAGCTGTTGTTTCCACCAGCTGGATTTACGCATTTCACGCGCTTTCGCTTTTTCAATTTTTTGATGCGACTCCGAGGCCGGAGTGAAATAATCGCCGTAATCAGACATAGAGTTTTTTAGTTACCTTTGACTTGCGGAAAATACAAGCGATTATCATAGAGCCCTTCGCTGAAGTACTGTTTAATCGCTTTTAGATGATTCTCAGTTTTTTCAGTATCACCCACAAGCTGATAGGTTTGATCAGAATACAGCGCTATCGTCTTAGGGCCTTGATTATACAGCGTTCGCGCTAGGTGGTTGGTATTCAGGTAACCTAAGCGAAACAAATCGTTTAACGTCGGAAATAAATCAATTTGCTGCGCATATTGATTCGGGTTTAATCCCTGTAAAATTTCTGGTTTTTTAGCGTAAAACAAAATGGGAATTTCAAATTTTTGTTCGAAATCAGAATTCGTTTCATCAATGGCAGGGCCCGTATGATCAGCGACAAAAAGAAAAATCGTTTTATCAAACCAAGCGTGTTTTTGCGCACAAGCCATAAAGTTTTTTAACGATAAATCGAGGTAACTAATTGTTTTTAAGATGGGAAGTTCGTTCGCTTCTGCACGATAAGTTTTATCAAATGATTCAGGTGTTTTAAACGGCTGATGCGAAGATAACGTAAAAACCACTGAGGCAAATGGTGATTTAAATTCTGTCATTTTTTCGCAGGCAAATTGCAAAAAAGGCTCGTCGTAAATTCCCCAAAAACCATCGTCTTGAGTTTTATCAGGGTATTCATTTTTACCAAAATACTGATCAAAACCACTGGCTTTTGTGAAGACATCAAAGCGCATAGTTCCGTTAGTTGCCCCATGAAAAAAGCTTGTTCGGTATTTTTGTTTTTTAAACAACTGCCCGAGCCCCATAAACTCATTGGTCGCAAATTCTGAATTTAAAAATGGCTCTTCCATTAACGCTGGAATACCCGCCAAAATTGATGCAATTCCCTCGATCGACCTGCGCCCGTTCGCGTAGGATTTATCAAAATACACGCCCTTTTTGATCAGCTCAGTTAGGTATGGTGTACGGGTTGGCGAAAGATACTCTTTCGATAAACTTTCAACGATAAACACCACTAGGTTATAACCTTTGGCATCTTGTGCGGAGTTTTGCTTAGTTGTTTGCGCTGGGTTTAAATACTTACGCATTTCTGCATCTGAAAAATATTTTTCTTTCTGAAAACCCGTCTTACCAAAGCTTTTTAAGAAGGTAAAACTTGTATTTAAAACTAAATGATGTGCGTATGTATGAGGTAATACCTTCGCATCGACAAAGCTAATGGGTTTATACTGAAGCCCACCGCGCCCAAAAATCACCACTAGCGGAATCATAGCAACAACAAAAAGTGCTTTCACTTTGCCTGAACAAGCAGATAATAGCGGGTGAATTTTGAAATAGTTTTTATAACAGATCACTAAAAATACAGCTAAGCCAACAAACGTGATCGTCGCTAGAAAACCGTACTGAAGCATATTTGTATTCTGCCCTTCGGTGGCTAAATACAAGCTGGATTTGGTAAACCTGCGCCCCATAAAATTCACTAACTCGACATCAATAAAGTTACCAAAAATTAAAGCCGCATGCCCCAAAGTAATCGCGTTCAGCGCTAAAAAACGAATTAGTCTTACCGGAATTAATAAGGCCAAAAGCGTGATAAACACCATCGGTACAACGACGACGGCATCGAATCTAAACCCTTGTAGAAAACAAACGGCTATTTCCGAAGCAGAAAACTCACGAAAATGTACAAAATTCCATCCTAAAAACAGGATTCTGATTCCTAAATACAGAGCTAAAAGCGATATAGTGAAGATCAGCAGTTTGCCAGCGATTTGCCATGGCTTCGTGTCTTGATTCGAAGTCGGATTTTTGTTATCACTCATATCTATGACAATAGATCAGATGAAACAAAGATTGCAAGAACACTATCCCGATGCTGACCCAAATTCTGAGATTCAGGTTTTTGACCTTACGGGCACATCAGATCACTGGGAAGTGGCCGTTAGAAGCACAGCTTTTAAAGGTTTAACTCGTATCGAACAACACCAGCATGTCATGAAAGCTTTTGGCCCAGAATTAAAAACTGGCGAAGTGCATGCTCTTTCAATTAAGACTTCAACGAAATAAATAAAGGAGACTACAATGTCTGACGTTAAAACAAAAATCGACGGTTTATTAAACGACAACAAAATCGTTTTATTCATGAAAGGCACACAACAATTTCCAATGTGCGGCTTCTCAGCTCGTGCTACTGCGATTTTACAAGATATCGGTGTTCAATTTAAAGATGTGAACGTGCTTGAAGACGAAGAAATCCGTCAAGGCATCAAAGATTACGGCAACTGGCCGACTATCCCACAACTTTATATCAACAAAAAATTAATCGGCGGTTCTGACATCATGATGGAAATGTACCAAGCCGGCGAATTACAAGATTTGCTTAAAAATTAATTAGCTTATGTTATGTAATGTGGCTCTATGGGATAGAGCCTTTCGCTTTTTATTATCTGTCTTCGTCTTATCCTACGCTGTTGCCGGCGGGCCGCTGTGGTTTTATGGTCTAGGTTTATATGGCCTTGCCACAGCAGGATGGGGACTTTGCCCAATATATTCTTTCTTTCGAATCAGAACTTTGCGATAGTTTAAGTCTACGCTAGAAAGCGAGCAATTAAACGATGGACACTCAAGCCTGCCAACATGTTATCGAAAATTTAGAATCTCTTCCACTAGCTCCGCAACAAATCAAAACGGATAATGATTCTCTTGGTTATTACGGAAAAGATTGGACGACCTACTACGATATCAAAGCTTCAGTTATTTTATTTCCTGAATCGACAACTGATGTGGTTGAAATCGTTCACTGGGCCCGCAAACATAAAATCGCCTTAGTTCCTTCTGGTGGCCGTACTGGTTTATCAGGTGCAGCTTGTGCCACTCACGGCGAAGCTGTTGTGAGCTTTGATCGCATGAATAAAGTTTTAGAATTTAACGAAACTGATTCAACAGTGCGCATTCAACCAGGAATGATCACTGAAGCCTTACAAAACTATGCCGCAGAAAAAGGTTTACTTTACCCTGTTGATTTCGCAGCCAGCGGATCATCACAAATGGGTGGTAACATCGCAACCAATGCTGGTGGTATCAAAGTTGTTCGTTACGGTTTAACACGTGACTGGGTTGTTGGGTTAAAAGTTGTGACTGGCACAGGCGAAATTTTAGAATTGAATAACGGCCTTGTTAAAAACGCCACTGGTCTTGATTTACGTCATTTATTCATCGGCAGTGAAGGTATTTTAGGTTTTATCACTGAAGCTTTGATTAAACTTGCGCCTAAACCGCCAGAGTTAAAAGTTTTAGTTTTAGCGTTAGATCAAATGTCTTCAGTGATGAAGGTGTACGCTGAGTTTAAAAAACACTGCCACATGCAAGCGTACGAAATGTTTTCTGAAAAAGCTTTGCAAAAAGTTTTAAGTGCGGCTGAAGATCTTCACCGCCCGTTTGAAACAGTGACAGACTTTTACGTCGTGTGTGAAGTTGAATGCCCGACTGCTGAAGCTGAAGAAAAAGTGATGAGCGTTTTTGAATCGTGCTTAGAACAAGGTATGATCATCGATGGCGTGATTTCACAATCAGAAGTGCAAGCGCAAACTTTCTGGCGTTACCGTGAAGATATCTCTGAATCATTGTCAAAATACTCTCCTTACAAAAATGATATCGCTGTGGCGATTTCAAGAGTTCCTGCATTTATGCAAGAGCTAGATCAAGTTTTAACAAAAGCCTACCCTACTTGGGAAGTGGTGTGGTTCGGTCATATCGGTGATGGCAACTTACACATCAACATCTTGCGCCCTGAAGGTATGACGAAAGAAGTTTTCGTTAAAGAATGCCGTAAGGTTGATGAACTGGTATTCCAAGCTGTTAAAAGCCAGCACGGAAGTATTTCTGCAGAACACGGCGTGGGACTATCTAAAAAATCGTTTTTAAATTACACCCGCTCAAATGCAGAGATTGAAATCATGAAGGGTATCAAAAAAGTGTTTGATCCTGATAATATTATCAATCCTGGTAAAGTGATCGACTAAGTTTCAAACTAAATTTCTTATTGTTCAGTCAACATGAAGAGCAGCGCTGTATCTTATGAGCACAGCGCTAAACCCAAGCAGCAACACAAATATAAAATCTGACAATGTACCTGCTCGTGATAAAATTAATTATCAGGAGGAGTAACATATGGAACAAATTTTAGTTAGCGCTTACACTCCCAGTGATCCAACAAAAAGCACAGCAATCAGAGCTCATCGCATTTCTAAAGCCGAGCTGGTGACCAATGTTCTTAAGAAATTAGGAATTTATTGGGGCCTTGCCTTTTTGACCTTTTTTATTCCAGTCTACAATGTGTTCTTCGTACCGTTCTTTTTTCTGATCGGTGTTTATGTGGCCTTAAAGGTTGAAAAAGCTAAGTTTGAAGTTATGCACGGCAAAATTGAATGCCCTCACTGCCATGATCAGATCAAATTAAGAAAAGCGGTGTTAACCGAGGATTTTCAGGTGACTTGCCCTCACTGTGTTACCGTCGTGAAACTTTCCGTGAAGGCCAGCCGTACATCGAATCTAAACCATACTGAATTGTATGGTTCAGAATAAGTTTAGAAAACTTGATGGGTTTTAATATTGCGAGTCGATTTTTGGATTTTATCAATCAGTTGTGACACTGAAAGCTTTGCTTTATCCATCTCAAGATCCACCACCAGATAACCGATTTTTGAATCTGTTGAAAGATACTGCGCTTGAATGTTGGCGCCAGCTTCAGAGATATAACCGTTTAATTCACCCAGTACACCGGGCTCATTCTTATGCACATTCATAATGCGTATCACATTTGTTTTTGCGACTAAATCTACATTGGGAAAATTCACAGCCCCCGCCGTTGTTCCCGTTTGTAAAAACTTACGAAAACTTTCAGCCACTTCAAGACCGATCGCATACTGCGCTTCTTCAGTGCTACCGCCGATATGCGGAGTTAGAATAACGTTTTTTAAATTTTGTAAGTCAGATTTAAAAGATTCTTTATTTGACGCTGGTTCAACCGGGAATACGTCGATCGCACAACCACCTAAGTGATTTTCTTTTAAGGCTAAAACCAGATCATCAATATTCACCACAGTTCCGCGTGAAGCATTGATTAAAAAACTTCCTTTTTTCATTTTAAAAAGTTGGTCTTTTGAAATCATGTTTTTTGTTTCTGGTGTTTCAGGCACATGCAAGCTTACAAAGTCAGCCGCAGCTAAAAGTTCATCCAGTTTATTTTTTGGTTGGGCATTTCCAAGAGGTAATTTTTTAACCACGTCATAGAAAACAACTCTCATCCCCATGGCTTCAGCTAAAATACTTAACTGGCTTCCGATATGGCCGTAGCCGATAATTCCTAAAGTTTTACCGCGCACTTCGCGTGATCCATCAGCAGATTTCACCCACTCACCACGATGTGCCATACTGCTGCGATCACAAAGCTGACGCGAAAGCGCAATCATTTCAGCAACAACTAATTCAGCCACCGAACGCGTGTTACTGTGAGGCGCATTGAACGTCGGAATACCGACTTCAGTCGCTGTGGCTAAATCAACCTGATTCGTGCCGATACAAAAAGCCCCTACTGCCAAAAGATGTGGGTTTTGTTTTAAAATTTTTGCTGTTAATTCGGACTTAGAACGAATGCCTAAGACTTGGTACTGCGGAAGAAGTTTTAAGTACTCTTCTTCTGAGGGAGCATGTTTGATTAAGTCAACAACATATCCTTCAGCTTGCAGCTTTTCTTGAGCAACGGGGTGGATGGATTCAGCAAGTAAAATTTTAATTTTTGACATGCTTTTATTCTAGAATAGAATAAAGCAATGTCTACTGATTTACTTAATTTACTAATCGTTGATGATGATGCGATGCTTGCTAATTCTGTAAAGCTAATGGCACCTGCAGGCTTTAAAGTTTATATCGCTACAAAACCAGAACTCATCCCCGACCATGTGTTTTATCACGCGGCCATGGTGGATATGCATATTCTTTCAAAAGTGGGCGAAACACCTGACGGCCCTTCTGTGATCGCACAGGTTCTGAAAAAAAATCCGCAGACCGAAATCGTTTCAATGTCAGGAGACCTTAACCGTCAGAACATGGAAATGGCTATTAAATCTGGCGCTTCCCGCTTTTTAGCAAAGCCTTTAATTGCAGCCGAAGTGACTATGATTTTAGAAAAAATCTTAGCTTACTGGCAATTACGCCAAGTCGATTACTCAAATCAGAAAAAAACAACTCTTGTTGGAAGTTCTTCCGCAATGGAGCAAGTTCGTAAAACAATTGCCTCGCTTAAAGGTGAACGCAGTTCAGTTCTTATCGAAGGCGACACAGGAACTGGTAAAGATGTTGTTGCACGTCTTTTATCACAACAAGAAGGTGCTAAACCTTTTGTCACGATCAACTGTGCTGGTATTCCTGAAAACTTATTTGAATCTGAATTTTTCGGGCACATCAAAGGTTCATTCACAGGCGCTGACCAAAATAAAGTCGGTCTTTGTGAAGCTGCTAACGGTGGCGATTTATTCTTAGATGAAATCGAAGCTTTACCATTAGGCCAACAGGCCAAACTTTTACGTTTCTTAGAAACAGGCGAAGTTAAAAAAGTGGGCGCTAAAGAAGCTTTCAATGTGGATGTGCGTGTTGTAGCTGCCAGCAACCAACCTTTAAAACAAATGATTACCGAAAAGAAATTTCGCGAAGATTTGTATTTTAGAATTTCAGCCCACAAAATTTCTTTACCTGGGTTAAAAGAACGTAAAGAAGATATTCCTGATGTGGCTAAATACTTTCTTGATAAAGAAAAAGCTAAGCGCAACAAACAATTTGATACTGAAGCCTTTGAAGCTTTACAAGCTTACGATTGGCCAGGAAACATTCGCGAACTAAAACGTGTGTGTGAACAGTTAGTTTTAACATCACCACTGCCGGTTGTGCGCAAAGAAGATGTAAATCATTTACTTTTTAAAACTGAAGCTCCTGAAAGCGGAGAAACGATCAAGCTTGATCAAAGCTTAGAAGAGTTCATCAACGCCCAAGAGAAAAAGTTTATTACCTTATTATTAAAACAGAACAACAATATTGACCAAGCTTGCCAGTCTTTACAGATTTCAAAATCAAGCTTATATAAAAAAATCAAAGATTACGGAATAGTTTATGAGTAGCCCAATTCAGTCAGACTTTACAGCCTGGCAAAGTCCCATTTACCAACAAACAGCTCTTATCGTTATTGGGGTTATCTTTTTAGGCGGCATTGTTAATTTCTTGCTTCGCAAAAAAAATCAGTACTCGATGGTGGCTTGGGCTTCGATTAAAAGCTGGCTGATCTTTGCTCCGATTATGTTTGGTCTTCTTGGCCTTCCCTTCCCGGTTCCTTTTATTGCTTTAACGTTATTTGCGATTGCCGGCGCTAAATCTTATTTTCAGATTATGGGCATGTTTCACCGAAGTCCGTTTGTGTATATCGCCTATGTGGGTATTTTAGGTTTAGCTGCTTGTTCGTATTACGACAATCTTGTGGCTTACAACTCGATGCCAATGGTTGTGCTGGGTATGCTTTGCTTAGTTCCGTTAATTCAACGTGAATCTAAAAATATGATTCAGTACATCTCTCTAGCGCTATTAGGATTTATCTTCTTAGGCTGGTCGTTCATGCACTTAGCCTTACTTTTAAATTACGAAAACGGTATTTACCAATTGATGTACCTGGTTATCCTGACTGAGTTCTGTGACAACACAAACTTAGCGATCAGTGGTTACTTCCGAGGTTCAAAGATTTTTGCAGAAATTTCTCAGCGCCGTACTTTAATGAGTACGTTTGTTTCAATCATTATGACGGTGTTATTAGCTTACGGTATGCGCCACTTACTTCCAGACCGTGGTGAAAAATACTGGTTAGCTTCAGGCCTTGTGGCTTCATTTGGCGGCGTTGTTGGTGATTTAGTGATGGCCGTATTCCGTAAAGATGCGGGTGTAAAAACTGTAGGGCCGTTTGTATTAGGCCGCGGTGATTTTTTACAACGTATGGACCGTTTAATTTTTGTGGCTCCGATTTTTTACTTTGTCATGTTTGCTTTAAAAAGCTTGGAGTAAAGACTAATGCGCGAGTGGAACTACGATAACGATCAATGGACTAAATTACCGGGACATTTAAAACATCTCCCGTTATTTACCCATCACTATGATCTATCCAGCAAAGTAATTCGTTTTATTTGGTTTTTAATTTTAAAAAAATGGTTTTACACCATGTACATTCGCTTAACTGTTAAAGGTGGCGATTTTAATGAGCTGTATGCTAAACATAAAAAATTAATTATCATTTCAAACCACGCATCCCACTTAGATGCGACTTCGATTGCCGCAAGTATTCCGCGTAAACACTGGTTTGATCTTTATATGGCAGCGGCCAAAGATTATTTCTTTAGAAACCCGTTATTTACGTTCTTTTCGGCTCACTGTTTAGGTGCTATTCCGATTGACCGCAAAGACCGTAAAGGGGAAGCGGTAAATTTAATTCTAACACTACTCAAAGAATTAGACCGCATGTGGCTCATTATCTTTCCTGAGGGCACACGTTCAAAAGATGGCAAGCTGCAAGAGTTTAAACGTGGAATTAGTATCTTTGCCGAAAAAACAAAAACACCGATTTTATTTTTATACATTGAAGGTAATCTTAAACTTTGGCCAAAGGGTGCGATCTTCGCAAAGCCTGGTAAATTAACTGTTCATATCGGCCCGGTTCAAGAGCCAACAAATATTGAAATCGTTCAACAAAATTATATTAACTGGGTAAAAACCATTGATCCATCAATTGTACCAGATGACTTAATGGATGATTCTGACGAAACAGCACAGGATAACAGCGAGAAGACCCTGCAGGAATTAACAACCGAAGAGGGAACTGAGAATGAAGGCTAATCACGCAAAAATTCACTTAAACATTGGCGGCTACGAAGTGATTCCGCTTCCGACAGGACTATTTGGTCTTGATGGTGGCGCGATGTTTGGAACTGTACCAAAAGCTCTGTGGGAGAAAACCAATCCTGCCGATGAACAAAACCGTATCGAAATGGAAGCGCGCGCTTTATTATTAAAATCAAAAGACAGAAATGTTTTAATTGATACCGGTAACGGTGGTGATTTTATCGCGAAATACGGCGACAAATTGGGAGCTAAGTTTGCCGAACTTTACGGTGTAGATACTTCTGGCCCTAGTCTTAAAAAATCATTAGAAGCTTATGGTTTAACGTTTTCAGACATTACAGATGTGATCCTGACTCACTTGCATTTTGACCATGCTGGTGGTGCAACAAGCGAAATTGACGGCCAAGTAAAGCCTACTTTTCCGAAGGCTAAGTACTATGTGCAGACTGAAAATTTAAAAACAGCCCAGCACCCTAATATACGCGAAAAAGCCAGTTACTTAGCACCCAACTTTGAACCGCTTTTAGAGGCCGGAAAATTAACGTTAGTTGATGGTTCTAAAAAAGATCTTTTACCGAATATTTCAGTATGGGTTTCTAATGGCCACACAACAGGCCAACAAGTTGTGATCGTTGAAGACGATGCGCAAAAGCTCATTTACTGCGGCGATGTGATCGCCACTTCAACACACGTAAGATCGGCTTGGGTCATGGGCTATGATTTACACCCTCTCCAAGTGATCGAAGAGAAAGCCCAGCTTTTAAAATCTTCATTAGATAAAAAGACTTATTTCTTTTTTGAACATGACCCATACTGTGACGTAGCTACTGTCGAGCCCGATAAGGCCGACTTTAAAGTAAAGGAACGTTTCTGGCTGGAATAAAATCAATTCTTAGCAATATCAAAACTTTCTTGCGAAAGCTGACAGACGAGTTTGCTGAAATTCGTTTTGCAGCAGCCAGCCTTTCTTACTCGACCCTATTTGCAGTGATTCCCTTCTTAGTGGTTATCTTAGCGGTCTTCCAATCTGTCGGTGAATTAGAAAAAATTTACCCGCAAGTTGAAGGTTTACTTATGTCGTATTTAAAAGAAGCGACCGGTAATACCGTCACACAATACCTAAAAACTTCGGTAACAAAAATCCAATCTAAAACCTTAGGTTACACAGGGGTTATTTTTCTTATTTTTACAACCGTTGGCTTATTTAGAAATATCGACACGGCTTTTCATCACTTGTGGCGCATTAAGCCACGCAAACCATTTATCCAACGCATGTGGCTTCACTCAATTGTACTGATCAGCTTACCTGCACTCCTTGCGGGATTTATCGGTCTACGCTCGGTCAAGATCATTGAAAAATTAGGCAACACCATTCACCAGCAATTCTTATTCGGTTTAGTGATCGGCTTTGCGTTATGGATTTTATACGCAGTTATTCCCGATACGAAAGTTTCAAAACGCGCCAGCCTCATTTGCGCCTGTCTTGCCGCTTTCGGAATTTCGTTAGTGCAAAGTTCGTTTTTATGGATTTCTTTAAAAGTTTTTAGACAAAATAAAATCTACGGTTCGTTAGCGTCGTTTCCAATTTTTATGCTTTGGTTATTAGTGGTGTGGTGTATCGTGCTTTCAGGCGCATCACTGTGCGCCTTCTTGCAACAAAAGTATTTTCGTAAGGCCTTATAAGTCAAATTCTACAACTTCAGATTTGTGAAAAATCTTTTTATCCATCACTTGGAATAATTGCTTGTGTACATTCGTATTCGCATTCTGGGCTGTACTTTGTTTTTCATAACAAGCTGGAAACTCAGTAATTGCACTTCTGATTTGTGCATAAGAAGGATTTGGAAAGTATTTTTTTCTTTTTCTATCCCAGCGCATAGGGCGCAACACATCCCAGTGACTGCCTTGATCGAATAAATTACCTGCGCCCATTTCTTTATTAATGATGCTCACCGCACAAGTGATACTTCCTTCAGGGGTACGGCTATCATAGTTTCTGCACTCTGGACCGTAAGAACCTTCTTTGCCTGAGTGTAACTGAAAGAATCCTCTGGCTGTTCCGTTAGGGCCACGCGCAGTTTCATTGTTGTTACAGGTACTTTCTTCAAAGGCCATTGAAGTTAAAATAATTAAAAAAACGTTCGCCTTACTGCCCTCATCCATCACTGGATAATTTGGACAAAGTGAAACTAGATCGGTATCACCTTTTTTGATATTTACGTTTTGGCTTTTCATGACTTCGTTCACAATTTTTTCGCCGTACTGGCCAATCTGACCATCTTGCACAAACTCAGTACAAGCGTTCTGCCAGCCCTCTGAAGAACTCATTCTATCTAAGTGAGCTCCGGTTTCAGCAATCGTCGCCACCGGTTGTGGAGCCAGTGAGGGGTTCGCATTACAACCCACACAGTCTTGAACAGCTTGTGCTTCTGTTTCAGCGCCTTGGATTTTAATTTCTAGATTAGGATCTGCTTCGACAACATTAACTTGGAACTCTTGAGCATTGGCGACAAGCGCCGCAATAATTAAACTCAGAAATAAAATGTGCTTCATATCATTTCCCCCACCCAGAGAAGATATAAAGCGAAACTTGTGCCGTCTTAAATTTGTTTATTCGTGTCTGATTGTGGCGACTTGATACGGGTGTAAGCGTTATGCATACATGTGTCAGGCCATTTTACACCCTCGGCCCGACACTGTCTCAAAATGGGATTACTTTTTAGCTTTGATAGGCACAGTCACTTTAACTTTGACTTCGTCTTGTACGCCAGCGCCCTTAAAATTAATATTCGTTACTTTAAACTTACTTAAAATCACAGGAAATTCTGCCACGATGTTATTGCCATCTTTTGTGTAGGTTCCCTTAACGATTTGCTCTTCACCGTTCATTTTAACTTTAGCGACACCTTTGCCACCTTTACCGATAGCTTGCATGATTTCGATATTGGGGTGTTTATCAGCGTGAAAGTACTCTTTCGTATGTTTGTTACGAACGCTCATGCCGGTATCAACTTTTGACCATGGAATAGTAAAAGCATCGGCTTTAAAACCATCACCGTCAGCATAAGCAAAACCATCGATATCTTTAAATTCTGCGGTGAAATCACCTACAGGATTTACGACCACCGACGCTTCAACTTGGCCCGCGTGCGCTTTCATTGTAAAGGCAAGGACAACGGCTGTTGTTAATACGCTTAGTTTAATAGTTGTATATTTTTTTGTATTCATAATAGTTTACCTCTGTTGCTTTTTTCACTTGAATCACTGCTGATCCTATTTTTTTTGTTTTATAAGTTGTGTAAGTTTCACTGATGCGTGTGTCACCGGCCGCAAGCTGTCCTGTTTTTTGAACGCCAATGGCAGCACCACTCGTATCATACAGATTGATTTTCCAGTCGATAGCTACTTCTGAACCATCTGACGGTGTGGCAAAACCTAAAATATCGTAAGACTGATAAGTCGCATCTGAAGTTGATGGCAACACCTGAACTTCGAAATAGATCGGAGTCGCTTTTTCATAGCGATATTCGAAATAGTCCATAGTTTCTGTAACCAGAGAATCTTCAAAGGCGAATTCTTTTTTTGCGCAGTTTTGAAATTGAAATAGAAGTAAGCCCATCAATCCTAACAGAGGGACAATTTTTTTTGTGCTATTTTTTAATTTAACCATATATCCCCCTTTCTTAATCTAAGTTATTTAGATAATCGCTGATTGATTTAACTTGCGCATCAGTCAGCTTAATTGATTTCATACTGCCAATGTTGGTGATCGCACTTTTGATCTGTGATACTGATTTGTTGGCTTTATCGTGTGCAGCCTGATGGCACTTCATACAGTAAGTCGCAAATAAATCGCGACCGGCTTTGTATTTATCAGGATCTTCAGTGACAGGTTGTAACACTGTCGCTGACTCAGAAATTTTCGTAACGGTAATGTCATCGTAAACGATACGCATCATCGAGCCACTTGAGTCTTTAAAGTAAACATCAACAGATAACGGACCGTCTTTTGTACATTTAACCAAAAAGTTAGAACTGATCTTGGGGTCAATCATGCCCTGGCAATTTTCTTTAGAGCTTGTGATGTCCATGCTAACGATCGGCATAGATTGACCACCGTCATCCTGCAAACGAAACGGCATTGTCACAAATGTCGTAAGACTATCATTGCGAAATAGCGGCACAACTTCTTGTGCCGCAGCCATTGAACTTATAAAGAAAACTAAAGCCCCCCAAAGTTTCATCATAGAGCCTGCCAGTGACTTGATACACAGGTCGTTGAAATCGCCATCTTCCAACCATCATGGCTAGCGGGTTCACCCACTAAAACTTGCAAACTGTTTACAAGTGATGCGTCTGGATCTGGTTTTCCGCGGTAAAATAAGCGAAATAGTTTCAACACGTTGGCTGAACTATTTGCCGGAATCGCGACACTTGGACTTTCTTTAATCTGGGCCACGGCGTAAGCATAAGTTTTTGCGTTACCAATCATTTGTTGGCAAACATCATTCACTAAAGCTTGTTGTAACACGTTAGCAACTGGATTTACCGGAGCCGCTAAGTTGTTCGCTGTTTCTGAGTTGGCGCAACTTTCAGCTTCTGAATCCATTTTAAATCCGTTACGAGCCGATTTAAAATTTTCATAAATTGAACAAGGACCACCAAATACCGCACGCTCAGCACGTAATTGATTTAGAGCTGTCACCATGGCGGCATCCGGGCCGAAGATATCAATGAATAGTGAATAAATCATTGAGCGGTCTAATAAAGATTTTGAAATCTCCATCGCCACTTTTTCTTCTGTCGGTATTTCTTTACCATGATCGTTGTCTTTGTGGATCTGTTCAATGGTTCCCGCATTGTTCATTGAATCGAAAACTGAGTCCTCTTTTTGTGGCGCACAGTTTTGGAAATGAACCATCACAAATAAAGAAACGATCACTAATGAAATTCGAGCATACATTGACTTAAACATTTTTCGCCTCTCCTTTAGTGCCTGTAAAAGCTTCCCATTGAGAACCGTTGTTTTGCAGAATGTATTCACCATTGTTCGAAACGTTTCTAAGACCTAACATACCGCAGATCGTTTTACATACGTCATTTAAGCGTAATGGATAATCGTTACCCGCGATTGGGTGAGGCGCTGCCATACCCCAGTGGCCTTTATAAGTCGAAGATTCATCTTGTTTTACATTTCCTAGAACAAGTGTTTTCTTAATCATTCCTGAAATTAACAGAACTGAACAACCTTTGAAACCATGGTCTGAACCAGAACCATCGGCTTTTGCAGTACGGTTAAATTCAGCACCGAATTGGATGATCGTTTTATCAAACAGACCTTTTTCTTTTAACGTTAACACTAACTCTTCTGTGCAATTGATCATCGCACGGTACATGAAAGTTGTGGCAATCGTAGAAACTAATGTTCCGATAAAATGTTGGTCATTAGCTAAATTAAATTTACCACCGGCATTACTAAAAATTAAATTTGAGATCGCTCCTAAGTCAGCCGTCACAACTTGCGTTAAACCCATCGTAATTAAAATTTCAACTGTAGCAAAAGTAGCTGCTAAGTTAGAAACTGTTGTTTGATCATTCACGATATTACGATAGTCAGAAAGATCACCCATAAATGTACCGTCAGCACGACGTGTACGCATATCTGGGTTACCGTTCTTCATCGGTGGAGGCGTAATTGGCTTAGTGTCCATAAAAGCTGATGTGTTAGTTAACGACATCGCTTCTCTGACTTTCAATAAATACTTATCATAAGTTGGTTGCCATTTATCTGTAAAAGTCTTAACACCCTGTTGAACTAAAGCATCAGATCTTTCTTTTGATTCAGTTAAACTTTTTTGAATAAAGTTATTCTTATCGGCATATCTATCAAACTCTGATAACGCTTGGCTAACCGCTAAGTTTTCTACAGGAGCTTTACCCGAGAAATAGCGCATCGTCGAAGAGATCGGATTTGTCGTCGTATTCACCGTATAATTAAGACCAACCGGCGACATCGGCTTAGTCGCTTTAAAAGCACTCGTGACACTTCCTGAAGAAGCCGCTGGAAAGGCATTAAAAGTTTTCTCAGCTAATAAGCCCGCAATCGAATAACCACCAATAATTGGTGATTGATTACGTAAACGTCCTAAATCGTGATTGTTAATTTCAAAATCCACACCACGAATAAAAGCGGCATTCGCTAAACAGTTCGTAAAGCTTCCGCCAGATGGATTCGAACCCCACACTGGAGGTAACCAGTATCCGCTCTTAGGATCGCGCCATGGTTTATAAGTCGCTTGTGGGTCACCCGTACCGGCCATGCCAACATGCGTGGCAACACCTGAGTGAGAGAAAGCATCAGTGTATTTTGTAGTGTTACCATTAGGGGTTAATGGTAAATCGAAAAACCAACGTGGAGGTCCACCTGGCAAAGCAAAGAAAATATAGATCTTATCTGATCCGCTTGTATTTGTAGTACCCGCTGCAAAAACCTGCGAAGAAAGTGTTTGCACAATAAAGTTAGACATCACTGGTGAAATACCCACCAAGCCTAAACTTTTTGTAGCGTTTTCTAAAAACTTTCTGCGACTTTGTCCGTTCCCCATTTATTTCCCCCTGTTATTTATTTAATCGCCAACCCCTTATTCTCTAACCGCTCCCCAGCGGTCGCCGCTTATCACGGCGGAGAATATTGGCGATAAACAAAGGCCTCTGTGTTGAAGATTTCTTTAATCATTTGAGTCATGTTTTGAGATTTTTTAAGATTTGCTGCAAGTGTGAAAACTCTTGCGCGGTGAAATTTAGCTTCTTTCGTATTGCTCGCTTCAGGAACATTACGCTCAGCTAAGTTCACGTCATAACCGGTAAAGAAGTTATAGTAACGTTTAGCTATACAACGATAGAAGTCGTCGCTTTTTGACAACTCAAGACCTAACTGGCTCGAACCTTCAACCGGAATTTTAAATAATTTATTCGTATGATCACGATAGTTCAATGCACCCATTGGCTTTTGTAAAGCAAAGTGACCTGAACCTGCAACGGCAGGAAGACGTGTGATACCAAGAACCGGAGTTCCCTTAGCACGTTGTTCGGGCGTTAAGTTTGTGTTGTCGTGATTTACCGCCGTTCTGTATGGCGCATAATTTCTTAATGAATAAGCCATCGGATCTAAAGATGTATGGCACGCCATACATGAAGCATTGATTCTAAAACCGTGTGGAGAATTCGGAATCACATCGTTCACCACGTCAGCTTCAGTTAATGTTGGCATTTGATGACATAATAAATCTTCAAAAACACGACTTGAAAGACGACGTGCAACGACATCATCTTTATCGTTATTGGCACCCGGAGCAATTTGACCAATACCTAAATTTGTGTTTTTCATGTAAAAAGCTTGTGAACCTAAAATACCGCCACCTAAGTGTTCGAATAAGTTCACATCTTTACTTTTAGCCGCAATCGCCATTGAAATTTGGCTGCGGATAGTTGCTGATACGTTGCCTTGACTATTAATGATCACGGTTGGAACGATCAATGGCTTAGCTTCTTCAACACCATATAGCTTTCCGAATGGCACTAGATCTTCATCTTTTACTATAATTGAAGAAAGAGACGCCGTTGGTCCAAACGACATAACAAAACCATTTTGAGCTGCGAAATCAGCTTCGTTAACAATGCTCATTGGTTTTGACTTCCAACGAGATGTTGCCGCTTTATCTGGCGCTTCTCTTAAGCCACGTAATGTTTTCGTAGCTGTGAACACCGTCGAAACAGGAATGCTGCTTCCGAATAAAGCGCGCGTAAAATATAATGAAGCTTCGTCATTATCTTTAATCGCATAAGTTGAAATATCGATTCCCAGTGATGAGAAAAGAAACGCTTTTTTCTGAAACCATGTATTGTGAAAATTATGAAAGTTAGCGATTAACTTTTTATTCTCTTGCTCTGTTAAAGCTGGATAAGTCGTGTATTTAGCTGCACGCTTTTTACCGTTATCCAAGAATTCAGATTGATCAAGCAATACAGCACAGGCCGCGGGACCTGAAAGCTTTTTCGCGTAGATCGCATCGGTTAAGGATTTACCTAAACTTGCTGTTCTAGGCACAACCGTTTTAAACAACTTAAAGTAACAACGATTGAATACTTCAACGTCAGTTAACTTACTCGCTGCTTGAGTGGATTGTGCAAACGTTACAACAATAGCCAATAAAGAAATAAACATTGTCTGTTTACAACGCATAGTTATCGTTCCCCCAGCTCTAAGTTTAAGGGGGTCTTTATTGAAAAGTATAGACTAGTTTAGAAAACGTATCCGAGTGAGACGATCCAACCAACAGAAGCTTCATTTTTCTCACTAACGAACAGCTCTTGTTGAAACATCCAGTTTTCTGCAACCATCCAACCCAGCTGTAATTGAGCAATTGGTTGAATGCTATCAGCGTATTTAAAATCATAATTCGTAACGACTGAAGTCGGTGCAGCGAGCTTTAATTTGTAAAATGTAGCGCCTATATTCAATGTCACATTCACTTTTTCGTGCGGATAAAAACGCAAACCTGTGCTCACGAAAATTGGAGCGATAGCATCGACTTTATTTTGATAAGTGATAGATTGACCTTCGGCCTGAGCATTTCCGGTAAGGAACAATCCTTTTACGGCACTATTCCATCCCAACGACTCGCCTTTTAGCGTGTAGTCTAACCCCAACGCAAGACCAGTGTATTCAACAAGAATATTCTCAGTACGTCCATCACCTGATTGAAGTAAAATTTGTTCACCCCAAACAGCGGCGCCCAGATTCATGCCGATTTTTGATGTAAGCTCAGTTTCAACTTCTTGAACAATTTTTTTACGGCGAACAACACGGCGAACTTGCTTTCCGGCAGCTGGAGGAGCTGCTGGTGGCATAGCTTGCGCGGGAGCTTCTTTGGCCATCTCCAAAAGCTCTTGGCGTTCTTGTTTTTTAATTTGCACAGCCTCATCAGCAGCAAACGCAAAACTAAGACTTAGTGTGGTAACTATAAAGATAAATGTATTTGTGATTGTAGTGACCATTGATCTTTAGTTGCGTCCTCGGCGCCGATTGTTTTTTGGTTAACTCCAGAAAAGCGTACTTCAACTTTCTGAATTGGAAAAATAAGAAAACCTAAATCCCAACGTAAATTTTCAGGGTTTGATGAAACCGTTGTATTTTTTGATAACTCCAAACCTGAAACAAAAAACACTCCACGAGTCAGGTTTAAATTATTTTGCGTGAAAATATAATAACTGTTGCTGTTAATCGAGGCGCCATCTTGCTCAGTGGTTTCTACGCGATAGCCACCTTCCATAAGTAACGAGTTACCATCACGAAAGCCCATTTTGTTATGAAGAGAATAAATGTTTTGTTTTACACCTTCTTTAGCTTCGTTGAGATAACTAAATCCCCAGGAGTGCATACTGCCCCATTTTTTATCGAGCATAACACTGCCACCGCGGCGGCGTTCTTCTTTGGGCAGATGTAAGTTACCTAACCAGTATTGAAGGAAAATATCTTCATCTTTACGGGCCCACTGCACTAAGCCTGCATGAACTTGGTCATTTTGCCCCAAAGACAACGGCGCACGATTCACGGCTGTATGATTTGCCGTTTTGATTCCGAAAACTTTATCCATCATACCGGCGTAGAGCCAAAATTCTTTAGCCACGTTCGCTTTAAGATAATATTCACGATAAAATAAATACGAATCTTCTTTCATCGTTTTATTCGGATAAAGAGCGATCGGATTTTCAACATACCCCATTGTTGTGATAAGCCCTAAAGTATGAGCTTCATTGGCAAAAAGATTAAAGTTTAAATCATTTTGCATGTTGTAGTGATACTGGCGCTTAGGTTTTGTTCCTGGTGAACGTTCAACGGTTAAAGCACGGTATTTAAAACCCATGCGAAGCCAGAAGGGAAACTCTACCGGGCCTAAGAAATTTGAAACTTGAGCGGCTTCTTCATCGTTAAGCCATTTGCGAAGTGGATTCGCTGCGATTTCTGAAGCGAAAACACCGCGACCGTAGTCAGTTAAGGCGCCACCGCCTCCACCCGATTCATGACAGACAAGGCAACTGCGGTAACCGTACCCGATAAAATCAGGGTAAGCGTGAGCTTGGATGCCAGACAAAAGCAGAAAAACTGATACAAGTAAAAAACGCATTTCTTCAATGATGATTAGCCCAGTCATGAATGTAAACCGCTAACAAGAGGCATTAAGTGTTTGCACCAGAATAATATCTGCTAGGTTGTCGCAACCCTAAAAAAGGAGCACAAGTATGACTTTCAGACTTGGTTTTACGACTCTGTTTTTATCTTTGTTTTTTTGCAAAAAAATCTTCGCCTGCAGTTGCGCTGATTTTGCAAATGCCCAGCAGGCGGCACAATCAAAAGATGTGATTATCGCCAAAGTTGAAACGATCGCGCTCTCTGAAGGCAAAGCCCGCGTGCGTGTCGAGAAAGTATTTAAAGGTTATATCGAAAACGTTTACTTAGATGTGCAAGGCCAAGATGGTTTAAACTGCAACGGCGAAAATATTCCGCTCGGTGAAAAAGGTGTGTTACTGTTCCAGAAAACTGGAGAAGGTTACAAAACTTTAAGTTGCGCAACCACGAACGTTCGTCAAAATGATTCGGGCCTTTACCAAGTTTTTTTGGGTGAAGAATTTTTGCTCAACGAAAAAGAACTGAAAGATGTTTTAGATTTTAAATTACAGGCTTCGGTTAAATCTGCCGAGTGCCAGCTGACTGTGAGCCGCATGGCTGTGCCTTTTGATAGCGCTTCAAACTTAAACTTTCGTTACGATACAGCGGTTTCAGCAACACCTTCGCGCGGCGAAGAAGTGACAATCCTTAAATCGACGGTGGATCTTGCGCCAATGGCTCCGAATGTTCATGAACTTTTCTTTTATAGCGAAGTTAAAAAACTGGATAAATCGAATTACCAATTCACCATTCGTTTAAAAGATCCTTTTACGGCCCTGGTACTTGAAAACTGGAGCGCACAACTTGATATTCGCAAAAGTTTACAGTTTAGTGGCCCAAACCTTAGCCGCTTCACTGATCTTGCCGGAAACCCGATGACCGACAGTGGTCAGCCTTTTTTAGCGCACCAAACGCAGTCATTTTGCGCTTTAAATTTGGGTAAACCCTTAGAAGTGGTGAAATAATTTGCAATAAGGCTTTTAAAAGAGCTTAACATTCTGCCCCAAATTTGTTAGCTTCTTACTTCATTGACCGGCGGTTCCGTAGCTCAGCTGGATAGAGCATCTCCCTTCTAAGGAGAGGGTCGTACGTTCGAATCGTACCGGAATCACCATTTTTTAGTTTTTTTCAATTCCAATCAATGCAAAAATCTTTGAATGAAAAACATTGGCTTTATTTTAGCTTTCATTTTTTTATTCGCTGGTTGTACAGGTAAACAAGTTAAAGAGTCACAACCATCCATCGTTTACCCAAATACAACACCAACCGCTCCCAAAGAAAAAACTGAAGAAATTATCGATGTCGTAAGCTTACAAAAGTATTTACGGATGGATTACCCAAAAGAAAAATTGGGATATTCTGAGAAAAAATTTAATACTTGTGAAGTCGGCTTCGGTTATTCTAACACGCAAAATTGTAGGCAGATGTATTCAATCACTATTCACTATCAAGTGAAATGTCGCCAATCCGAGGGAACAATAAGTACGATTTTAACTGATGCCGATCTAACACCCGTTGAAAGTGCAAACGTTAAATGGAATTTAAAAAATGTGCAGGGCTTAAGCTCAACTGATAGTTCTGGCTACGGACAAATTCAGACGGTCTCAAGCCAGTCACAACGCCATCAACGTCTGCGTTTAGCTATTGGTGAAAATTTTCTTTATATAAAAGCTTCCGACATTACTAAGGTTGTAACACCTAAAGATTGGTGTCCTTAAACTACTTACCAAAACTCCAAACGCCGCCCATAAATGAATTATCGTAAGATCCACCGCACATCATGACACTGCCATCGGCACTGATGCTAGTTGATAAACTAACTGTCGAATTACCCACACCGCCGGTGCCTAACAATTTTGTTCTTTCGGTCCACGTTGTTCCCGATCGTGTAAAAACCCAACTGGCGCCAACCATGGTGTTATCATTCGGGCCACCTAAAACTGCGGTATTACCATCCGCTGTTAGCGCAACACTATAACCAATATTTGCTGGTCCGATATTTCCTGTAACCGTAAGTTTAGCCTGCTCATTCCAACTTGTTCCCGATCTTGTAAAAATCCAAACGGCTCCATTTGTGCTGTCGTCATAAGGGCCTGACACCGCCACTGTATTTCCATCTGCATTTATGGCCACACTGTATCCCATCGCACCGTTTCCGATATGTCCTGTTCCGATAAGCTTTGCTTGCTGAGTCCAAATTGAACCCGAACGCGTATAGATCCAAGCGGCTCCGACCATACCGTCATCCATAGCTCCGCCAACAATGGCGGTATTACCGTCAGCGCTTAGGGCCACTTTATATCCTTGTGTTGAAGTTCCTACCGAATCTGTCGCTACTAACTTAGCTTGTTGAGTCCATGATGATCCGTTACGTGTATAAATCCAGGCTGCACCAACTTGACTGTTGTCGGCGACTCCACCGATGATGGCCGTATTACCATCGGCGCTTAAATCGCCTGACATTCCAAAAAGAACCTGCGCACCAATCGCATCAGTCGGAACTATTTTTGGACCTTGCTGCGTCCAACTTGTGCCTGATCTTGTAAAAAACCAAACGGCTCCAAGTTGATTATCGTCAGCAGCACCGCCACTCATTAATGTGTTACCGTCGGCACTGAGCGAGACAGCAAAACCTTGCATGGCTGTACCCGAAGCACCTGAACCCATAAGTTTTAAACCTTGCTGCGTCCAACTTGCGCCGTTACGAGTGTAAATCCACGTGGCCCCTTCGTTCGCACTGTCTACCGGGCCACCAATAGCGGCTGTGCTTCCGTCGGCACTTACCTTAAGTGATGTGCCGAAATAAGCTGCGGTTCCCGAAACTCCCGCACCCACGATTTTATCACCTTCTTGTGTGTACGAAACTCCTGCTGTCACCGATTGAACAGTCACTTGTGTTGCTGAATAATCGATGCCACTGTTTGTTGCAACTCCCACATAACCCGAAGTGGATCCTGGCATAACGAAGACTTGCATTTGATTGGCTGAAGTATTCAAAACAAGGGCCGGAGTTCCATTAATAGTTACAGCAATCGGGCTTGAAAGATCTGTCGAAGTGCTTGAGATCGTCAGTAAACTTCCTACACGCAGCGAAGTTGACGATAAAGTTAATCCCGCCGGTGGAAGCGCTGGAGCTGATGGCGATTCTAAAACTTGCGGAATATCTGTTACAAAAGAATCTCCCACAAGTTCTTTGCATCCTGCCAATACGAAGACTAAAGCTGATAAAACAAATAATTTATTTTTCATCTTTTACTCCACACACAACACACGTCCAAAGAGAGCAATACTGTACTTATCGGTATGATCACAAATTCCTACACCGCCAACGTTTCTCAAGTAGTTAAAAATGTTAAAGAAATTTCATTTCGAAACTGTTAAAGCTCTGTCAATTTCAGTCATAACAATTGCATTACTTATTAGCTAAAATTAACGCAGAAACAGGATTAACTTGTTAAAATAGATAAATCTTTGAAACCCTTTACCCAAGGGCTTTAAAGGCAATAGGTTGCATCTCAAGCGAAATTTAGGTAGTTATCAAGTATGGCAGCCCCTGAAAATACCAAAGCCGATTTAACTAAAATCACGCAATTACTTTTGCGCGTTCACAAATCTTTATTGCAATTTCAAAAAGAAAAATACGAAGCACAAAATGAAAAAACTTTGTCACCGTACGATGTTTTGCATTTATCAATGTCACACGAAGATTTCGATTGGTTAAAAAAAATCACTAGCCTTGTGGTTCGTATGGATGAATCTTTAGACGACGAAACAACAATTCTAGCCGATCTGCACCGTTCAGTTTTAACAGAAGTTCACTCCCTGTTTGATGAATCGGAAATGTACGCCGATTTTAAATCTAAACTTATGGTCGCGCAAAGCCGTGATCCCCTGTTAGTAGTTCAAGTTTTAGAACTTAAAAAATTTGTCGGGACTCCGAAGCTTAATTCTTAATTTTAAAATCAAACAGCAATAGATTGACGGATCATAGATTGTTGTTATGATTACGTTCGAAAATAACAACACGATGCTGGCATTTAAAAAAATTCTTTCATTTTTAATTTCTAATTTTGGTCCTCTGATCGGATTTTATCTGGTCAATTTATTTTGGGGCTTTCAGACCGCCGTGATTGTTTCAATCGGTTTAGCGTTGGCTGAATATGTCTGGTTAAAATTAAATAAACGCAAAATCGATATCTTCTTTTATTTCTCAAGCGGCATCATCGTCATTTTTGGTTTACTTGATCTGTACATTGAAGCCCCGTTTTTCTTTAAACTTGAATCATCGATCACCAATTTATTTTTTGCAGCGTTTTTTGGGTTATCGGTTTTTAACGAAAAATCAATCACCCAAATTTTTGCTGAAAACCAAAATAAAACGTCTGCCGACAACTCAGATGACAAACGCTTCTTCTTTGCCTGCTTTACTCTTTTCTGGGCCTTTTACTTTTTAGTGAAAGCTTTGGTTTACCTATGGCTTAATTTCAATGTGCAATTTGAAGACGCCTTATTCCTACGATTGATTCTGGGTAAAGGCAGCCTGTGGGTGATGTTAGGTATTTCAATCTTACTTCCGAAACAGATCTGGACACTGATGGAAAAAGCTCGTGTTTTTCCAAGCCAACGAACGCGCTAATTCTATACCCGTTTATAAAACATACCTTGTGATTTCTGCGGTTTTACAAAACCAAATTTTTGATAAAGCCAATCAACATCAGCAAAAAGACTTACGACTGCGCACTTAGGAATTTTCTCGTCAATAAACGCCATAATTCTTTCCATAATTTGGCGAGATAATCCTTTTCCCTGAAACTCTGGAGCAACGGTGATATCAACCACTTGCACATGCAACCCGTCACCCACCACTCGGCCCATGCCAATGAGTTTACCGTCTTGCCTAAGAGTGACAGCGTAAAGAGATTTGGGAAGCCCCAGTGTTGCAGCGTCTAGAGACATTGCAGAAAGACCAGAAGCCACTCTTAAAGCACAGTACTCGGTAGGATCAGGGATTTTGTCTTCGATTTGCATATGCAATCAAGTCTGACCTAACATCAGTGTTGGCGGCTAGTAAAAAAATTATTTTTTCATCATTTCACGCGGGTCATCGGCAGGGTTAACGTAAGTGATTCCCCACGGACCATTACCATGAAGTTGAATCACTGCAGGCGAAGTGGTCATCGCAAAGTGCTTAGTTCCGGCCGTCATACGGGCATAATCACCGGCTTTTAGAACATGACCACTTTTTGCATCGAACTTTTCACCAAGCCCCATACTAAAACTACCTTCGATCACGGTCACATGTTCATCCGCAGGATGAGTGTGCGGTTGAATTTTATAATTCGCTGGAAGTTTGAGTCGCATGGTAAATTCACCGGCTTTTGTCGGATCACCATCAATCACTGCCGCTTGCGCGCCTGCTGGAAGCGACGCTGGAGCAGCTCCCCACTTCATATCTTTTTTGCTGATGATAACGTGACCTGCATCTGCGGTTGCAACGGCAGGCACCTTATCGGCCAAACTGGGAAGTGTTGATAACACGATTAAAGTTGTAAAAAGCAATTTCATTATTTCCTCCTGGATTTGCTAAATATCACTGTTTCTGCATAACTTGAGCCGACCGCTCTGCAGCGAAAATTTTGTAACACAATACGGCTAATTTCGGTTACACTCTGTAATGAATTATGGCTCAGCAAATTTACCCTCAGGGATATGATCACTGGTTATCGCAACGTCTAACGGCGCGCCGTTTAGAATCGCTCGCGACCTGTGATAACTGCGCCATGGTTAAGCCTTCGGGCTTAACTCGCGATAAGGGGCCTTTTTTAAATCATTTAAAATGCTGCACATATTTTCCGTATCTACCAAACTTTAGCTTAGGCGCTTTAACCTCAGAAGATCTGGCAAAAACTGAACCGCGGGGAATTTTGCTTCCGGTAGGGCTTTTTCCATCGGCCGAAGAACAAGGTAAAATTGAAAGTTTCGGCAGCGAAGGTTTTGGCAAAAAATCCGAATTGCTTTGCCCTTTTTTCGACGGCGTAAAAAATCAATGTTCCATTTGGACTTACCGTCCCGGTGTTTGCACTTCGTATTTTTGCAAAAGCGACCAAGGGCAAAAAGGTTTAGATTACTGGAAAGACGTTGAAAAATACTTAAATCACTTTGAATGGAAACTAGCTTGCGCGGTGATTGAAAAAATGGGTTTAAACGAAAATGTTTTAAGCTACTGCCAAGCGGCCATTGACCCAAATACCGATGAAGACGAACGTGATTTCTTTATTGTGGCCGCGTGGGACAAGTGGGCTTCTAAAAAGCAAGAGTTTTACCAAGAAGCGCGTAAAATTTCTTTTGAATTTTCTGCGGCGGATCTTGAAAATCTGCTAGATCCTGAGTTTATGCAGCTCGAGAAGAAATTAAATTTATAATTTATGTCGGCGGGTGATTGGAAAGAACTTTACAGCGCAGCCAGCTCAGGGAATTTATCTCTGGTGCAGTACCATATTAGTAATGGTGTAAACCCAAATTACCAGCACCCTGAAATTTTAGCGACGCCCTTATTAGCGGCGATTAACAATGACCATATTGACATCGCCAAGTATCTTTTAAACAACGGGGCTGATCCTTACTTGTTGTCCGAGTTTGATAATATGACCGCTCTGCAAGCGGCAAAGCATTATAATAAACCTGAGCTTGTAGAGCTGATTCAAACAGCATTTCCTAAGCCAAGCTTGCTAGAAAAAATCTTCAAATTTCTAAAAAAACCGTGATAAAAGGCCAATAATCCGTAAAACGAAGACCCGATTAATGACTTTTTTAAAGCGCGCGCTAAACTATAACTGCTATGAAAAAACTGTGGCCTAAATTCCGAAATCTGATTTTAAAAATCACATTGCTGTTTTTTCTAAGCACCATTGCGGTGGTTTTTTTCTACCGTTTTGTTCCGGTCTATATGACACCCCTTATGGTGATTCGTTCTATTGAATCGGCGTTTGACGATAAGAATGATAAGCTTGTCGGCGTTGATCACACTTGGGTTTCTATTGAAGATATTGCGCCTTCCGTGCAAAAAGCCGTCTTAAAAGCTGAAGATTATAAATTCTTTGATCACCATGGTTTTGATTGGGACGCGATCGAAAAAGCCATGAAGTACAATGAAACCCACAAACGTAAAAAAGGTGCCAGCACCATCAGCCAACAGACAGCGAAGAATGTTTTCTTATGGCCTAAGCGTGATTGGATTCGCAAAGGTTTAGAAGCTTATTACACCGTTTTAATTGAGTTCTTTTGGCCTAAAGAGCGCATCATGGAAGTTTACTTAAACGTGATCGAACTTGGCCCTGGCGTGTATGGTGTTGAAGCGGCTTCGAATAAATACTTTAAAAAAAGTGCGAAGAATTTAAACCCGGCTCAGGCCTCTTTAATCGCTGCTGTTCTGCCTAACCCGCGTAAATTTCGTATTGATCGCCCGTCTGCCTATGTAACAGGAAGACAGCACCGTATATTAAATCGTGTTTCCCCACAGATTCCGCGTGATGACGAATCTTCTCTATCTGAGTTTTTTGATCTAAAGTTTGATACCGAAGACGAAGACTAGGAGTCCACAGTGAAACTCACCCACCCCGGAAAAGATAAAGGCAAAAAAATTGTCGTGATTGTGGGAGGTGGTTTTGCAGGCTTAAACGCCGCTAAAACTTTAGCTGACGAATCTGAAGTTGAAGTTGTTCTGATCGATCAACGCAATCATCATTTGTTTCAACCCTTATTATACCAAGTTGCAACCGCCGGATTAAATCCAAGCGATATCGCTGTTCCGATTCGGGCGCAGTTTTCTGATAACGAAAATGTTGAAGTGCACTTAGGTAAAATTGAAAAAGTTCAGTTAAAAGAACGCACCATTGCAAATCGTGCGCATTCACAATTAGAAGAATCTATTTTTCTAGAATATGACTATTTAATTTTAGCTTGCGGTGCCCGCCACTCTTATTTTGGCAACAACGCTTGGCAGGAGTTTGCACCAGGCTTAAAAACACTCGAGCAAGCCACAGAAATCAGAAAAAGAATTTTATCAATTTACGAACGCGCAGAAAATGAAGTGAATCCTGAAATCAGATCTACCCTGTTAAACTTTGTTGTTGTGGGCGGCGGTCCAACAGGTGTTGAATTAGCTGGAGCTATTGCTGATATCAGCCGTACGGTATTACTGAATGACTTTAAAAATATTGATCCCGCACAAACGCGTGTGATCTTAGTTGAAGCCGGGCCAAGAGTGCTGGCGCAATTTTCTGAAGACCTCTCTAAAAAAGCCAAAGAAGATCTAGAAGATTTAGGTGTCGAAGTTCGCACATCGACTCGTGTTGAAAAAATCACAGCTGATGGTGTTTATATTCCGAATGAATTTATCAAATCAAATTGTGTGCTGTGGGCTGCCGGTGTGCAAGCGGCGCCAATTAACTTTGATGAAGATGTTGAACGTGACCGTGCAGGTCGCATTAAAGTAAATCCAGATTTATCACTGCCAAACCATCCAGAAGTTTTTGTAGTTGGCGATCTAGCTTCAATTCAAATGGGTGAAAACCAATTTGTGCCAGGCTTAGCCCCTGCTGCGATTCAAGGTGGTGCCTACGCAGGTAAAAAAATTCTATCACTTATCCGTGGTCAGAAAATCGATAACTTTAAATATTTCGACAAAGGCCAAATGGCCACGATTGGAAGAAATCGCGCTTTAATGCAGGCAGGCCGTTTAAAGATGACAGGCTTTATGGCATGGATGGCTTGGTTTTTTATTCATATCTTGTATCTGGTTGGTTTTAAAAACCGTGTAGCGGTCATGACTCAATGGGCTTGGAGCTACCTGTTTTCAAAACGTGGCGCTCGTTTAATCACTGAAAGCGAATGGCGTTTGAAAGACTAAATGAAAAATATTATTTTCTTTCTTACAGCTCTTTTGTTACTTGCGACTTCTACTTACGCGCAAGAAGCACAACCAACAGAACAACCAGTAATACCTTCTGACCCGTTTAAAAAAGAGCGCGAGAATTACGAAAAGTTACTAGAAACGAAGTACACCCTACTTCCGCACCGTGGTACTTTTATTTTACCCGTGGTGTACAACACCATCCCGCATGAAGATATCTATCAAGCCATGAAGTCAGCGGTGCCTAATGAAAAAGGCGATGTTTATAAAAAAACAGAAGCTGAATTTCAGGTGAGCTTTTTACTTCCGATTGATCGTAAGTTTTTAAATACCGATTTTGATTTAAATTTTGCCTACACCCACCACGCTTGGTGGCAGGTTTATAATTCAAACTGGTCTAGACCATTTCGTGAAACAAACTATATGCCTGAGTTATTTC